>BPUI01000004.1 GCA_019973575.1 Gemmatimonadetes bacterium T265
GCCTCAGTAGCGCCGGCGTCGGCGAAGGCCCGTCGTTCGGCGCAGCCTGGGCCAACTACGACTTTACGCCCGGCGCGCGCCCGCTCTACGTCGACGACTTCGCGGCCGACAACGTCGGCGACTTCCCGCGCCGCCTCAAGTGGGAGGAGGGCACGTTCGAGGTGGTCGAGTGGCAGGGGGGGCGCTGGCTGCGCGCGACGAGCTTCGGGGCGTTCGCGATCCCGCTCCCCGAGACGCTGCCCGAGCGCTTCACGATCGAGCTGGACCTGGCGGCGCCGAGCGGGTGGGACCAGCAGGTGTACTTCGGCCCCAAGGCGCGCGGCGCCGAGCAGGCGCACGTCGTCGCCGGCCCGCGCAAGACGGGCGTGTTCGTCGACGGCACGACGTCGGGGACCGGGCCGGCGCGCGATTACGGCACCGCGCCCTTCCCGCTGCGCGTGCAGGCCGACGGGCAACACGTGAAGGTCTACATGGGCGAGACGCGCGTGGCGAACGTGCCGCAGGCCGACCTCGGCCGCGACCGCGTGATCCGCTTCGGCATCAGCGCGAGCGCCGCGAACCCGGTGCTGGTCGGCAACGTGCGCGTCATGGCCGGCAGCACGGCGCTCTACGACGCGCTCGCGGGGAACGGGCGCGTGGCCACGCAGGGCGTCTACTTCGCCACCGGCTCCGACGCGCTGCGTCCCGAGAGCACGCCCACGCTCAAGGAGATCGCGGCCATGCTCGCCGCACACCCCGACCTGAAGCTGACGGTCGAGGGCCACACCGACAACGCGGGCGCCGCCGCGGCCAACCAGGCGCTCTCGGCCCGACGCGCGGCGGCGGTCAAGCAGGCGCTGGTCGCGCAGTTCGGCGCCGACGCCGCCAGGCTCGACACCCGCGGCCTCGGTGCCGCCAAGCCCGTCCTGCCGAACACGACCGCCGAGGGCCGCCAGGCCAACCGCCGCGTCGAACTCGTCCGCCGGTAGTTCGCCGTTGGTCACTTCGTCCCTTCCGCTTCATCACACCGCCGTGCCGCGCCCACTCAGTTCCCGCGCCGCCGCCCGGCGCGCGCGCCCTCGACGGCGCGCTCTCGGCCCAGCTCCTGGTGCGCAACGCGTCAGGCCCCGCGCGCCGTTGCGACTGGCTGCGCCGCGTTCCCCTCGGCCTCGTCGCGACGCCGCGCTACATGCGCCCGCGCCGCAGGCCCCGCCCATCGCCCACCCGAATACCCGTCCGATGCCATACGCCTACGTCCGCCCGCTCGCGGCCGCCCTCCTCCACGCGGCCAGCCTCACAGCCGCGGCCCGCGCGCAGGCGCCCGCCGCCCCGGGCGCCCCTCCGGCCGCGTCGTCCACCCTGAGGCCAGTCGCCGTGCGCGAGCGCGCCGTCACCGTCGGCGACGGGGCGTGGGCCGTCCGCGGCACGCTCGCGTGGCCGGCGGCCGCCGCGGGCCCCGTCCCCGGCGTCGTGCTGACGCATGGTTCTGGGCCCGGCACCCAGGACGGCGACGTCGGGCCGAACAAGGTACTCCGTGAAGTCGCCTGGGCGCTCGCCGCGCGCGGCGTCGCCGTGCTGCGCTACGACAAGCGCACGACCGCGCACGCGGACGCGTTCCGAGCGTTAGGCCGCGAAGCCACCCTCGACGAGGAGCACGTGGACGACGCCGTGGCCGCGGTGCGGCTGCTCCAGCAGGCGCCACCGGCGGACCCGCGCCGCGTCTTCGTGCTCGCCCTCAGCCAGGGCACCGCGGTGGCGGCGCGGGTGGCCGCGCGCGTGGCCGCGGCGGGCGGCCCGCCCGTGTGCGGCCTCGTGCTCGTCTCGGCGAGCGCCCGCGCGCCGTCGGCCATGATCCGGGACCAGATCGCGTACGTCCGCTCCCTGCCCCGGCCCGCGGGCGCCCCGGCGCGCGACGCCGAGGGCGACCGGGTCCTCGCCGAGCTCGACCACGGCGACGCGCCCACCGCGCCCGACACGCTCACCGTGCTCGGCCGGCCGCTCGCGTACTGGCGCGCGCACGACCCCGAGCGCACGTGGGCCGAGACGCGCACCTTCCTCGACGGCGGCGGGCGGGTGCTCGTGGTATCGGGAGGCCGCGACTACCTCACCACCGCCGAGGACTTCACGGCGTGGGGACGGGCGCTCGCGGGGCGCCCGCGCGTCGCGCTCCGACGCTACCCGGACCTCAACCACCTCATGCAGCCCGGGGTTGGCCGGATGACGCCCGGCGAGTACGCCCGCCCGATGACCATCGCGCCGGCGTACCTCGCCGACGTGGCCGCGTGGGTCCAGACCGGACGCCTGCCGGCATTGTCACATTAACGCGCGGGCCGGCCGTTTCTGGGATGGCCGACCCGCCACGCCGGACGTTCCTCGCGCCATCGGGCCATCAACTCCGGCGATCGCGGCGCTGAACGGGCGTTCAGCAGCTGCGCAACACGTAACGTGGCAATGCCCCGGTACACGTGGGCGGACGACCGCCCCGTGGCCGCGCAGGTCCGCGCCGTGATCCGCGACCGCGCGACCTACGGCTACCGCCGCGTGACCGCGCTCGTCAACCGGGCCTGCGGCACCAAGTACAAACCGAAGCGCGTCCGCCGCGTGATGGCGCGCAACGGGTGGACGCTGCCGGTGCGTGTGCGGCGGCGCAGCGGCCGTGCGCACCCCGGCCGGGTCGCGCGCGACGGCCCGAACGAGCGGTGGTGCAGCGACAGCCTGCTCGTGCCGTGCACGAACGTCGAGGTGGTCGAGATCGGGTTCGTGCTCGACTGCTACGGCCGCGAGTGCCTCGCGGCACTGAGGCAGCCGCGTGACCTCTGCGGCGCGGACATCCGGGCGCTCATGGGCCAGGCGGTCGCGGCGCGCTTCGGCGAGGGGCGCTTCGGCGAGGGGCGCGCGACGCCGCCGGTGCAGTGGCTGTCCGACAACGAGGAGGTGTACACTGCGCTCGAGACGGTGATCGCGGCGGAGCGGGTTGGCCTCGCCCCGGTGACGACGCCGGCCTACAGCCCCGAGTCGAACGGGACGGCCGAGGCGTTCCTGAAAACGCTGAAGCGCGACTACGTCGACGGCGCCGACCTCAGCTCGGCCGCCGCGGTCCTCGACCAGCTCCCGCGCTGGGCGGCCGACGACAACGGCGTAACGTCGCACTCGGCGCTGGGTTACCTCGCGCCCCAGCAGTACCGGGCACGGCAGCAGGTATAACGGACAGATTGGGGCAAGCGGTGTCTCGCCAACCCGGGAGCACTACATACGGCCTCAAGTACGCCAGCGGCTTCGGCGACATGCACCTGGGCCGCAAGGGGCCGATGCCCGGGGCACCCCGGGCGTGAGGCCGACCGGCGCCCCACGGCCATCCCGCGCCACCCCCGTCGGTGGCATCGGCCGCGTGCGGGTCGTTTTCCGACGAGGGCCGGGGCGTCTCGAAACCGTTAGGCGTGGCCGGTCGCTGCCTTCGTGACGCGCCACACGTCGACGGCGTGCGGACCGCGGGCGCCCCGGGCGGCCCGGCTCCTGCCCCGAGGAGTCCCGCACCGTGCCGGACCACGTATGGGAGGGCACGGACTTGCAGGTCGCGGCTCCGGCTCCCGGTGCTCGTCTACTTCGCGGCCTACTTCGCGGCGTGGAGGCGCATCAAGGCCATGCCGACCAGATTCATGACCAACACCGCGACCACGATCAGCGTCCGGATCCAGACGTGCGCCGTCCGGGACGGCGCCGGCTCGGGCGCTTGTGCCGTGAAGGTTACCCGCAGGAGGTCGGGAGCAGCGCGCCACAGGAGCGCGGCCGTCGTCGAGAAGATGACGAGGGCGGGGAGGGTCGGTCCGTAGTCGGGCGGCAGGATGAGGAGGTCGATCAACAGGATGTTGACGATGACGGGCAACATCGTGATTGCGCCGAGCACGGCGGTCATCCGGAACAGGAGCAGGGCCCCGCCGACGATCTGCGTGAGGCCGAGGACCCAGGCGTACCCGCGGGAGTAGCCGTAGTAGTACCAGGTGAGCTCGTAGCCGGTGAGCGACCCGACCGGCCGGTGGGCGAGCGCCGGACTGAGCGCGAACTGCAGGTGCAGGACCTTGCTCGCGCCGTACTGGAACAGGAGGAACGCGCTGAGGTAGCGCAGCCAGTCGAGGTACCGCGGGTAGGGTCGCATACCACCAGCCCCTACGGCAGCGACGCCGAGTGGGTTCACGTACCGACGATCGCACGCCGTCTCGCGCGGCCCGGGATGCACACGCCACACCGCTACCGGCGTGGTGAACCAGACAGTGGCGGAGCCGACGCTGCTCAGGGGTGCGTTCCCGTCGTTTGTGGGCGAGGCGCTGACCGCCTCAGTACCGTGGCCAGCGCCTAACGGAGACTCGGTGCCCGGGTCTCGCGGACTGGTGAGTTCCGCGCGTCCCACTCACCTCCGGGGACGCGCCGGCCACCGCGTGCCGACTCGTGCCGAGTGCGCGTCGGCCCGCGTCGCGGGGCGCGGTAGGCGGGCCCGCGTTGGCTCGGGCGCGGCGCCGGCCGCCGACGGGGCGAGTGGCGGGGGCGCCGGGGGGTCCCGGACGTGCTCCCTGGTAGCGGGGCCAGGGGGTAGGTTGGGGATTAGCCCCGCCGGACGGCGGAGGAGGCCCCATGAAGAGGAAGCGCTTCACGGAGGAGCCGATCGTCGCCGTGCTGCATGAGGCGACGGCGGCGGGCACGACCGCCCGCGAGGTCGCGCGGCGCCACGGCGTGACCGAGACGACGCGGTACCGGTGGCGCGCGAAGTACGGCGCCATGCAGCAGACCGAGGTGCGCCGGCTCAAGCAGCTTGCCAGCGGCGAGCCCGAGGACGAGAACCGGCGGCTGACGCGGCTCGTGGCCGACCTGTCGCTCGACGTCGCGATGCGGAAAGACGTGGCGGGGCGAAGCTGGTGACGACGGATCAGCGGCGCGGCGCCGTCACCTACCTCCGCGCCACGTACCCCGTGAGCGAGCGCCGGGCGTGCCGCCTCACGCGCCTCGCCCGCTCGCGCTGGCAGCACCGGAGCGCGCGGCCGAGCGACGCGCCGCTCGCGGACGCCCTGAGGGCGAAGGCCGCGGACCGGCCCCGCTGGGGCTACCGCCGGCTCGCGTTGCTGCTGCGCCGCGACGGCTGGCGCGTGAGCCTCAAGCGCGTGCTCCGGGTGTACCGTGCCGAGGGGCTGCGGGTGCGCAAGGGGCGCCGGCGCAAGCACGTGAGCACGCCGCGCGTGCCGCGCCCGGTCGCCGCGGCGCCTAACGCGCAGTGGACCGCGGACTTCATCCACGGGTCGCGTCACGCGACCAGCTCGCGGACGGGCGGCGCTTCCGCACGCTCAGCGTCGTGGACGAGTACACGCGGGAGTGCCTGCACCTCGTGCCCGACGCCTCGTGGCCGAGCGGGAAAGTGGCGGCCGCCCGCGACGTGATTGCTGCGGCGCGCGGGGCGCCGGCGCGCATCGTCCTGGACAACGGCGCCGAGCTCGCGGCCCGGGCGCTCGACGCGTGGGCGTACGGGCGCGGCGTCGAGCTGGCCTTCACGCGGCGGGGTAAGCCCGTCGACAACTGTTACGTCGAGAGCTTCCACGACAAGTTCCGGGACGAGTGCCTGTCCACGCACTGGTTCCTCGACCTCGCCGACGCGCGCTGTCAACAGCACCGGCGACGTGGACAGATTCAGCGGTCCAGAAGTGGACACATTACGCGCTGGGCGAGGCACCTCCGGCGTGCGGGGGTGGGCCGGGCAGACCAGCCTTGCGGCGGTGCCGCACGCGGTAGCTCTCCCCGCGGATGGTGAGCGTGGTCGCGCGGTGGAGGAGGCGGTCGAGCAGGGCGGTCGCGAGCGCGGTGTCCGGAAAAATCTCGTCCCACGCCCCAAAACTCTTGTTACTCGTGAGGATGATCGACTTCTGCAATTGGTAGCGTTTGTTGACCAGCTCGAAGAGGCAGGTCGCGTCCGGGCGCTCCAGCGGCAGGTAGCCGATCTCGTCGAGCACCAGGAGCTCGGGCCGGAGCAGCGGCTGCAGGAAGGCGTCGAGCCGGTTGCGCTCGCGCGCGGCCCGCGACTTCGTTACGAGGTCGTGCAGCGTGAGGAAGTAGATGCGGTGCCCCCGCGCGAGCGCCGTGACCGCGAGGCCGGTCGCGATGTGCGTTTTTCCGACCCCGCACGGCCCCAAGAGCAGCACGTTCTCGCCCTGGTGCAGGAAGCGCAGGGTCGCGAGTTCGTCGACGACGGCTTTGGGCACCTCGGGCTGCGCGGCGAAGTCGAAGCTCTCGAGCGTCTTGAGCGCGGGCAGCCCGGCGAGCTTCCGGTTGGTCGCGATGCGCCGCTCGAAGCGCGCCGCCAGTTCGAGGCCTAACAGCACGTCGAGGACCTCGACCGTGGTCTGCTCGGCCTCCTGCCCGCGCGCGAGCACGGGGTCGAGTGAGGCGAGCGCCGCGTCGAGCGTGAGGCGGGCGAGCTGGTCGCGCACGCGCTCGTAGCTGACGGCCGCGCTCATGCCGCGGCCCCGGTGAGCATGGCCTCGTACTGCGCCAGGCCGCGCGTCTCGACCACGGGGGCGAGCTGCCGGATGGCGTCGAGCGTCGCGCTCGGCAGGTCGACGCTCATGCCTAACACGGCCCCTGGCTGCTGCACGAAGTGCGGCCGGTGGTGGCCGGGACGCCGGGCCGTCGCGCTCTGGCCGCGCGTCAGCGCGCGTACCGCCGCCACGTGTTCGGACAGGGTGACGTCGGGCGTGCCGCGCGGGCGGCGCTGGTGCGTGGCGACGACCTGCTCACCAAGCAGCACGACGAAGGGGTCGCCGACCAGCTCCCCGCTCGGCCGGATCGTGACCGTGTGTCCCGCCGCGGTCGGGGCCACGCTGTAGCGCACGCCGCGGTAGCTCACGTGGCAGTCGAGCGCCGCGACGCGCAGCTCGACCGGGCGCACGTCGTAGGGCGGCACGGCCGCGGCCGCCCGCATGGCCTGCTGCTCCTCCGCGTAGCGCACCGCAGGGATCGCCTTCGTGGTGCCGTGCACGCGCTGATTGGCGACCGTGGCGAGCCAGCGCTCGAGCTGCGCGTTCAGGTCGGCGAGGTCGGTGAAGGCGCGGCCTTCCAGAAACGAGTGCTTCACGTACCCGACCCCGCGCTCGACCTTGCCCTTGACCCGCGGCCAGTAGGGCGGGCTCGCCACGGGCAGCACGCCGTAGTGCTCGGCGAAGTCGAGGAAGGCGGGCGCCCAGTGCACGACGCCCGCGGCGACGTCGTGCCGGTCGACGCACGCCTTCATGTTGTCGACCAGGAGCTCGCGCGGGACGCCGAGCGCGGTGAACGCGCGCTGCAGACAGCCGAAGAGCGCCGGCTGCTTCATGCTCGTCGTGAAGCGCGCGTACAGCATGCGGCTGTAGCCGAGCACGAGGACGAAGACCGACAGCTTCTTCGTCTCGGCGCCGACGGTGATCGTGCCGCACTCGCCCCAGTCGGCCTGCGCCTGGCGACCGGGCAGCGTCTCGAAGCGTTCGGTCACGCGCTGGATCTGCGCCGCCTTGAGCGGGCGCATCGCGGCGCGCAGGACGGTGAGGCCGCCCGTGTACCCCTTCGCGCGCAGCTCCCGGAGCAGCACGGGGGCGGGTAGATCGAACAGAGCGAGACGCGCCGCGAGGTAGTCGCGGTGTGGGTCGAGCGCCGAGGGACGGCGCGGACGCGGCGCCGGCGCCGTCGTGGCGCGGGCGAGCTGGTTGTAAATGGTCTGGCGGCTGAGGCCGAAGCGGCGGGCGAGGACGGCGATGGGCTCGCCCTCACGCGCGAGGTAACGCACGGTCATGGACAGCTCCCGGGAGATCACGGTCGGACGCTCGGGGTGCGGGGGGCCGAGGTCGTCCCGCGGCCCGCCCGTCCGGCGTCATCGTAGGGTGGGGAGCGGGTGACGTGGCCTCTGCGCCTGCGGCGCTACGGCCCTCGACCTCTCCCCGAGAAGGTGTCCACTTCTCGACCGCTGGATCTGTCCAAGATCAAACCGGTGCTATCAGCGCCGGCTGATCGCGGCGTGGCGCGACGACGACAACGCCGTCCGGCCGCACTCGTCGCTCGGCAACCGCACACCCGACGAGTTCGCGGCGCTGCTGCACGCCGACCCCGAGCCCACGTCAGCTCACCCCACTCCCAGCCCAACCTGACCGACGGACTGGCCCCGCCACGGGGAGCACGTCCTGGCTAGGCGCCGCGGGCGTGCACGTCTGGGTGGACGGGGGCTGGGGCATGGACGCGCTGCTCGGGGCCGAGACGCGCGCGCACGCCGACCTTGACCTGGTCGTCGACGCCCGCGACCGCCGACGAGCGGCCGGCGCGCCTGGCGCTGGCGGACCCGGGCCCTCGGTCACGTCGTCGTCGGCCAGCACGGACGTCGTGAACTCCCGGCACAGCCGGGTCAGCCGCTCCGCACCGGCGTCGTCGTCACGCCACGGCATCCTGCCCCTTGCTTGCTGCTTGCTGCTTGCTGCTTGCTGCTTGCTGCTTGCTGCCGGCGTGCTGCGCGCGGGCCCCGGGCGGCGCTCGCGACGGCAGATACGCGCGTGCAGCCATCATCGCGCGGGGGCGACCAGGGACCCTACGCTCCGTCTGGTTCCGGAGCGGCCGGTTCGGGACGGTGCGGTTCCGTACCGCGCGGTACCGGTGCGCCTCATCGTCGTGGCGCGAGCCCGCCGGCTGGACGACTCCGGGGACCCGCATCGACCGGCTGCTCGACGGCGCGGGCGCCCCGCTGCGTGCGTAACGCGGGGAAGAAGACATGACCAGCCGCGGCACGGGGGCCGGCTGCGCGCGCGGTCGCGAGTCCCCGAGGGGGCACGGCTGCGTCAATCCCTGTACGCGCGCCCCGGCGCGGAGGGCGTGCTCACGGATCGCCCGCGCGTCGCACGCCGCGGAGCACCTGACTCACCAGCGCGTCGCCGTACGCCTCGGTCAGCGGGGCGGACCGCAGGAGCATGCGATAGTAGATCGGGCCGAAGATCGCGTCGATCAGCAGCTCCGCATCCGCCTCGGCCCCGAACTCGCCGGCCGCCTTGCCCCGCTCGACGTCGGCCGCGGTCGCCGCCCGGCGGGGGCGCATGTGCCGCTCGTACAGCTCGCGGAGCACGTCGGGCTCGCTCTGACCTTCGGCGATGAGGTCGGCCACGACCCTGCCGAACACGCCGCCGAACTCGTGGATGAGGCGCCGGACCTTCGCCCGGATCGCCTCCTCGGCGGTCCCGGCCGCCGGCGCCGCCGACCCGGTCGCGATCCGCGCATGGAACGCGTCGAAGACGAGGGCGGCCTTCGACGGCCACCACTTGTAGAGGGTCGGCTTGCCGACCCCGGCGCGCCGGGCGATGGCGTCCATCGTCAGGGCGCGGGCCGGCCGCTCCTGCAGCAACGCGTAGACGGCGTCCAGGATCGCGTCATGGGACGCGGCGGTGGTGCTCCGCGGACGGCCGCGCCGCGGACGGGCGATTGGCGGCATTGACATGCCGGAGTATTACGAGAACGCGTCGGAAAGACAATTGACATTGAGGCCACGATTATCACTTTACTAAACGGAACGTTAAGTGGTCGGCTGGTGTGATGCCCGGCCGCTTTCACCCAATGGAGTGTTGCACATGCAGACGCACGAGGGCACGCGCAGTGCCGGGCGCTGGGCGACGATCCACCCGCTCACCGACCATGATCGAAGGGCGCGAATCGCGATGCGCGCCGAGGTCGGGCCGCTCAAGGGCAAGCTCCAGGGCGCGGCCGCCCGGGGGCCGTACGATGGCATTATGAGCCGTGTGCCCGCCGCTGACGGGGTGACGTACCAGGCCGACACGATCGGCGGCGTGGCGGGCTGGTGGTGCACGCCGCCCGACGCGCCGGCCGACGCGGCGGTCGTACACCTGCACGGCGGGTGGTACAACTTCGGGTCGGCGCAGGCGTTCCGGCACTTCGTCGGGCAGATCGCCGCGCGCGCCGGGGTCGCGGTGTTCGTCCCCGACTACCGGCTCGCCCCCGAGCACCCCTTCCCGGCCGCCCTCGACGACGCGCAGGCCTGCTATGAGGGGCTGCGTGATCGCGACATGCGCCGGATCGCGCTGACCGGTGATTCCGCGGGGGGTGGCCTCGCCCTCGCGTTGCTGGCCGTCACCACGGCGCGGGCGACCGCCGGCCGCCCGGCGCCGGTCGGCGCGGCGACCCTGTCGCCCGTGACCGACCTGGCGCAGGCCGGCGAGAGTTGGGAGACTCGGGCCGCGGCTGACCCGTTTTTCACCCGACCGCAAACCGCAGCAATGATCCGTGCCTACCTCGGCGACCGCGCGCCGACCGACCCCCGCGCCTCGCCCCTCTACGGCGACGTAGCCGGGCTGCCGCCGGTCCGCGTGCACGTCGGCGACGACGAGGTGCTGCTGGACGACGCCGTCCGGTACGTCCAGCGGGCCGCGGACGCCGGGGGCGATGCGCGACTCGACGTGTGGGAGGGGATGGCGCACGGGTTCGCGTCCGGTGTGGGCCGGTTCGACGCGGCCGCCCAGGCGCTCGACGTGGTCGGCCGATTCTTGCGCGAGCGGCTGGCACCCGCCGCGGCGGGGACGGCACGATGAGGACGACGGGCAACACGATCCTGATCACCGGCGGCGGCTCCGGAATCGGGCGCGGGCTGGCCGAAGCGTTCACCGCGTTGGGCAACGAGGTCGTCATCGCCGGTCGGCGCGCCGCGGCCCTCGACCGGGTCGTGGCGACCAACTCCGGCATGCGCGCGATCCCGCTGGACGTCGAGGACCCCGACGCCATCCGCGCGTTCGGAGAACGGGTGGCAGACGAGTTCCCAGCGCTGAACGTCCTCGTCAACAATGCGGGCATCCAGCGACCGGAGAACCTCACCGCCCCGCCGGACGACCTGGCTGACGCGCAGGCGATGGTCACGACGAACTTGCTCGGCCCGATCCGCCTCACGGCCGCCCTGCTGCCCCTCCTCCGGCGGCAGCCGCGGTCGACCGTCGTGAACGTCACGTCGGGGCTGGCGTTCATCCCTCGGCCGGGGTGCCGACGTACAGCGCGACGAAGGCGGCCCTCCACTCGTACACGCAGTCGCTGCGCGCTCAGCTCCGGGGCACCACGACCGACGTCGTCGAGCTAATCCCGCCGTACGTGAAGACCGACCTCGGGCCGGGGCACGGCACCGACCCGAACGCGATGCCGCGCGACACGTTCATCGCCGAGGTGATGACCATCCTGCGGACAGAACCAGACACCACCGAAGTCGTCGTCGAGCGGGTCAAGCCCTTTCGGTTCGCCGCGGAACGCGGCACGTTCGACGCCACGTTCACGCGGCTCAACGGGGCGGTGACGGCCGCACGGGGCTGAGCCGGGCGGCACGTGGGCGTCGTCGGAGGACGTGGCGTGATCCCGGGGCCGCGCTGCCCCGCGCCCGCGACGCCAACAATGCCGGACGGAGACGGACGGGGCCTTCACGTGGGGTCCCGTCCGCGTTTTCCCCATCCGCCCGGTCCCTTTTGCGACACCGGCCAACCTGTCTCCGAACCGTTAGGCCGGGACGCGGGCGAGGATGCGGGGTGCCGTCGGGGTCCGCGTCCGGCGGCCTCGTCGGGGCGCCGGTTCCGCCCCGTTCAGCGCGCGCGGGCGCGATCGTGGGACTCCCGGCGTTGCGCCGCGCCGACCCGCGCATTCGGCGACGCCTGACCCGCGGGCGCCCGGGCCGGCGCCTCCGCGGGCGGCTGCAGGCCCTCGTTGGTGATCGGGTTCCGGGGCCCGCCCGACGCCTCCCACCGGGCCAGCCGGCCGGCCAGCACGTCGACCGCGTTCACGCCCGGCGCGTGCGCCGTGCCGCGCGCGGCCCGGAAGACCGCGAGCGTGAGGTAGGGCAGGTAGGGCCGCTCGCCCGGGCGCGCCACGACGAGGAAGGCGCTCGTCGCGCGCTGCGCCCCGCACCGCACGTCCCCGCCGGCCGCTGCCCCCGCGGCCAGCCCGGCCATGAGTACGTCGTAGAGCGGGCGACCGGCGCGGCGGGCGGCCCCGATCGCGGCCACCGCCCGGTCGAGCACGGCCGGGCCGGGGAGCGAGTTGCCCTGCACGAGCACGTCGGTCGTGCCGTCCCCCGTGCGACGCGCACCGTGGTACGCGGCCGACGAATCCCCCGTGAACTGCGCGACGGCGTGCGCGGGATCGCCGGCGAAGCTGGCGGCCGCGTACTGGCGGAACCACGGCGCGGGATCCACGGGCGGCGCCGTGACCACCCGCAGCACGGAGTCGGGTGCGACGCCGGCGGCGAGGAGCTGGTTCGCCCGCTGGATCGCGGCGTCGTGCCCGATGGCCTGGGCGACGAGCACGCCCTCGCCGGGTCGGAGATTGAGGATGCCGTAGACGTCCGGGGTGCACGAGGCCCCCGCGACGCCGATCCAGCGCCGGGCGCGGTCGAGCACCACGATGGACCACGTGGCGCGGGCGGGCCGCGGCGCGAGCAGCGCGAGCACCAGCAGCAGTGCGGCGAGGAGGATCCGGCGGTGGGCGGTGACCATGGCGGGCTCGCGGTGGGTTCGGCAGCAGGCGGGTGCGCCGAGCTGACAGCCCGACGCAGGACGCTGCGGCGTCAGGATGAGACGGCCGCCGGGCACGCGAGGTTTGAACGCGTGTGCCGCTCCGTCCATCTCCCCGTCCCCTGCCGAGGGACATGCCGCCGAGCGGTGCACGCGGGTCACGGCGTTCCGTGGTCACGTCGGATGCTCTCCGGGGCGGGCCTCGCTCGTGCGACGGCCTGGCGGTTTCCGGTCCCTTTTGGGACGTGGGCTGGAGCGTCTCAAACGGGTAGGCGGGTTTGGCCCGGGGACGAGTAGTGGGACCGGGCTCGACAACCGCATTCCGTGTCGCGGAACTCATCCGCGCTGCGACGGTCCACCGTTAGGCGGGCCGCAGCGTTGCGTCAACACGCGAGCGGTTTCGGGACGCTAGTCGAAGCCGCTACGGCGTGCCCCGACCGGCGGTGAATTCGGGCGCGGCAAACGCGACCCGTCCCCCGACAATCGTGAGTAGGCTCCGGGTGCCTGGCAGCGCGTCCGTGGGCGTGGTCATCGCGTCTTGGGAGAGGACGGCGAGGTCGGCGAGCATTCCCGGGGCCAGCGTCCCTTTCGACCGCTCCTGGAACTCGGCGAAGCTGGGGCCGCTGGTGAGGACGCCCAACGCCTGTTCGCGCGTAATCGCCTGCGGGTCGTGCGGGTCCGTCATGCGCGCGAACATGAAGAAGGGCGCCATCCCGCCGTCGGAGCCGTAGGCGAGGGGAATGCCGTCGGCCAAGAGCGTGCGGAACGGGCGCCCCGGCCGCGGCTGGGCGATGACGACGCCGAGCGCCCGGGCGCGGGCGTCCCGCGCGGGCGTCGTGAGGCCGTCGCCGTGCTCGAACCGGACCCGGAGCGGACGCCACCGCTCGGCCGGCGCGAGCTGCTCCATTTCGTCGAGGACCTCGTCCGTCATCGCGTCGCCGACGATGTGCAGCATGAGTTGGTCGTCGCCGCGGAGCGCCGTCCGGAACTGCCGGTCGAGGAAGTCGCGGCCGAAGTTCGGCCGGCCGCGCCAGCCCGCACGGTCCGGGTAGTCCGTCGTCAAGTAGGCGAGTTCCTCCAGCGGGGTGCCGTCGAGGATCCACTTGACGCCGGCGATTCGAGCCCGCGGGGTGAGGGACTCTTCGCCGCGGCCGTCGCGTTCACCCGCGCGCGCGTCCTCGTCGGGCATCGGCACGCGCATGAGCCGCAGGCGGAGCGGCACGTCCGCCTGCACCAGGGTCTGCCGGTAGGCACTCGGCGTCGCGCTCGTTCCCATGATCTGGACCGTGGTGACGCCCTCGGCGAGGCGGCGCTGCGCGTACGCCCACAGGTTGGCCACGCTCGCGGGCACGCCCGCCGCGGTGCCGAGCCGGCGCCGGATCGCGCTGCCCGCGTACTCCTCGGCGAGGCCGGTCAGATGCCCCTGCGGATCACGGTCGAAGCGTCCACCCTGCGGGTCTTGGACGCCGTCGTCGAGGCCTAACGCGGCGAGCGCCGGCGTGTTGAGGATCACGCCGTGCCCCCACCAGGCGTAGAGCAGCACGGGGTGACCGCCTCCCGCGCGGTCCATCGCGGCCCGGGCTTCCGTCGGATGCCGGATGACCGTGACGCCTACACTCGCCTGGATCCACGCCGCCGCGCCCGCGCCCGCGGCGGCGCCGCGGACCGCCTCGCTCACGTCCTGGAGCGGCGGGTCCGCCATCGGGGGCCGCGACGTCCGGGCCTCCACCCCGTACGGCGCCCCGCCCACGTGGTCGTGCGCGTCGTTGATCCCCGGCATGGCCATGCGGCCGCGCAGGTCGATGACGCGGGTGTGGGCATCCGCCGTTGCGTCGATCGCGCTGTCCGAACCGGCCGCGAGCACGCGGTCCCCCCGGATCGAGACCGCTTCGACCCACGGGTGCGCGGGATCCCCGGTGTAGATGTGCCCGTGGCGGAGGATGAGATCGGGGGCCGACGTGGGCGTCTGCGCCGACGCGGACGTCGCGCCGGCGAGCAGGAGCATGGCACACCAGGCGTGGGCTGGGGCGATCCGAGGGCCGCTCACAAGACGCTCTCTCTTCTGTCGTGGGTTGGTGGTCTCGATCGGCCGCGGCACCACCGGCCCTCTCGGGAGCGTGCGGGCCGACGGCGTTAGGCGCTCCCCGCCCCCGGTCAACTCGAGACCGCGCACGTCACGGGCTCCGGCGAGCGACGGCCGCTTCCGGCGCACGCACGTCGGTCCCGCCGCGCGCGAACGCCCGCGCGAGCCCGACCGCCGCGAGCGCGAAGCCGCCCGCCGTAAGCAGCGTGCGCGCCAGATGGCCGACTAGCCACCGGTCGCGCACGGCGGTCCACTCGGGCGGTGGCGCGGCCGCCGCCCAGCTCTGGACGACGCGGTTGAGCGGCACCTCGCGCGTGACCGTTACGGCGAGGGCGGCCGCGAACAGCACGGCCGCGACGGCGAACGGCGCCCGGGCGCCTCGGGCGGCGGCCGCGGCGGCGGCCAGCACCGCGACGGTGAGCGGCCACACGATCGGCATGACCGCGCCGAAGAGCGCGTCCTCGGCCTGGTGCCGGGCCACCCACGCGCTCGCGGGCAGCACGCGGGCCGAGTACTGGGCCAGCCCCGTCCCGAAGACGATCCCGGCCATTAGGCCGACGACGATCACCGCCCCGATCAGGAGCACGGCGCGCCAGCCGATGATGGGCGGGTAGAGGCGTTGCACCACGGTGCTTCCTCCGGCTACAAGGTTCGAGGGGTAGGGACCGGCGGGTCGGTGCCGCCGCGCGGTCAGGCGAGGAACTCGGTGACGAAGCGCGCGCACGCGTCCGGCTGGTCGAGCCAGACGAGGTGCCAGGCGTCGGTCACCGCTTCCGACCGCCCGTGGGGATAGGCGTAGGTGAGTTCGGACGGCCCCCGCCTGTCCGAGCATGCTGTACTAAGCAATCCGGCGTCGCCGCGCGATCCCGCCAATGGCGAGCAGCCCGGCGCCGAGGAGCACCTAGGTCGACGGCTCGGGCGCGGTCACGGCGGCCACGAAGGTGAACGACGCGCCGCCGTCCCCGGCGGCCGGTTGCACGCCGAACACCGCGTCCGCCGCGACGTCGTACGACGGGCCGCCCTGGCCTCCGGCCCCGCCGCCGGCCTCCGTTCCCCCCGGCTCCCCGCCGTAGCCGCCGCCGCCGCCGCCGCCGTCGAAGGACCCGCCTCCACCCCCGCCGTATCCACCGGCGCCAGCGCCCGAGGAGGTCGGGACCCCGCCGATGCCGACCAGACCGGCGCCGCCGCCGGCGCCCCCGTGACCGTACGCGCGCCCCCCGCCACCACCGAGCGTCGCGACGTTGCCGGCGGTCGGCCCGTCGGCCCCCGCCCCGCCGTCGCCCGTGACGCCGCCCCCGCCGCCGCCGGCTTCTGCTCCGCCCACGGCCCCGCCGGTCCCGCCCGCCGGGCTGGCCCCGGCCCCGCGGCCCGCGCCGCCGGCGGTGCCCGTGCCGTACGTGCCCCCGCCGCCGCCACCCGCGATCAACAGGATGGCGTTCCCCGGTCCGATCAAATAGGTGCCGCCCCCGCCGCCGCCGGCGGCGGACACGCCGTCCGCGCCATGCCCGCCAATAAGCAGGGTGTAGGTGTCGCCGGTCGTGAACGTGAACGTGCCTCGCACGAGCGCACCGCCGCCGCCGCGGCTGCTCGCGCCAAACGTGAGCGAGCCGCCGCTCGCCCCGTACGCCTGGACGAGGTACGTGCCGGTGACCGGGACGACGAAGGATTGCGGCGCGCCCGTGTAGCCGAACGTTGTGGTCTGCGCCTGGGCGGCGCGGGTAGACACGAGGACCGAGGCGAGCGCGACGGCGGTGAGGGCCAGGGCGCGCGCGGACGAGGGGGGCATCCGAAGCGCGTTAGGCATCGGACGGCCTCCCGCGCGCGGCCGCCACCCGCCGCCGGGCGAGCCCGGCGACGCAGGCGAGACCGGCGCCCACGAGCGCCCACGTCGCGGGTTCGGGGGCGGTGGTCGCCGGAGTGACCGGCGTGATCGCGACCGAGACCCCGCCGGCGTTGTCGGGCAAATAGTAGTCGCGAACCATGAAATCGAGCGTCGCCGCGCCCGCGAGCGTGAACGTGTCGCGGTAGCCCTGCACCGCCGCCAGCGACGCGATCCCCTGCTGGGTGGCCGAGACGTAGCCGGCGTCGCCGTAATACACGACGCGGTTGGTCGCGTCGTCGGCGACCACGAAGTTCCACACCCAGTTGGCGTCGCTGTTGTACCGCCAGCCGGTGAACCCCGCGTTCGCGCCGGCGAGGCCGGCCACCGCGGCGTTCGTGATCCGGTACGTGCCCGGGTCGAGGGTCAGTTGATTCAGCGCGCGGTCGGGCGCGAGGCTGAACGGCGAGATGAGTTGCCCGACCGTGGGGGCGGGGTCGGTCGGGTACGCGAACCCGTAGAGCATGGCGTCGATGTTGACGACGCGCTGCGCGCGGGCCGCGGGGGCGGCGAGGAGGAGGGCAAGGCCGGCGACCGACCTGTAACGGGCATGGCGAGTCCGAGGCATGGCTGGCTAAGGAATGGGGTGAACGCGGTCGCGAAGGCAGTCGCGCACCGGCCCGGTTCGCGAGGGTTGTCGGCGCGGGCCTGCTGGTTTCGCTGTTCGCACTACTGCGGAATGGGCGACGAAACCGGCTCAGCGACAGGGAGGCGCCGCATGCCGTCGAGGTCCGCATTGACCGCCGAGGCCGTGGCTGGTATGCTCGCGCGGTACGGATCGGCCGCCGCGCACCGGGCACCGCGCACGGCGGCCGCCATGGCCGAGGACGGGTCACATGCCGGGTGACGCGCTGGGCGCCGCATACGGTCCGCGCCCGGAGCGCTTGACGGAGCGCGGTGAGGTTTCGACAGCGCCGGGCGCCGCGGAGGCGCCGGTGCCCGACCGCGTAACCGACCGACTGCGCGCGTGGGGGGCGGGCGACCGGGGCGCGCTCGACGCCCTGTTGCCGGTCCTCTACGCCGAGTTGCGACGTCAGGCCGTGCGCGCGATGCGCCGCGAGCGCGACGGGCACACGCTCAACGCGACGGCGCTCGTGCACGAGGTCTACCTGCGGCTCGCGCGGCAGCCCGGGGAGCCGTGGCGGAACCGGGCACAGTTCTTCGGCGCGGCCGCCTACCTGATGCGGCAGGTCCTCGTCGATTACGCGCGCACCCGGCAGGCGGCCAAGCGCGGGGGCGGTGCGTGGCAGATCACGCTCGGCCACGCGGCGGATGTCGCGGCCGGCGCCGACGGCGCCGACGGCGCGGCCGACGTGCTCGCCGTTCATGCGGCGCTCGAGCGCCTGGCCGCCTTCGACCCCCCCAAGGCACGGTCGGTGGAGGTACGGTACTTCGGCGGCCTCACCCTCGAGGAGACCGCCGTCGTGCTCGGGGTCTCGGTGGCCACGGTCAAGCGCGAGTGGGCGGTGGCCCGCGCGTGGCTCCAGCGCGAGCTCGGGGCCATTTCGCCAACAGTATCCCCTCGTCATCCCCTCGTCTGCGGCGTCAGGCTGCGGGGGTGCCACGACACTTTGCAGACGCGTCTGCAAAATCGCTGCGAACCGATCGACGTCCCTCGGAACGCGCCGTCAACGCCCGCTCGCCAGGGTTGGCGCGCTGTCGCCCCAGTCGGCGGTCCCGCCGGTCACGCAGTGGCGCTGCGCGTCGTAGGCCTGCACCTCCAGGAGGAGTAGCGCGTGGAGCCATGCGTCCCACCCGCGCCCGCGCGCGTCGCCACGCCCGCGGGCCAGCGTGGCGCGCACTGCCCGCCACTCCGGATCCACGAACAGCCGCGCAAGGACCGCCGCGCGCGCGGCCAACGCGCCGGGGCGGTCCGCCGGGACGGTGCGCGCCCGTGCCAGCAGGCGCGCGCCGAGCTGCGCGGCCGCTCGCTGGTCGGTGAACTTGGCGGCCACGCCGAACGCGACGGACGTCGTCGCCTGCTCGACGGTGGGCGCGTCGAAGCCGGAGGCCCGGTCTCGCGCGGCGAGCGCGGCGAGCAGCGCGTCGAACGCGTCGTCCGGGAGCGCGGCCTGCCACGCGTGCGTCAGCTCATGCAGCAGCACGGCCCCCTGGATTCGCGCGCGCCAGTAGGATGAGGGGATCGAGACCGCGCCCCGCCACCACCGACGCGCGCACGGGGGCGGGCACCTCGCGCGGCAACGCGGTGACCAGTACTTCGTGCCACCCCGCGGACGGGAACGCCCGCGCGAACTCGGCGGCCGCCCGCTCCACCTCGGCCGGCCGCGTGAGTTCCGCGCGGCAGAGCGCCGCCCACGCGGGCGCGCCGCCCGCGGGCCCCGCGACGGCCTGCGCCCGCGCCGGCGCCGGCGCGGTGCCTAACACCACGACTGCCGCCGCAAGCAGTCCGGCGCACAGTGCGGCACTCAGCGAGGCGCCCACCGCGCCGGCGCGCCTCATGCGTCGCCTCATGCAGGCCGGGTCGGCGCGCGTGGACAGGACGAGGGGATGGCGGGCGACGAGCATCGGACGACTCCGGCGGCGAGAGGAGGGCCCCGAGATCCGCGCCGCGTGTTGCGACCCGGGCCGGGCGGCCGTACATCTGTGCGCGCGGGAGGGCTGCGGCCCGCGCCCGCGCTCGTCCTCTTCTGCGCAACGGCCCATGGATCGAGCCACCGACCGCACGCGCCCCCCGTCGCCGCCGGCGCCGAGCGTCACCGCGCGCCTCGCGTGGGCCGCCGGCGGTGACCGTGAGGCGTTCGACGGGGCCATCGGGCTGCTGTACGGTCAGCTCGCCACGCGCGCGCGCGCGCAACTGCGGCGCGAGGGCGTCGGGCACACGCTCGACACCGGCGCGCTCGTCCACGAGGCGCACCTGCGGCTGGACGACGGCCGCGGCTCCGGGTGGGCGGATCGCGGCCACTTCCTCGCCGTCGCGGCGACCGCGATGCGGCGCGTGCTCGTGGACCACGCGCGCCGGGCGCACGCGGCCAAGCGCGGCGGCGACGCCCGCCCCGTCACCCTCTCGGCCCTCGACGCGCGGCCGGCGGCGGCCGACGGCGACGCCCTGGTCGCGCTCGACGAGGCGATGGAACACCTGGCCGCCTTCGACGCGCGGCAGGCGCGCGTGGTGGAGTGCCGCTACTTCGCGGGGCTGACCGAGGAGGTGACGGCCGCGGCGTTAGGCGTCGGCCTGCGCACCGTCAAGCGCGACTTGGCGAAGGCGCGCGCCTGGCTCCGCCGCGCGCTCGACGGCGACGCGGCCGGGGGCGCCGCGCCGGCGGGCCCTGCGTGAGCGCGCGTAACGAGACGCCGCCCGGCGCGGCGTCGCGGGCGCACTTCCGGCGCGTGGACGCGCTCCTCGACGCGGCGCTCGACCGCGACCCAGCGGACCGCGCGGCGTTCGTGGACGCGCTCGCGGCCGACGACCCGGCGGTAGGCGCCGAGGTACGTGCCCTGTTGCGCGCGGACGCCGAGGCCGGCGCGTTCCTCGACGGCCCGGCCCTGGCCGACCCGCTGCAGGCGCGCCTGCAGCGGGCCCTCGCCGGCCGGTACTCGCTGCGCGGGCGGATCGGCAGCGGCGGGATGGCGCGCGTCTATCTCGCCGACGACGTGCGCCACGGCCGCCGCGTGGCGATCAAGGCCGTCGGACTGCCGGCGCACGGGGGGGGTGACGGGTCCGACGTCACGGCGGGTGGCGCGACGCCCGCGGCGCGCTTCCTGGCCGAGGTGCGCGTGATGGCGCGGCTGCAGCACCCGCACCTGCTGCCGCTGTTCGACTCGGGCGAGGCGGACGGGGTGCCGTACCTCGTGATGCCCTACGTCGAGGGCGGCACGCTCCGGCGGCGGCTGGCCGCGGAGGGCCCGCTCCCGGTCGCCGAGGCGGTGCGCCTCACGCAGGCCGTGGCCGGCGCGCTGGCGCACGCGCACGCGGCGGGCGTTGTGCACCGCGACCTCAAGCCCGAGAACATCCTGCTGCGCGACGGCGAGCCCCTGGTCGCCGACTTCGGGATCGCCGCGGCCCTCGCCGGGGACGCGACCGGGGAGGCCGTCGCGGACGCGGAGCGCCTCACGCGCACGGGCGTGGTCGTCGGGACGCCGTCGTACATGAGCCCGGAACAGTCGGCGGGCGAGCGGCACCTGGACGCCCGGAGCGACGTCTATGCGTTAGGCACCATGCTCTACGAGATGCTCGCCGGCGAGCCGCCGTTCCGCGGCCCGTCGGCGCGGGCGGTGATCGCGCGCCGGCTCTCGGAGGCCCCGCCGTCGGTCCGCGCGCGGCGCCCCGACGTACCGGAGGAGCTCGACGCCGTCGTCCTGCGCGCGCTCGCGCCCGAGCCGGCCGACCGATTCGCGTCGGCGGCGGCGTTCGCCCGCGCGCTCGACGCGCTCACGGCCCCGAGCAGCGGCTCGGCGCCGATGGGCGCGGCCGCGGTGACCACCGCCGCGGCCGTTGGCGTGCGGCGCGCACGCCGGCGAATCGGCGTCGCTGCGGCGGCGCTCGTCGTGGCCGGTGGAGCCTGGATCGCGGTCGCGGCCCGCGCGGGCCCGACGGCGCCGCGGAGCATCGCCGTGATGCCGACCGACATGGGCGGCGACACGGCGCACTCGTACCTTGCCGACGGGTTGTCGAACGACCTGACGACGCGGCTGAGCCGCGTTCCCGGGCTCGTCGTGCGCGCGTACGCGTCGTCGAGGGCGCTGCGCGACAAGCCGATCGCCGACGTCGGCCGCGCGATGCGCGTGTCGTCGGTCCTCACGGCGTCGCTCGTGCGCGCCGGCAGCCGGCTGCGCGTGACGGCCTCGCTCGTCGACCCGGCCACGCAGTCGGTGCAATGGTCGGACACGTTCGAGGCGAGCGACCAGGACCAGTTCGCCCTGCAGGACAAGCTGGTCGCGTCCATCGCCGACGCGTTGCGCCTCTCGCTCGCCCCGGCGACCCGGGAGGCCGTGGCCGCGCGCGGCACGCGCAGCGCCGAGGCGCACGACTTCGTGCAGCGCTCGATGTTTCAGGCCGACCAGTTCACGCCGGCGTCGCTGCGCTCCGCCGTCGCGCTCGCCGAGCTGGCGATCCAGAAGGACTCGGCGTACGGCGACGCGTGGGCCGCGCTGGCGAACGCGTGGGAGTTGCTCGCCGACGACTTCGTGCCGCCGCGCGAGGCGCTCCCGCACCTGCGCCCCGCGGCCGATCGGGCCCTCGCACTCAACCCGCAGTCCGCCGAGGCGCACACGCAGGTCGGCTTCGTGCACCTGTTCTACGACTACGACGTCGTGGAGGCGACGCGGGAGCTCCGGACGGCGCTGGCGATTGACTCCGCGAACGCGAATGCCGGGATCTGGCTCGCGCGCGTCCTCGAGGCCGATCCGCGTACGGCGGCGGAGGCGGCGCAGATCCGCGAGCGCGCCTTTCGGTTAAATCCCGGCTCGACCCTACTGTCGTATTACGCGATCGGCCGCTGGTCCCTCCGACCGCTCGGCGATGCGCAGCGCCGGGAGCGCTGCGCGAGCGCGGCGGCGCTCCGGCCGCGCGACGGCGCCCGGTGCGAGGTCGGCCGTCTCCTGCTGTCGGGCGACACGGCCGCGGCCATGACGCTGCTGCGATCGCCGGCCCTGGCCGTGCGCGCTGGCGCGCGCGGCGGCTTTCACGCGACGGTGGCGGCGTGGCTGTACGGGTTCTACGGCGACACGGCCGACGCGCGGCGCGAGCTCGCGATCGCCGTCGCGGAGTCGGCGCACGAATATGTGCGCGAGGACGACATCGCGATCGCCTACTTCCGGGTGGGCGACGTCGAGCGCTCGATCGCGTGGTTGCGGCGGGCGGTCGCGTCTCGTAGCTCTAACGTCGTCTTTGTCGCGACGGAATCGGACTTTGCGCCGCTCCGCGCGGACCCGCGCGTGCGGGCCCTGCTGGCCGAGGCCGGCGTGCGGGTCCCGGGCGCCTAACGGCGCGGCGCACGGCGGCGTGCTCCGCGGCGCGGTCGGACGCGGGCATCCCCCAAATCCGAAGGGTGGAGCGATGACGACGGCGCAGGTGAACGGCGACCTGTGGGGCGCGCGGGCCCGCGACTGGGCCGAGTGGCAGGAAGGGCAGGCGCGCGCGCTCTACGACGCGGTGTTCGACGCGCTCCGTGTCGGGCCGGGCCTAACGCTCCTCGACGCCGGGTGCGGGGCGGGGATGGCCGCGGGGCTCGCGGCCGCGCGCGGCGCGCGGGTGGCCGGCGTGGACGCGGCGGAGGCGCTCCTGGCGGTCGCGCGCGCGCGCGTGCCGGGCGGCGACTTCCGCGCGGGGGACCTCGAGGCGCTCCCGTTCGCGGACGCAATGTTCGACGCCGTGGTGGGCTTCAACGCGTTCCAGTACGCCGCCGACCCGGCGGCGGCGCTCGGCGAGGCGCGGCGCGCGGCGCGCGCCGGCGCGCCGGTCGTGGTCGCGACCTGGGGGCCGCCCGACGGCATGCCCGCCGCCTCGCTCGTCGGCGCGCTGCGCCCGCTGCTGCCGGCGCCCCCGCCGGGCGCGCCGGGGCCGTTCGCCCTTTCCGACGAGGCCGCCCTGCGACAGCTCGCGTCCGCCGCCGGCCTCGCGCCGGAACGGGTGGCGGACGTCGACGCGGTGTGGACCTACCCCGACGTCGCCACCGCCGTGCGCGGGCTCAACGCGTCCGGCGTCGCGCAGCGGGCGATCCGGCATGCGGGCGAGGCCGCGGTCAGCCGGGCGCACGCGGACGCGCTCACGCCGTTCCGCACCGCAGAGGGCGGCGTTGCGGTGCGAGCCATCTTCCGCTACCTCGTCGCGCGCGCCTGAGAGCCTTCGCGGTCCGTTCCGGCAGCGCCGCGCGGCGGACGCCCGCCGACTGCGGGACGGCCCCCGGCATGGCAGCGCCGAATGCGTCCTGCAGGGTCCTGAAACTCGCCCGCTCTCGCAGCGCGGCCGTCTCCATCGGCAGCGAGAGCGAGACTGCGACGAGCGTTGCAAAACCCGTCGCAGAACTACGCTCAGCTTGCGAGGGCGGCGTCTTGAAAACGCTCCGACTCTGTTGGCGAATTCGCTGCTAGTGGGGCGAGGCGGGACCGAGCGCAGGGGGAGCGCGGGGTCGCTCCCGCACGGCCGGCACGCACCGGCGGAATTCGCCAACAGAGTCCGCTCCTATACGGCTCTTACGCGGCGTGCTCGTCCGCGAGGGCGCCCAGGTTCTCGCGCACCATGAACGTGAGGAGGTCGGCCGCCGACCGGGGCGACAGCGCGCGCGGCTCGGGCGTGCCGCGCGCGAGCAGCGCGGCGGCGCCCGCCTCGCCCGCGCGCTCCAGGCGCTCGCGCGCGCACCCGGTGACGTAGGTCGGGGCGCCGGCCGGGATCGCGGCCACCGCGTCGCGCCCCACGACGAGCGGGTGCAGGTTGCCCGCGCCCGGCGACGCGGCGAACACCCGCCCGAGCTTGGTGGCGAAGCGCGGGTCGGTGACCACGACGTACACGGGCCCGGCGGGCAGCAGCCGCGCGATCTCGGCCGGCATGTCGGTGCGCGTGGACACGGCGAGCCACGGCTTGCCCCACTGCTCGGCCGCCGCCTTGACCGCGCCCGCGTGGAACGGCGTCGTGACGAGCAGGTGGGCGCGCCGCACCGCCAACGGCGCGAAGCCCAGCGGCGGCATCCTGGCGGGGTCCCCCGCGGCACAGGCCGCAGCGTGTGCCGCGGCTCCCAGGGCCTCCACGTCCATGGCGCTCGTCTCCAGGCCGTAGTCCGTCGCGAGTTCGCCGGCGAGTGTGGTCAGCTGGTCGTCGTTGCACTCGACGGCCGCGACGCGCAACCGGAGCGTGTCGAGCACCTGGTGCAGCCGGTCGGGCGCCAGGGGCGCCGGCACGCCGTCCGCGAGTTCTTGCAGGAGGAACTGCACGACCCGGCGCGCGCGGCGCGAGAGCGCGTCGGCCCCCGGCGCGCCCGGGACGGCCGGGGTGGCCACGTAGATGCCCGAGCGCGGCCGCAGGTCGACCAGCCCCTCGCGCGCGAGCTCCTGATAGGCGGCCAGGACGGCCCGTCGGCTCGCCCCCAGTTCAGCCGCCAGGTCGCGGGCACTCGGGAGCTGCGCCCCCGGCTGCAACAGCCCGAGGTGCAATCGGCTGAACAGCCGCTGCCGGATCGCGTCGGCGATCAGCTCGTGGGGCGTGGGCGAGGACGGGGGCGTGCGCATGGGACGATTCGGGAAATAGGCGTGGCGTACACGGCCGTGGCCCGTTCGTGCGGGCCAGCTCGCGCAGAACCGACGCACTGACCCGCTGAAACGAGGCCACTGGCCGCCGGCGTGCGAGGGTACGCGCCCCGACCACGCGAACCACCACATGCAGGATTCCTACGGAGATTGAGATTATGACCGACCGCGACACGATCGGCGAGCCGCACGCAACCGCGCACGACGCCGTGAGCCGGCGCGCCCTGCTGACGCGCGCGGCGGCGACCGGGCTTGGCGTCGCCGCGCTCGGCTGGATGGGAACAGCCCAGGCGGCGGGCGCGCAGCCGCAGCCCGGGGCCCGGGCCCCGCAGCAGCCCGAGGCCGACAGCGGGCACGACTACGCGATGCCGACGCCCAACGCCCGCACCGAGCGCGACTTCCGCACGCTGCTCATCGGGCCGGCGATGCTGTCGCTCGCGGCGAGCCAGCTCGCCGTCACGACCGCGACCGACCCGCAGGCCAAGGAGTTCGCCAACTTCGAGCTGCGCGAGGCGATCGCGGTCACGACCGTGCTCCGGGAGCTCCAGACGCCGGTGCCACCCATGGACGCGATGGCGCGCGCGACGCTCGAGAAGATCCAGACGGCGGCCCGGGGCGCGGCGTTCGACCAGGCCTACATCACCGCCCAGCGCGACAACCACGAGTTCCTGCGCGACCTCGCCGAGGGGTACCTGCGGAACTCGGCCGGCGCGACGAGCATGCCGGAGCTGCACGGGCGGCACCTCGCGACGCTGGCGCTCGCGACGTTCAAGGAGCACGTGGTGCACACCAAGACCATCCTGCGGACGCTGTCGGCGTGACGCCGGCGCCCCGCCGCGCCCCGCGGCCCTTGGCGGGGGACGTGGGCCGCGACCTGCACCACGTCCGCCGGGGCGTCGGCCGACCGCTGCTGCTCCTGCACGGGCTCGGCGGGAGCTGGCGCTCGTGGTCCACGATCCTCGACCCGCTGGCCGCCGAGCGCGAGGTGATCGCGCCCGACCTGCCCGGGTTCGGGGCCACCCCGCCGCTCGTGGGGGAGGTCTCGATCGCCACCCTGGCCGACGCGGTGACCGCGTTCCTCGACGCCCACGGCCTGCGCGGCGTCGATGCGGTCGGCAGCTCGATGGGCGCGCGCCTCGTGCTCGAGCTCGCGCGCCGCGGCGTCGTCGGCGCGACGGTGTCGCTCGACCCGGGCGGGTTCTGGCAGGGGTGGGAGCAAGTGGTCTTCTACGACTCGGTGGC
This sequence comes from Gemmatimonadetes bacterium T265, assembly GCA_019973575.1. Taxonomy (NCBI): domain Bacteria; kingdom Pseudomonadati; phylum Gemmatimonadota; species Gemmatimonadetes bacterium T265. Next base: position 25,922 of record BPUI01000004.1, read on the forward strand.
GAGCTCGTACCACCTCGTGCGCGCGCTGCAACCGGTGATGCCCGCGCTCACGGGGAGTGCGGTCGGGCGCACGGCGCTCTTCACCCAGTTCTCGGCGCGGCCGTGGGCGGTGCCGGCGGACATCGCGCTCACCGAGATGCGCACCTTCGCGGCCGGGCCGTCGTTCATCCCGCTCCTGCGGTCCCTCGTACACGGGCCCGCCCAGCAGGGCGCGCCGGCGGGGGCGACGCCCGGGCCGATCACGATCGGGTGGGGGCGCCACGACCGGGTGTGTCTCCCGCGGCAGGCGGCGCGCGCCGTGGCCACGTTCCCCGGCGCGCACCTGCACTGGTTCGCGCACGCGGGCCACTTCCCCCAGTGGGACACGCCGGAGGAGACGGTCGCGCTCATCCTGCGCCGCACGGGCTGACGGACGGCGCGCGCACGCGGCGCTGGGCTGCCCGGCGGCGGTGGGAGAGGGGTGCCTCACCGGGCGCGCGGGGCACCGCGGCACGGGGCGCTGCGGTACGGAGCGCTGCGGTACGGAGCGCTGCGGTACGGAGCGCTGCGGTACGGAGCGCTGCGGGGGCCGCAGTGAGCGCCCCACGTACGGGACTGAGAGCGTACCCCCGGGAAGCTCCCCCGCGCTGGTTCCCGAGTCCACCGTCCGTCGTTAGTTGAACGTGCATGGGGCGTCTCGATAACGTCGATCGGGCCTAACGTGAGACTCGAGCCCGTGTCTGATCAGGGGATGAGTTCCGGGTGTTTCACCGGGCATGATCTTGGGGGTGGACACCTGGAACTGGTCCCAGGTCGCGCGGCGCGACGGTCCGCGAGCCGGGTACGTTTCGCGCCGGAGGCGCCCCGGTCGCGGCACCGCACCGGTACGGTACCGGCACCGTACGGGTGCTGCATGTCCCGCGCGAGCGGCGGCCGACACCGGCGGTCGGCCGCTCACGCCGACCGCGACCGCGCTCCAGTCCCGACGGACCGGCGCCGGGACCACACGTCCACTCCACGACCCCCACGCACGATGCACGAGCCTACGCCCCCGGCCTCGCCCCCGACCGTCCTCGTCGCGACGTGGGACGACGGCCTGTTCGTCGTCTCCGCGGGCACGGTGCTGCACGAACTGCCCGGGCACGCGGTGTCGACGCTCGCGCCGGACGGGCGGGGCGGCGCGCTCGCGATCGTGGACGGCCGCTCGCTGCGCCGCCGCCGCGCGGCCGGGGCGTGGCACCCGATCACGGGGGCCGCTCCGGAGGGCGCGTGCTGCGTGGCGGTAGGCGACGTCGTGTACGTCGGCACCCACGACGCGGCGGTCCTGCGCGTCCGTGCCGACGGCACCGACGCTGCCATCGAGCGCCTGCGCGGCTTCGAGCAGGTCGCGGGTCGGGACCACTGGTACGCGGGCGCGGCCGTGATCGACGGTCGGCGTGTGGGACCGCCGCTCGGCGTGCGGTCCATGGCGGTGACCTGCGACGGCACCGTGCTGCTGGCGAACGTGCACGTCGGCGGGATCCCGCGATCGCTCGACGGGGGCGCCACGTGGCAGCCCACGATCGCGATCGACACCGACGTGCACGAGGTCCGCGCGCACCCGACGCGGGCGAACCTCGTGGCCGCGGCCGCCGGCGCCGGGCTGTGCCTCAGCCACGACGGGGGCGCGACGTGGGCGTGCACGGACGCCGGTCTGCACGCGCCGGCGTGTTTCGCCGTCGCGTTCGCGGGCGACGACGTCCTCGTGTCCGCGGCGGAGGGCCCCTTCGCGCCCCGGGGCGCGGTCTACCGCCGAGCCGTGGACGACCCCGGGCCGCTCGTCCGGGTCGCCGGCGGGCTCCCCGCATGGCTCGCGGGCGGCGTCGACACGGCGTGCCTCGCGGTGAACGGCCCGGCGATCGCCGTCGCCGACCGGCAGGGTACGCTCTATGTCTCGCCCGACATGGGGCGGACCTGGTCGCGGGCCGCGGATGGCCTGCCGACCCCGAGCAGCGTTGTGATCGTGTGAGGCGCCTGGTGAGAGCGCGGCGCGCCCGGCTCCGTTTCCACCACCGGCGCGCCCGACACGCGTGCGGAGCACCCGATGGCGCAAGACACGCGTCTGACCGGTCGTTGCCGGGTCACGGCGTGGATCACCAGCGCTGGAGCGTCACGCGGCGCCGCCGCGCGCGAGGCCGACCGTGGAGGGCCGGCGGGACCCGCCCCGGGTTCCCACAGGCGCCGGACAGCGGCTCGCTCTCGGTGCGCTGATCGTCCATTCTGCGCCGGTGGTCGGCGCGTCTCATTCGTTAGGCGTTCCGGGCGCGGGGCGAGTTGTGAAACCGGGATCCGCCGCCGGCCGGCTCGGCTCAGAACTCGCCGGCGTGCGAAATGTGGACGCCGTCGACGCGCCCTGGGTCCGTCCAGGCATGGCGCGGCGTTGCTCGTACGGATGCCGTCCTGGGCACGGTTCGCGGGAGGGCGCGTGCAACTCGCCGGCGCGAGCAGGCTTTCCGGCGCCACCCGGGACGCCACACACGGATCGGGCGGCGAGCGGACCCGCCCCGTTCGCGCGCGGACACCCGCGTCCCACGAGCGCACACCCGGCGGGGGCGATGGCCCCGGGCACACGCGCGCAAGCGCTGTCGTAGTCTGGAGTTACCGCCGGCGGACGGGGGGCACGGAACCTCCCCTGTTGGGAGCGGTCGGTGGCCACGCCGCCCGCCGCCCGCCGCCGCCGTCCCCGTCTCCGGTCCCGCCCCCGAGGTCGACATGAACACCGTCGCTGTAGATGTGCGCACCGCGCTCCGGCGCCTCGGCCGCGAGCCGGGCTTCGCGGCCTTCGCCGTGCTGATCGTCGCCCTCGGCGTCGGCGCCGCCACCGCCGTGTTCAGCGTCATGAGCCCGCTCCTGCTGCGGCCGCTGCCGTTCCGCGAGCCGGGGCGCCTCGTCTGGGTGCCGCGGGCCGCCGAGGGCGGGCTCTCGTCGGTGACCTCACGCGCCAGCAACCTGCGCGACTACCGCGCGCTGGCCCACTCGTTCGAGGCGCTGACGGGCTACTACGCCTTCTTCGAGTACGACAGTTACACCCTGGTGGGCCGCGGCGCGCCCGAGCGGCTCGTCGGCGTCGGCGTCGCGCAGAACTTCCTCCCCGTGCTCGGCGTGCGCCCGCTCCTCGGCCGCAACTTCACCGCCGAGGCGGGCGCGCAGGGCGGGCCGCCCGCCGTGATCCTCACCCACGCGTTCTGGCGGCGGCGCTTCGGCGGCGACCCGGCCGTCGTCGGCCGCTCGGTCACCATCAACAACGCGGCGGTCCCCGTCGTCGGCGTGCTCCCGCCGTCGTTCGACTTCGCCTCGACCTTCGTGCCCGCCTCGCGCGTCGACGTCCTGGCGACGTTCCCCATCAGCGACGAGACGGACCGGCAAGGCAACACGCTGGCCATCATCGGGCGGCTCCGGCCCGGCGCGACGGTCCAGGGCGCGCAGGCGGAGCTCGACCGGATCACCGCCCGGCTCCAGCGGGCGGATCCGGGCCGGTCGGGATTGGAGGCGACGGTGGCCGGCCTGCAGGACCACGTCGCGGGCGCGTTCCGCACGCCGTTGCTGGTGCTGGCCGCCGGGGCGGCGCTCGTGCTGCTGGTGGCGTGCGCGAACCTGTCGAACCTGCTGCTGACGCGCGCGCACCGGCGCGCGAACGAGATGACCGTGCGCAGCGCGCTCGGCGCGAGCCGGCGCCGGCTGCTCGCCCCGCTGCTCGCGGAGAGCCTCCTGCTCGCGGCCGGCGGCGGCGGCGCCGGGGCGGTGCTCGCCGCCGGGATCACCCGGTGGGTCGCCGGCACGAGCGCCGTGAGCGTCCCGTTGCTGCGGACGGCGTCGGTCAACGCCCCGGCACTCGCCTTCGCCCTCGGGATCACACTCCTCACCGGGCTCGTCGTCGGGATCGCGCCCGCGCTCCAGGTGGCGCGGGGCCGGGAGGCGGCCGCGCTCCGCGCCTCCGGCCGCGGCGCGAGCGAGGGACGCCGGAGCGCGGCGGTGCGCGAGGGCCTGGTCGTCGCCGAGGTGGCGCTCGCCTGCGTCCTGCTCGTCGGGGGCGGGCTCCTGCTCCACAGCTTCGTCCGGGTGCTCGACGTCGACCTCGGCTTCCGGCCGGCGGGCGCCGTGGCGTGGCAGCTCGGCACGCTGCGCGACTTCCCCAACGACTCGACCGGGGCGCAGCGCGCGGTCTTCTTCGACGGCGTGGCCGCCCGCGTGCGTGCCGTGCCCGGCGTCGAGGCCGTGGGGCTGACCGACACCCCGCCGCTCGGCCGCAACCGCGAGTGGAGCGTCGGCGCGAAGGGCGTCGCGTACGGCAAGGACCAGGTGCCCGTCGCCTTCCCGCGCCTGGTCGACAGCCGCTACCTGCAGGCCATCGGCATCCCGCTCGTGGCCGGCCGTCCGTTCACGCCGCAGGACGGCCCGGCGTCGACCAGGGTGATCATCCTCAACCGGACCGCCGCGGCGCGGCTCTTCCCCGGCGCGGACCCCCTCGGCCGCACCGTGCTCGTGAACGGTGCGGAAGAGTGGCAGGTCGTGGGCGTCGCCGCGGACGTGCGGCACCAGGCCCTCGAGAAGGCCGCCGGGCTGGAGATGTACTTCCCGGTCGCGCAGAACCCCGCCTACAGCACGCTGACGATGGTCGTGCGGTCCCGCCGCCCCGCCGCGTCGCTGGCCCCCGCCGTCGCGGCGGCGCTGCGCGCGGCCGACGCCACCATGCCCACGAACGACTACCAGGCGCTCGACGCGGTCGTGGACCAGGCGACCTCGCCGCGCCGCTTCGTGCTCGCGGTCCTCGGCGCGTTCGCGGGGACGGCGCTGCTGCTGGCCGCGCTCGGGATCTACGCCGTCCTGTCGTACGCGGTGGGCCAGCGCGTGCGGGAGATCGGCATCCGGATGGCGCTCGGCGAGTCGGCCGCGCGCGTGCGGCAAGGCGTGGTCCGCCGCACGGTCCTGCTGGCCGCCGTCGGCGTCGCGGTCGGGGCGGCGGTGTCGCTCGGGACGTCGCGCCTCCTCGGGTCGCAGCTCTTCGGGGTGGGGGCCACGGACCCGGCGGCCTTCGTCGGCGCGGCCGCCCTCCTAATCGCAGTGGCGGCGCTGGCCGGCTACGTCCCGGCCCGGCGGGCCGCGGCTACCGAGCCGCTGGTCGCCCTGCGCGCGTACTAAGACGGGGGCCGTCGCGCCCGGGCCCCAGTTCGGAGCGTGAGTCGCCGCGACGGTCGTTAGCGAGCGTCTCGCTTCCGGTCTCAATTGCGGGCTGGGTGCCTAACGCCGCGCCCGGCGTGCCGTCTCGATTCCGGATGACTTCTCGGCGTCTCAGCGCGGCGCGGTGGCGGGCGGGTCGTCGAACACGAGGCGCGCGGCGCCGGTCAGGGCGTAGCCGGTCTGCGGCCGGCCGCGCCCGGCGGCCTCGCGGCGCTCGGCCTCGGCCACGTACCCGTGCCGCTGCAGCTCGCCCAGCGTCTGCGACACGGCCGGCTGCGTGACCCGCCACGCGCCCACCAGCTCCTTCTGCGTGAACGTCGCCCCCGGGCCCAAGTCGGCCAGTCGGCGCAGGTACCCCGCGAGCGTCTCGGGCAGGCTCGCGGCCAGCTCCTCGGCGTACCGGTGCCGCAGCACCGCGCGCACGTCGGCCGCCGTCATCGGCGCGTCCGCGTCCCGCGGGCCGTAGCCCACCAGCTCGTGCGCGGCCTCGTCGAGCGCCCGGAAGGTGCCCCGCAGGTCGCCCCGGAACAGGGCGTACAAGTCGGCCACCGCCGCGGGCTCGACCGGCAGCGCTACGGCGTGCTTCGGGTCGAGCCGCAGGTGGTCGTAGCGCCGGGCGAGCAGCGCGTGCAGCTCGTCGACGGCGAGCGGCGCGAGCGGCTGCGGCACGGCGAACACGCTGCGCACCTGCGGCTGCGCGGCGACCACCGTACGCATCGCGTCCGTAGTGCCGACCAGCAGCCAGTGATAGCCCTCCGCCAGGAGGCACGAGTCCCGGAGGTCGCGCACGATCGCGCCGGCGTGCGTCGCGTCCGCCTCGGTCAGGTTCTCCAGGTTGTTCAGGTGCACGAGCACCCCGCGCGCACCTAGGTGGTCGCGGGCGACGTCGGCGAGCTGTCGGAGCAGCCCGGGCACGACCACGCTCGGCTGCGCGGTCGCGGGCGTCACGTACTGCTTGCCCGTCGAGCCGCCGACGCCGCCCAAGCCCGGCAAACTCACGTTCGCGCCGACGCTCCGCACCCGAAACGCGCGCACGAGCTGTTTGGCCGTCTCGAGCGGCTCGAGCGCCTTCGTGGTGAAGTCGCCGTTGGCGAGCACGGCCTCGTACACGGCGCTCAACACGCGCACGTAGACCGTCTCGGTCGAGTCAGCGTGCCCGACGCTCACCGGATCGGGCGACGAGACGACGCCCGCGCGCCCGGCCTGCTCCTTCACGTGCTGGACGAGCGTGGTCTTGCCCACGCCCGGCGCGCCCTGGATGACCTGCCGGGAGCTCGGGGCGCTGCCGATGCCGCCGAGCAGTCGCTCGGACTCGGCCCCGCGGCCGACGAAGAGCGAGAGCGGGTACGGCGTCCCGGGGCTCGTGCGGAGCGTGTCCTGGAAGAAGGGGCTCTCGCGCAGGTTGTAGAGCTGCCAGACGTTGCGGAGCGTCACGCGCGCGAGGTGCGGGAGGCGAGCGGGGGCGACGTCCCCGGCGCCGGACTTCGATCACCGGACCGGGACGCGGCCGCTTATAGAAGTCCGGGTCCGCGGACCAGCCCGCATTCTATAAGCGCCGCCCGCGTCGGCGCGTGATGAAAATGCCCCGACGCCGGTGGGGTGCAGCCCGGCAACATGCCGCCGCCGCGCCACCTGCGCTACGCACGGCGCGGTGCCTAGCACGTCCGCCGCACGCCGCGCACGTTCGCGCCCCCGTTCGTCGTCCCGTTTCGCCCCGGAGGTGCCCCATGCTCGTCGGCTACGGGGCGCGTATGCGCCGCGCGTGTCCACCCACGAACAGTCCCTCGCCCTCCAGCAGGACGCGCTGGCCAAGGCCGGCTGCGACCGCACCTACACCGACGTGATCAGCGGCGTCGCGGTCGAGCGCGAGGGCCTCGCGGCCGCGCTCGACTACGTCCGGAGCGGCGACACGCTCGTCGTCTGGCGCCTGGACCGGCTCGGCCGCTCACTCCGGCACCTCATCGAGCAGGTCACGGCGCTCGAGGCCCGGGGCGTCGGCTTCCACTCGCTCACCGAGGCGATCGACACGACCACGAGCGGCGGCAAGCTCGTCTTTCACATCTTCGGCGCGCTGGCCGAGTTCGAGCGCAACGTCATCCGGGAGCGCACGAAGGCGGGGCTCGCCGCGGCAAAGGCCCGGGGCCGCCTGGGCGGGCGCAAGCGCGTGCTCAGCCCCACGCAGGTCGAAGCGGCGCGCGGGCTCATGGCCGACCCGACGCGGCCGATCGCGGACGTGTGCGCGGCCATGCGCGTTTCGCGCGCGACCCTGTACCGCTACGTGCCCGCCGACCGGCGGCGGCCGGCGCTGCCGCCCCCGCCGCGTGCCCACCCGTTGCAGGCGGTCGAGCCCTTGGCCGCGCCGGTGCTCGTCGGCTGACCCGAACGCCAGCGCGGACCTCGTACTTCGGCGGCCTCGCGGGTGCCGCATCCCGGCGCCTGACCGCGTTTGAACCACCCCTACGCTGAACAACGCGGGGTTAGACGTTAGGCAGGGAGGGCCGCGTGCGTGTCCCGGAACTCGTCTACAAACCTCCCCCCGCCGCAGCGCCGCCGTCGCACAAACGCTCAGACACGGTTTACGTCGTCGCCAATCTGACTGCGCCTGGCGAGCGGTTCAGGACGTAGCATGGGTGTGACCACGACAGTGCTCCACGCTCCTGTATGGCTTGCGCATTCTGGTCGAGATCGTTGTGGCCGAACATCCTGTCTCTTGTGATTTATGAACCGCGCCGGGTTTGGAGGCTCTCCCGCACTTTGATGCTGGTGGCGAATTCGGCGCGGTTAGGCCGCGAGTGAATGGAGTAGCGCAAACGCGGCGGGGCGCGTCCGCGCCTTCGGCGCTCCGGCCAGCCATTGCAGCAGGCGGACGAGATTCATCGCTGCCGCGATCATCAGGTGCGCGAGGTGCGTCTTCGCCTGTCCTAGATACGGCGTCCGCCGGAGCCGACCCGAGCGCACCCCCTGCGCGATCGTCCCCCCGACACCGGCCCTTCGCGCGTACTCGGCCGCGAAGTCCGCGGTCTGCTCCCGCGCGCGGCCGACACGGAGCGCCTCGTGTTGGGCTTCGGGGCGGACGGTGATCGCCCGGCGTTCTGAGGTCGAGCGCGTGCACTGCGGCCGGAGGGCACACGCCCGACAGTCGGCGACCGCGAACTTGATCTCGATCACCGGCGTCGTGCCGCGGGCGAGCGCCGGGGTCCAGCTCTGGCTCGTGCGGCCGGCCGGGCACGTCGCGCGCTGTCGGGCGAAGTCGATCGTGAAGTCGCGCGCGGCGAAGCCGGTCCCGGCCTGCGCCTGCCACTGCCGGTCGCCGCGGGCCGGGCCGACGAGGTCGACGCCATAGCGCTCGCGGGCTTCGACGACGAGCGCGGAGTTCACGACGCCGGTGTCGGCGACGTGGGTCGTCGGGAGCAGGCCGCGGGCGGCGAGGGCCGCGTGAATCGTCGCGGTCACCGCGTCGTCCGAGACCGCCGCGGTCGTCGTCTCGACGTGCGTGATCAGGTTCGGCGTCGCGTCGTCGCACGTCTCCGTGAGGTGGACCTTGGAGCCGCTCCACGCCGTGGCGCCCTTGGTCGCGTAGCGCGCCTCGACATCGTACGGCGAGCCGATGTACCGGCCGGACGGCGGCGCCTGGTCGTGCGTCCGCCAGGCGACGCGGGGACCATCGGGCCCGTGCTCGACGAGGACGTTCTGCACCCAGACCTGCCGCAGGGTCTCGACGGCGGCCAGATCCCGCACCGCGCGGGACACGTCGTCCGCCCGGGCGAGCGCCAGCAGGGCGAAGCCGTCGACGCCGGTCTGCACGGCCCACGCGCGCCGCCCGGCCTCGCCCTTCGGCAGGCGGAATTCACTGGCCCGCAGCCCGTACCGGTCGACCCACGCCGGCGTCGGCATCGCCGACTGCGTGTGCGCGCGGAGCCAGTCGGGGGCGGCCGTCGCCAGCACGTTCGGCGCGTGGTGCAACGTTTCGCCGACCACCTCCAGCCGGCTCAGGGTGCGCATCGCCCCGAGCACGTGGGTGGAGTCGCTCCGCTGCGGCCCGCCGGCCTTCAGCAGTCCGCGCCCTCGCGCCAGGTCGAGGATCGCGTCGAAGAGCCGCCCCTCCGCGCCGTGCGCGAGCAGGCGCCAGGGGCGCCTAACGCGTGCGGAACTCGCTGAGCACGGTGTGGTCGAAGCCGCCGTCCGTCAGCTCGAGACACAGCACGTACTTCCAGTCGATGCGGGTGCGCACCGCGTCCGCCGCCTGGCGGTCGGTCAATCCCTCCATGAACTGGAGGAGCGTCGCGAGCGCCAGGCGGACCGGCGCCTCGGCGGGTTGCCCGCGTGCCGGAAACAGGTCGGCGAAGTCGCGATCCTCGACGATCAGGTGCAAGTCGTCGTACAGGCGCATGACCGGATTGCCCTTGGGGAAGACCGCCCGCGCGACCTGCGCGGTCTGCTCCGGCACGACGTACGGGCGGGTGGCGTCGAGCGACATCGCCCACCTCCCGGTTTACCGCCGCCCGGACGTCACCGAGGTCCGACGCGCGGGGGACGTCACCCGCCGCACGAGCCGCGCCGAATTCGCCACCAGCATCAAAGTGCGGGAGAGCCTCGAAACCTGGTGCGGTGCAATCCGACTGCTGCTCGTCTCCGGGCCCCACCGTGTGGCGTAATCCCCTGGGGTTTGCGAGCGCGGCGTTAGCGCTGCGGACGTCCCTGGCCCTGGTCAGTGTGGCGTGCGGGATCGGCGCGGCGGAAGATTTCGTCCACCGCACGGCGTTCCGGACCCACCGGCTGCTCTCGTGGGAGATCGAGCGGACGGAGTACCGCGACGGCACCCTGCTGCTCCGGGCGCTCGACGGCGTCTTCGCGTGGCCCAACATCAACGTCCTGCTCGCCCTCCGGCTGGCCGCGCCCGTGGGGACCCTGTGCGCGGCGTTCGTGGTGACACGCCTGCCGTGGTTCGCCGTCTGGCCGTTGTTCCTCACGACCCTGCTCTGGAGTTGCCCCGCTGAAACGGACGCCTCGATAAGCTCTGCTATGCTGCAGGGCGGAGGTGGACGATGGCGGGAGAGCCGAAGACGCGGCGCGCGTTCAGTGCCGAATTCAAGATCGAAGCGTTGCGCCGGATGGCGGAGCGGCGCGCAGCCGGGGTGTCGCTGAAGCAGATCGGCCGCGAGCTGGATGTACGAGACGACCTGCTGCGGAAGTGGCAGCGCCAAGCCAAGGAGCGCGCCGGGGCGCCGCCCGCCGACGTGTTCCCCGGGCAGGGGCGGTTGCCGGCGGACGAGGCCGAGTTGAAGCGCCTGGAACGGGAGAACGCGCGGCTGAAGCAGGAGGTCGCGTTTCTAAAAACCGCGGCGGTGTACTTCGCGAGGGAGTCGCGGTGAGCGACAAGTACGCCGTGATCGCGGCCGAGCGCGGGACGTACCCCGTGCGATGGATGTGCGCGCTGTTGGGCGTGAGCGTGGCCGGCTTCTACGGCGCACAGCGCCGGCCGCCGGGCACGCGCGCCGCCGCGGACGAGCGGGTGCGGGTGGAGGTGCGCGCCGCACACGCGAAGAGTCACCGGCGCTACGGGGCGCCGCGAGTGCATCGCGAGCTGCGCGCGGCCGGCGTACGCGTCGCCAAGAAGCGCGTCGCGCGGCTCATGCGCGAGGACGGCCTCGTGGCGCGCCGCGCGCAGCGCCGCGTACGCACGACCGACTCGGCGCATGCGCACCCGGTCGCGCCGAACGTGGTGGCGCGCGACTTCGCGGTCGCGGACCAGCCCGGGCTCGACCGCGTTTGGGTCGCCGATTTCACGTACATCCCCACGCGCGAGGGCTGGCTGTTCCTGGCGGTCGTGCTCGACCTGGCGAGCCGCCGCGTGGTGGGGTGGGCGGTGCGCGAGACGATGGAGACCGAGCTCGTGCTCGCGGCCCTGCATGCGGCGCTCGCCGACCGGCGCCCCGCGCCCGGGCTCGTGTGTCACTCGGATCGTGGGTCGCAATACGCGAGCGCGGCCTACCAGGTGCTGCTCGCTGCGTCTGGCGCGGTGCCGAGCATGAGCGCAAAAGGCGATTGCTACGATAATGCTGTTGCCGAGGCCTTCTTCGCGACGCTCGAACACGAGCTACTGGCTGATGTCACCTTCGTGTCGCGCGCGGCGGCGCGGCCCGCGATCTTCGACTTCCTCTTCTGGTACAACGGCGAGCGGCGCCACTCGAGCCTCGACTACGTGAGTCCCGTCGCCTATGAGCAGCACCTGACCGCGCGCCCCGCGCGAGCAGCCTAAACTCCGCGTCCGTTCCTCGGGGTCAGCTCCACTCACCGGCCTCAAGGCCCGGCACGGCTTGGACGGGTCGCACCACATGACGCTCGTAGTGCTCCTGGCCTGCGCGATCGCGAGCATCCGCCCGGGCGATCCGGCCGTGCAACAGGTCTGCGCGCTGCGGGTCACCGCCCAGCTCGCGCTCTCGTACGTCCTCTCGGGGCTGGTGAAGGCCGTCGGGGCGTCGTGGCGCTCGGGTCAGGCGTTCGCCGGCATCTTCTCGGCCGAAACCTACGGCAGCGGCGCGCTGGTCCGACTCGCCGCACGGGTCCCCGCGTTCAGCCCCGTGTTCTGCTGGCTCGTGATCACGTACGAGATCGGGTTCCTTCTGGTGTTCGTCGCGCCCCGACCCGGCCAGATCGCGTTCGTCATCCTCGGGTTGGCGTTCCACCTCGCGGTCGCGGTGTTCATGGGGCTGAACAAGTTCCTGTGGGCCTGGTGGTCGGCGTACCCGTGCCTCCTCTGGGGGCTCTGGGGGCACGGGTAGGTGTTCGTTAGGCAGCGGCGGGGCGGCCACGGCCAGGATTCCCGAGCTGGCCGGTGTCGAGCACGTCCAGGTTCGCTCGGCGCAGCGGTGCAACCGGCTTTGTCACGTTCACAGCGCAGGGGTAGGTTGGGCCGCTTCCACCCCCCCGGAGCCGGCCTGTGCGTGAGCGTCCGAACCCGTACTGCGACCACGGCGTCCCGCGCGAGGTCATCGCCCACGCCGTGCGGCTGTCCCGCCGCTTCGCGCTGAGCTGCGGCGATGTCGAGGAGCTGCTCGCCGCACGCGGGATCGGCGTTGCCGTCCGAGACCGTGCGCCGCTGGGTGGCGACGTGCGGGAGCTACCACGCCGAGGAGCTGCGCCGCGCGAGGCGCGCGCGGGCCGGACGTGGTCGCTCGACAGGCTGGGCGTACGGAACAGAGCCGGCCGCGGTAGCGGCTGGCGTGCGCAGGCGGAAGGGAGCTCCGATGGCGAAAGCGCCGAAGCTAGCCACCCAAGCTGGACGCGACAGAGCCGTCTTCCGGCGTATCACGCGCCGGCGAGCCGGTCGAGCAGGTTCGTCTTGGCGAGGTCGACGAGCGTGCCGCCGCGCCCGCCGAGCACGGCCTTCGTCAGGTAGAGGCCGAAGCCGAACGCCTGGTCGCGCGTGATCGTGGGCGGCAGCGACAGCTCCTGCCGGTGCACCAGCACGTCGACGAGCGCCGGGCCGTCGTGCGCGAAGGCGCGCGCCAGCGCCGGGCGGAGCGCCTCGGGCGTGGCCACGCGCTCGCCGAGCAGGCCGCACGCCTCCGCCACCCGACTGAAGTCCGGGTTCTGCAGCTCCGTCCCGAACGGCACGATCCCGGCCGCCATCATCTCGACCTCGACGAACGCGAGCGCGCTGTTGTTGAAGACGACGAGCTTCACGGGCAGCCGGTTCTGTACCGCCGTGAGCAGCTCGCCCATGAGCATCGCGAGGCCGCCGTCGCCGGCCATCGCGACCACCTGCCGCCCCGGGCACGCCGCCTGCGCGCCGATCGCCTGCGGCAGGGCGCTGGCCATCGAGCCGTGCGACCAGGAGCCGACCAGCCGGCGACGGCCGTTACAGCGCAGGTACCGCGCCGCCCAGATCGACGGCGTGCCCACGTCGACGGTAAACACCGCGTCGTCCGCGGCCACCTCGTCCAGCACGCGCGCGACGTACTCCGGGTGCAGCGGCGACGCGCCGGGCTTGCCGACGGCGAGCGCGTCGAGGTCGTTGCGCGCGTCCCGGTAGTGCGCGAGACTATCCGCGAGGTGCGCAACGTCTTTGCCCGGACCGAGCAGCGGGAGCAGCGCCGCGACCGTCGCCTTGACGGTGCCGATTAGGCCGACGTCGACCACGCCGCGCCGGCCGATCTGCGCGCCGCGCGCGTCGACCTGCACTTTCTTCGCATCGGCCGGATAAAACTGCGCGTAGGGAAAGTCGGAGCCTAACACGAGCAGCGCGTCGCAGTGCATCATCGCGCGGTACCCCGAGGCGAAGCCCAGCAGCCCGGTCATGCCGACGTCGTACGGGTTGTCGTACTCGACGAACTCCTTGCCGCGCAGGGCGTGCACGATCGGCGCCTGCAAGCGCTCGGCGATCGCCAACAGCTCCGCGTGTGCGCCCGCGCACCCGGCGCCGGCGAGGATCGTCACGCGCCGCGCGCCGTTCAGCAGCGACGCCGCGGTGCGCAGCGCCGTTTCGGGCGGAGTCATCGCAGAGTCGTTGCGGAGAAAGCCGAGCGTCGCGGCGCTGGCGCCGCAGGGCTGCATGGCGATGTTGCCGGAGAGCACGACCACGGCCACGCCGCGTTCCGCGATCGCCGTGCGCATCGCGATCGCGAGGACCCGCGGCATCTGGTCGGGCTCGGAGATCACGCCGATGTAGTGGCTGCAGTCCTTGAAGAGCTGCTCCGGCGACGTCTCCTGGAAGTACGTCGTGCCGAGCTCCGGGCTCGGGATCTGCGCGGCGATCGCGAGCACCGGCACGCGACTGCGGTGGCAGTCGAACAGGCCGTTGATGAGGTGCAAGTTGCCGGGCCCGCAACTGCCCGCACACACGGCGAGGCCGCCGGTGAGGTGCGCCTCGGCGCCCGCGGCGAAGGCGGCGGCCTCCTCGTTCCGCACGTGCACCCACGCGACGTCCGTGCGCGTCCGGATCGCGTCGGTGATCCCGTTCAACGAGTCGCCGGGGAGCCCGAACACGCGCCGCACGCCGTTCAGCGCCAGCGTCTCGACCAAGACTTCTGCGACGTTCGCCATACCACTCCGAGTTGGGTTCCGTGGGTGGGCGAGGAGCACCCCGTCGCGTTAGGCGGTCGGTCCGCGTCGAGAACCGCCCCCGGCTGCACGCCGCGGTCCGCGCGGCAATGTTGGCCGCCGGCTATCGCGAAGCTCGTGCCTGCGACGCGCGTCGATGCGCGACTTCTCGGCAATCATGGTGTGCGCCACGGCACATCACCGGCCCGCGTTCTCCGACGCGGGCCGACGAACGTGTTCCGGACGCTCGAGCGCGGCATGCCGCTCGCGCGCCCGGCCCGGTGCGGTCCCGTCCGCGTGGGACGGGATTCGGGCGGCTCTGGACACTCAGAGGCGCTGTCACATAAGCGACGCGAGCGACCCCAATTCGTGGTCGGGTTCGCTACGGCGCGCGTCGCTCTCACTCGCAAGCGCCGGCCGCGCTCGGGCTCGAACACTCGAGTGACGCTCATGCTTTCGATATAACGTGACAGAGCCACCACGAGCACCGCCGCACCGTTCACTCGGGCACCGGACGCCGCGGGAATACGCCCGCCAGCGCCATCCCACCACGGACGCCGCAGCCGCCTAACTCTAGCTATTCGCTGTCCGGACACGGGGCCAACGTCAGCGGCCTTCACAGTCTACCTCCGACTGTCTGCCAGGACCGGGAGCTTACGCGCCGGTGTGGCTTTGTCTCATTCGCGCGTCTGGCAAACTACCCGGGCTGCCGGTGGGCTCCGGACGCACCGCTCCCAGTGTTCGGCGGTTCGCAGGCCGGCGACCGGGCGAGCATGCGCGCGCCGCGACCTGGCGCGAGGGCGCACCGCTCCGCGCTGCCTAACGCGCCTGCCGCTCCGGAATGCCCCCGGCCACGCGCCCCGCACACCCTCGCGTCGTCAACGTGGCAGCACCTCCTGAGCGCGGGGGGGCGGCCGTCACCGCGCGAGCGCGCACGGCCGGCCGGTCTCGAGGTCGCACAGGTGGTGCTGGTACAGCGCCGGCGGGAGCGACGCCTTCACGCGCGCCAGGTCCGCGCGCACTTTGGCCCGCGTCGCGGCCGAGGGGTGGGCTCCGAGCACGGCGAGCACGCGCGTCCGCAGCCCCGCGACGAACGCGTCGCTCGCGCCGCGGAGTCGGGCCGGCGCGAACGCGTCCTGCCAGCGTTCGCCTTCCACCTCGCGGTGGCTCGTCAGCGGCAGCACCCGCGCGCTCACCGTGCCCCCGCGCGGCCCGCGGCCGCCGGCCCGCCGCGCGACGCGTGGCGTGTACAGCTCGGGGCTGGCGACCACCGGGAGGTTGCGCAGCAGGGGGGCGCCGACGAGCAGTCGCGTGAGGAACGCCCGCGCCTGCGCGCTCAGGGTCGACGCGACCGGGGTCTGTCCCGGCGTCACGTTCAGGTACGCGACGTAGCCCGCACACCCGGAGTTGCTCGGGTTGAGCCCGGTGGTGCCCGCCGTATTGTCGTTGCAGGACGAGTACTCGACGTCGCGGCCGGTCCCCCCGACGTACGTGTCGACTTCGCCGACGTCGTCGCTGCCGAACGTGTCCTGGTCGTACCCGGTCATCCGCAGCCGGGTGGTCGACGCCGGGAAGAGGTCGAACTGGAGGATCTCCCCGGCGAACACGCCGTCCGGCGCGAGGACGCCGGTCCGGAAGACGGACGCCGACGGCGTGTAGGTCTGCCGGTTCACACACCCGTCGCAGGTGATGACGCGGGTCCAGGGCCGCACCGCGTTCGCGTAGCCGATCCAGAACCGCCAGTCGCCCCCGTTGAACGGGAGATTGCCGTCCCCGTCGTCGGTCACGACGAGCGAGTCGAGGCCGACGCGGAGCGCGCGCAGCCCGTAGTTCGTCCCCGCGATGTCGGGGTAGACCCAGGCCGCGACCAGCCGCTTCGCGTACCGCGCGCCGGCCCGCAGCTGCGAGATGTCGACCGACACGGTGACGTAGGGCGTGTCGCTGTCGAGGTGCGTCGTGTCGACGATCTGGAGGGGCAGGCTGGTGCCGGTGCCGGCCGGCGCCTCGGGCGCGTCCACGACCGCCGTGTAGAGCGCGGGGACCGGCGGGCTCCCGCCGGCGAGGCCGCGGACGATCCGCTGCGGGTTGACCGGCAGGTACACGTGGAACGTGAACGGCACGCCCAGCCCGTCGGGCTGCGCGACGCACGGCGTCGTGATCCCGACCGGGTTGTTCCGTGGGATCCGGCGCGACTGGTGGAGCGAGTTGTCGCGGCAGGCGAGGATGTCGCCGCCGTCCAGGTGCACGAACACGTCCGTGATGACGCCCGGCACGTAGACGTTGGTCCCGATCGGCACCGGCGGCTGCCCGCGTTCGAGCGCCGTCGTCGGCGGCAGCAGCACGGGCAGGGGCCGCTGGACCGCGACGGCGATCGGCGGGTGAATTTCGGAGTTGATCGCGTGCCCGCAGTCGATCACGTGGTAGCCGAGCGCGCTGATCCGGTCGCCGGCGATCGGGCGGAACCCCTCGGCCCACTGCGACCACTCCCATTCCACCTCCAGGCCGCCGACCGGGAGTCCGACGGCCCCGAGGTCGTCGGCCGTGCCGACCGTGAGCAGGCGCCGCAGCCAGGGGTCGACCTCGACCTTCACGTCGCCGTCGTTGTCGTGGTGGCCGCCGGGGCTGTCGATCCGCGAGACGAACGAGTCGTAGACGCGCCCCTCGGCGAGTTCGAGCGTCGGGAGCTCGTCGTCCCCCCAGACGTCGATTGTGTACCACTCGGGCTCCAACTCCAGCCCGGTCGCCGTCCGCGAGCCGCAGAACGGCGTCGCGGCGGCGAACGTTTGGGGGCTGGTCGGCGCCGCGCCGGCCGGACTCGGGCCCGCCGGCGGCACGATCAGCGGGGGCACCTGGGCGACGAGCGTGACGGCGAAGGGCAGCTGGCGCTCGGGGTCCGCGTAATAGACGGTGTCGAGCACCGGCCGGCCGTTCACGATGACCGGCTTTCCGTTGATGAACTCGGGGGTCGTCGTGAAGCAGTGGGTGCCGCAGCCGGTGAAGTGGATCGTGTACGATCCCGGCACGTCGGGGGTGAAGCTCGCCGCGAGGGTGGCCGTGTTGGCGAGCCGCGCGTGACTCCCGGCCGGCACGTCGAGGCGCCACGTCCAGCCGCGTGACAGGGGCTCGGACGTCCGCCCGCCGCCGCAGTGCGGCCCCGCCCCGATCTCCGTCGTCACCAGCATGGGTTGCGTCGCGGTGACGGTGATCGGCACGCGGACCACGGCCACGGACGGACTCGCGGTGAGCGCCATCTCCAGGCTGTAGGACAGCGTACAACCCGACGCGCCCTGGATCGGCGGGTGAACCTGCGCCGACGCCGGACGCAGGGCCGCGTGCGCGAGGAGCGTCGCCCCTCCGCCGATGCGGGCGAGACGCGCGACGCGCGCGAACGCGACGGGGGCCATCGTCGAAGACTCCGGGTCGTGAGGGGGACCTCGATCGGCGGCCGCGGCGTGTCCGAGCGGACGCCGCACCGCGGGGACGGCCCGAGGGCACGGGCGAACGGCGGCCGTTCCGCCGTTCGCCCGTTCGAGGCGCCGCGACGATACGGTCCACGCGACCAGCCGGCAAGCGGACGTCGGCACCGGTCGCGTGGCCGCGCGCGGGCCCGGCGGCGGCCGACCGCGGCTGCCGCGTGCCGAACGCATTACGCGGTCGATGGGGGTGCGGCGGCGTCGCATCCGGCCCAACGTGGGGCGCCCGAACACGGGGCCAGGGGAGAGGTAGCGTGCCCCCGGTGCGGTGGGGGCACTGGTGGCGTCGGATTCCCGTGCGTGTCAGCATGACGCGGTCCGACCGGGCCGGCGCTCCGGCGCGGGCGTCCCCGCGCCCGCCGCGGTCTGCTCCGTCGGCCTAGCGCGGCGCCTCAGCCATGCAGGAACCCGCACCAGGCAGGCTCGAGCGGCCGATAACGCCGCCGACGTCCTGGCCGAAGTAGGCGCCGGCCGCCGCGACCGGCTCTGTCACGTTGGGGACGAAAACGACTCGGTTCCGCGGTTGAGGTCGCCTAAATTCATCTCGCGTTTACTAGTAATACCGACCGAAGTACGGCTCCACTGCGCCGGTTGCACCCACGTTTTCGATATAACGTGACAGAGCCCGCGTGTGCCCCTCCACCGATCGCACCGCGCGCTCACGCCGTCTAACTCCCGCGTGGCGCAGCACCGGTCCGCTCCCCTGTGCACTCCGGGCTTGCCAGCACGAGGCCGGCCGTGAGCGCGGCGATGGTGTGGCTGGTGTAGTCCACGCGCATGATCGAGCTGTTGAGCGCCCCGCGGACGCCCCCGATCGCGGCCGCGTCGTGCAAGCCCGGCCCGTCGTCCGGGCGGACGATCAGTTGGCGCGCGAACCGCACGGCGTGCCACCAGGCGGTCTCGTACGCGGCGCGCCGCCGCACGTCGTCGCCCGCGAGGCGCCACGCCTCCGCGACCCCTTCGGCGATGAACGCCGTGTGGAACGTCGGTCCTCCGGGCGCCAGATCGCTGAGGAACGCCCCGGTCCGCTGGACCTGGTGATCGAGCGCCCAGTCCGCCACATCGAAGGCCCAGTCGGCATACCGGCGATCGCCGGTGCGGGCGAACAGGCGTCCGCACGCCTGCGGGATCCACCCGGCCTGCCCCCACCGATGCAGCCGGTCGAAGCGCCGCACCTGCCACGCCATGCCGGCGTGCCAGCGGTCTTCCTCGGCCGGGCGGCCCGCGGCCGCCAGCGCGACGAGCACCGCGTTCGGGAGGTAGTCGTTGTCGCGCTCGGCCCGGACGTCCTGCCCGTCGAGGTGCACGCTCCCGTCCGGGCGCAGGAGCGCCGCTAGGCGTGCCGCGAGTGCGACCCGCACCTCCTCGTCGGCGCCGTCCCCGGCGGCGCCGGGGTCGAGGTCGACGCTCGCGGTCAGGAGCGTCGCATCCGCCATCGCGCCGCACCGGTAGCCTTCCAGGCGGAGGCTTCCGCGCCCGGTCGCCGCGTCGATCTCGACGGCGTCGAGGCACGACGTGATGCCGGCTCGCGCTGCGGCGACCCACGCGTCGCGTCCGAGTAGACGTCCCGCGGCGAGCAGCCCGTGCAACCCGTGCACGACTCGCGCTGCGGTCCCCTGGTCCCACCGCCACGGCATTGTCGGCGAGCGGGCGTACAGCGGGAGCCCGGAGGCCAGGAGGTTGGCGTACAGGTGGCCGCCGAGGAGCGCGACGTCTTCCCGGAGGCTCGCCGCGGTGCACGGGTCCCGCGGCGGGGTGAACCCGAAGCGGCGCGGCACCGGGCCGTGCGGACTCCAGGCCCACGTCGTGGTGCGATAGGTCGTCCAGTCGGCGGGTCCCGGCGTCGCCCCCGCTTTCCGGAGCAGCTCGGCGACGAGCTTCGACTTGTCCCACTCGTACTGCGGCGCGACCGAATCGAGCAGGAACGCACGATGCGTCCCGTCTTGGGCGTCCTGGGCGACCGCGATCGAGTCGAGGCCGAGGCGCAGCTTGCGCGCCGCCGCCGCCGGCTCGTAGCGCCGCAACCGCTCGGGGTCGGTGAGCACGGAGACGACCGGGGTTATGTCGAGCACCCGATCTCCGAGGCCGCCGAATCGCCGGTCGGCGAGCGCGGCGCGGGTCGCGGCGACCACCGCGTCCTCGAGGCGGCGCCGCTCGCTGATCGCACAGCCGACGACCCCCTGGCGATACAGTGACACCGCGATCGCGCTGAACCCGTCGGGCAGGAGGGCGTCGGCGAGGGGCGTCCCCGACACCTCGCCGCCCGCGAGGCTCGCTAACACGTCGCGGGCGCGGTCTGTCAGGGCCCGGCCGACGGCGGCATCCTCGACCCATCGGCGTTCGGGCGGGTCCGGCGCCCCGTACGGGAGCCAGCGCTGCCCGTCCTCGACGAGCTTCGTCACGCGATGCCGAAAGAGGTCGAACGGCTCGAGCTCGCCCAGCCGCGCGTTGCGCCGGGCGAGCGCGAGCTGCTCCGCCTCGCTCGTGAAGACCTGCGTGTTCGGCAGCGCGCCGCCGACCTTCACCGGCCACTCCGTGCTGCGCACGACGATCCCGAACGTCGCGAAATCGAGATCGCGCGGCGCGATCGGCTCGAGCGCGCCGAACATCGTGACGGCGATCTTGAGCCGCGCGAGACGCGACGCGGTCAGGGCGGCGCCGGCGACGGTCTTCACGGTCGCGAGGACGACGTCCCGCCCGAGGTCGGCGTCGCCCGGGTCGAAGTGCCAGAACCCGTCGCGCGCGACCCGCTCGTCGGTGTCCCGGTCGCGCAGCGACACCCACACGCCACCCGCGGCGCGCTCCGCGGCGTCCACGATGCTCGGCGGCCGCGGGACGGTGCCGTCGCGGGTCACCTGCTCGGCGACGACGCGTGCGACCTGCGTCGGCGTGAGGCCGTCCGCGACGCGGCCAGCTTCCGGGAGCGCCCGGACCCGGCGGTAGCCGGGGGTCGGCGTCGCGCGCGCCATCCCGACGTCGTCCCAGATGTCGAAGAGGGCGCGCACCCGGTACCCGAGCGCTTCCGCGCGTTCGACGCCCCCGCGTCCCGGGAACCGGACGAGGCAGACGCCCCCGAGCACCGTGAACCCGTGGCGCTCCAACACGGCCGCGCCCGCGAGGAAGGACCGGCCGGAACTGATGGAATCGTCGATCAGGACGACGGGCTGCGCGCGGTCGGCCGGGCCCTCGATCTGGCGTCCCCCCGCGTGGCCCTTCGGCTGCTCGCGGACGACGAGCCCGCGGTAGCGGCCCCCCGCCGCGAGGACGGTGCTCGTCAGTAGCGGCACGGCGGTCGCGCCGAACGTCGCGAGCTGCGGCGTCTCGAAGTCGCGTAGGGCCGCGAGGAGGCAGCGCGCCGCGGCGGCGCCGCCGTCGGCCGTTAGGGACACGTTCCAGGAGTAGAACATCCACGGTGCCGACACGCCGCCGCGGTCGACCACCGGCTCGCCGGGCCCCGCCCACAAGATCCCGCGCTCCCGCAGCAGCCCGAGCAGGACGTCCCGGTCGCTCGGCGCAGCGCCGCCCCCGGCCGGTGTCACGGGGCGCCCTACCGCTGCTGGCGGAGTTGGATCGTGTGGACGGCGCCTTCCACGATCGCGACGCTCTGGAGAAACACCGCCTCGACCAGGCGCTCGAGCCGGACGAGTTGCGCGGACAACCCCGGCTCGGCGATCTCGCCGATCTCCGGATGCTCGGGTTGCTCGGGCTGCTCAGGATGTTCCGGCTGCTCGGGCCGTTCTGGCCGCTCCGGATGTTCGGGGTGCTCCGGGCGCTCCGGGCGCTCCGGGCGCTCCGGGTGTTCGGGACGTTCGGGCTGCTCCGGCTGCTCCGGCTGCTCCGGCTGCTCCGGCTGCTCCGGCTGCTCCGGTCGCTCCGGCCGCTCGGGTTGCTCGGGTTGCTCGGGTTGCTCGGGTTGCTCGGGTTGCTCGGGTTGCTCGGGTTGCTCGGGTTGCTCGGGTTGCTCGGGTTGCTCGGGTTGCTCGGGTTGCTCGGGTTGCTCGGGTTGCTCGGGTTGCTCGGGTTGCTCGGGTTGCTCCGGGCGCTCGGGGTGTTCTGGGCGTTCGGGCTGCTCCGGCTGTTCGGGGCGCTCCGGCTGCTCCGGGAACTCGGGTGCTTCGGGGAACTCCGGCGCTTCGGGGAACTCGGGAAACTCGGGTTGCCCGACCGGCGGCACCGATATCGGCACGCCCTGCGGGACGCTCGAATGCGTTTCGAACGACCCGGCCACCGTGCCCTTCTGCGACTGTACCTGCAGCCGGTAGTGGCCGGGCTGAATCCCATTGAAAAAGAAGTTCTGCGTCCCGGTGCCGGTGAACACCGGGGTATGGCCGATCACCGCCTGCTGGTTGAACGGCAACAGCTCGATGAGCGCGACGACGAGTCCGCCGTCGTTGCGATCGACCTTGAGGCGCAGTGTGAGGTCGAACGACTGCCCGAAGTTCAGCGGCGCGCCGAGCGCCGTCACGTCGTCGGTGCTGAACGGCCCCTTCGCCACAACGACGTCGCCCATGTCGGATCCTCAAGCGCGGTGCAGCGAGGGAAGCACGGGTGTCGACGAAGCAGCCGGCGCGACGCGGCATCCTGCCGAGCACCCGGCCATCCCCCGAACGGACACCCGGCCGTCGGGACCTCGTACCGAAGCTCGGGACCCCGAACGCGGGATCCGTCAGCTGAGGCAGCTGAGGCGGATCGGGGCGCGTGTAGAGTGCGCGCGTCGTCCATCGTGCGCGTCCGTCCGGCGACTGCCGACGCGCGACCGCACGGCCCTCTGCCGGCCGCGAATATGTCGCCGCATGAGCCGGACCGCCAGGGAAATCCCCGCCGAAGCACGTCGGGCGCCATCGTGGGGTCAGCGCTGGAGCTGACGCGGGGGCGCAGCCACGCGGGCTCGTGGCCTGTCGGTGCTGGTACGTCCTCTGTCACCGTCACGGTCACGCTCGCGCGACTCGATTGGACGGCTGCACCCGTTGCCTCGCACGTCGACGTCCCTGGCGAACACGGGTCGTCGCAGCGCCCCGGCCCCGTACTATGCAGCGCCTGGCGATCTGACCCCGGTTCCGTGGAGCAGGGGCGGGAGATGACAGCCGTGTCGACCCACGGCACTCCGGCGTCGGATCTCGGGCTACGAAGCCGATGCGACGCGACGTCGCGCGAGCGCGCGGAGATATCATGGGGCGGTTCGCGCCCGAGGGACGCGGCGCCGCGTGTCCGGCGCGGTCACGAAGTATGCTGGCCATCAAGGAACGGCCGATAAAGCCCAGAGCCGCTCCAATCGGAGACCCGCCGGGCGAGGGCGGCGGGACGGGCGGGGGCTTCGGCCCCAGACGCCCCACCCCGCCCGACGGCCCGGGCGTTAGGCCGCGCTCACGGCGCGGCCTTGTTGCAGGCGCCGGTGTAGTTCGGGTTGTTCTGCTCCTGCACCGGGATGGGCAGGTTGACGTCCGTGCCGTACGCGCTGATGCCCTGGCCCGAGTAGGCGCCCGTAGGGAACACCGTTTCGGCCCCGCGGTTGTAGAACCGGATGAGGCGCCGCATGTCCCCGAGCCGGTGCCCGGTGAGCCAGAGCGTGAACGCCCGCTCCCGAAAGAGCAGATTCACTCGCCCGGTCTGGTCGCCGGGATCGGTGATCGTCGCGGTGTCCCCGACGGCCGTGCGCGCCTGCGCCAGGTAACTCAGGAACTGCGTGGGCGCGCCGGCCGCGAGCGCCCCTTCGGCCTGGATCAGCCGCGCCTCGGCACCGGTCGCGAGCGGGATGGGCGACGTGCGCTGCGGATACTTGAGCTGGGTGATCCACTCGCGCGCGCCGTCGAACCCGGGGCCGCCGGTGTCGAAGTACGGGACACGCGGGTCGTTGGCGCTCAGGTAGGGCAGCCCGTTTCCCCCCTCCCGGTCGATCGCGCTGAACCGCTTGTTGATGTTGTCGAAGTAGTAAATGCCGTTGTACTGGCGGGTCGTGTTCGACGAGGTGTAGAGGTAATACGTGAAGGTCGTCGACACCGCAGCCGCCTGGGTGGCCGCGTCGGCAACGTCGTTCAGGTCGAGCAGCGCGCGGGCGCGCCCCACGCGGGCGAGGTTGGCGAGCGAGTCGACCTTCGCCGCCGTGGCGAGCGTCAGTGCGGTGTCGAACTTCGCGACCGCGATCTGCAGTACCTGGTCCGTGGTGTTCGGCTGGCCGTAGACGAGCGTCGTCCCGTCGGACGCGAGTGAACTGAACGGGATACCCGAGCAGTACGACTCCGCCATGGCGACGTAGCTGAACCCGGCCAGACTCGTCACCTCCGACAGGCGCGCGTCGGTCGGCGCCGTCTTCGCGAACTGTGCCTCGGCCAACTCGGCGGTCGACCGCGACCGCTGGATGGCGCGGAAGATGTCCGCGTTGGTCGCGTTCGAGGGCTGCGTGCTCCGCGCGTCGGTCTCGTTGCGGGTCGTGAACGTGTCGACGCTCCCGACCTCGTCGGCGAGCAGGCCGCCGTAGTTGATCAATCCCTCGTAGGTCCCGCCGTCGCCCGCGTAGCCGACGATGAAGTCGCCGATCGCGGCCGCGTAGTACGCGGCGAGGCCGGACGTGCCCGAGAGACTGCTCGGCTGCGCAATGCCGGGGTTGCTCACGGTGAGCAGCTTGTCGGTGCTGCAGCCGCCGAGGAGGCCGACGGCGGCCAGGGCCACCGCCCCGGCGCTCGTCCGGCGGCCCGCGCGGCGGGCCGGACGCGCGGGCGTCATCGTCGCTCGCATCGGGAAGAGGGAATGGGGTTGCATCGCCGCGCCTTAGTAGTTGTAGGAGAGGCGGACCGAGAACAGCCGGACCGGCGGCTGCGAGAGGAAGTCGAACTGCGACCAGTTCTGCTGCGCGGCGCCGTTCGCCTCCGGATCGAGCCCGCTGTACTTGGTCGACGTCAGCAGGTTGCGCCCGGCGAACGTGAGCGTTCCGTTGCTCGCCTTGCCGAAGAGCAGCGGCCGCGGGAGCGCGATCGAGGCCGAGAGTTCGCGCAGCTTCACGAAGTCGCCTTTTTCGACGTACCCGGCGTAGTCGCCGTAATCGTTAGACGCGATCGCGCGCGCCTGGTCGAAGAGCGACGAGCCCTTCTGGCTCAGTTCGGGGCAGATCCCGAACAGGCAGCGGTAGATCTCGGTCCCGTTGAACTGCTTCCAGCCGCCGCGGTAGTCGACGAGCGCCTGCAGGCGCACCAGGCTGTTCGGCCCGAGCGTGAGCGCCGGCTGCACCGAGAGCGTGCGCCGCGGCAGCGGGTTGCCGAGGTACTGGACCCTGCCGTCGGCCGCGAGGTGCACCTCGTCGGGCGTGATGATGCCGTCGTGATTCGCGTCGTTGTACGTGAACGGGACCTGGAAGTACGAACCGGCGGGGTACCCCGTGCGGTGCTGCTGGACCGAGTTGAAGCCGAAGATGATCGGCGTCGTGTCGCGCAGCGAATAGACGTGGTTCGCGAGCGTGGCGAAGTTCCACGTGATGTCGAACCCAACCGTCCGCTGCCGCACGAACGTCGTCGTGAGCCCGACTTCGAGCCCCTTATTGGTGACCGTGCCGATGTTCTGCGTGCGCGTCGGCGCGTCCGGGCCGGTGCCGACCGACGGCGCGATCGGGACGGCGACGAGCTGGTCGCGCGTGCGGCGCCCGAAGTAGGTCACCTGGAGGTCCACGCGCCGGTCGAAGAGCCCCGCGTCGAACCCGACCTCGCCCTCGGTCGTGATCTCGGGGCGCAGATTCGTGTTCCCGAGGTTGCCGATCGTGAAGCCCGGCACGTCGTTGCCGGTGACCGAGACGGCGACCGGGTTGAAGTAGCGCAGCGCGGCGAGCTGCTGCGGGCGCTGGCCGGACTTGCCGATCGCGGCCCGCAGGCGGAACGAGTTGAGGGCCGCGAGCTTCGGGAAGAACGACTCGTCGCTCAGCACCCACGACGCGTTCGCCGACGGGTACGTGATGAATCCCACGTTCTGCCCGAACGCGCTGTTGTTGTCGCCGCGCACCGAGCCGGTGACGAAGACCCGGTCGCGGAACCCGATCTGCTCGGACGCGAGCGCGCCGAAGAGCCGCGTCTCGATCTGATCTTCCGCGACGGCGAACCGGGAGTTGGTCGTCGAGAGCGTCCCGGTGCCGGGCAGGATGTTGTAGCCGACCGATTGCGTCCCGTCGGTGCGGTCGCGCTGGTACTGCAGGCCGACCGTGGTCGTGGACGTCACGTCGCCCGGCAGCGTGCGCGTCGCGATCGCGCTCGCGTTGCCCGTATACGTGGCGATCCGGTACTCATTCCGGTTGCGCTGCCCCTGCGCGCGGTCCGGGTCGAACAGCGTGAGCAGGCCGTAGGGGGCGAGGTACTGGTCGTCCCGGTTGAAGATATCGAGGCCGGCCTGTCCGACGAACCGCAGCCACGTGAGCGGGCGGTAGTTGAGCGTACTGCCGCCGGTTAGGCGGTCGCCCGTCTGGACCGTCGTGATCCCGTCGAGGATCGCGGGGCCCGCGCGCAAGTAGCCCTGGCGCAACGTGTCGTACTGCGTCGAGCCGAGCAGCCCGCCCCCGAGAAATCCCTGGTCGTTGTTGTCGTTCTGCGGGCGCGGGTTGTTGAGGTTCAGGTAGCCGAGGTTCGCCGTCAGGTCGAGGTTCGACCGCAGCTGCGCCGTGGCGTTCGTCCGCAGGTTGATGCGGCGGATGCCGCTGTTCTGGTAGACGCCCTTCTCGTCCTCGTAGTCGCCCGACAGGTAGTACGTCGCCCGGTCGCCGCCGCCGGCGGCGCTGGCCCCGTAACGCTGCCGGTTGCCGACCCGGAACGGGGTCGTGCGCGGGTCGTTGAGCGGCTGGAACGACTGCAGCGAGTCCTGCTTGACACACGACCCGTCCGCGAGCGACTGCAGGTAGCAGCTCCCCGTGACCGCCCCGGTACTCGTCGTCCCGAACCCGACCGTGTTGAGCGGGAACGTATACGGGTTGTCGAGCGCCCCGCCCTCCGCGAACGCCGTGTACTGGGTGCGGCCGCGCACCCCGCGCTTGGTCGTCACCTGGATCACGCCGTTGGCCGCCTGCGTGCCGTACAGCCCGGTCGCCGCCGGCCCCTTCAGGATCTCGACGTTCTCGATGTCCTCGGGCTTCAGGTCGTTGATGCGCGACGGGTACTGCCCGCCGACGTCGAGCGACGACGAGTTGGGGTCGCTGTTGACGCGCACGCCGTCGATGATGAGCAACGGCTCGTTCGAGTTCGACAGCGAGTTGCCGCCCCGGATGCGCACGCGCGCGCCCGACCCCGACGCGCCGCCGCTCTGGGTGATCACGACGCCGGCGGCTTTCCCTTCCAGCAGTTCCGAACCGCTCGTGATGGCCGGCAGCGGCTGCTGGTCGGGCGTGATGCGCGCCACCTGGTTGCCCGTCTCGCGCGCGGCCTGCTCCGCGCCTGTCGCGGTCACGACGATCTCCGACAGGGACTGCGCCTGGGACCGGTCGAGCGTGAAGTTGAGCGTGACCGGGGCGCCCGCGACGACGGTCGCCCGCAAGGCCGTGAGCGCGTAGCCGAGCCGGCGCGCGCGCACCTCGACGGTCCCCGCCAGCACGCCGGTGATGCGGAACGTGCCGTTGTCGTTCGTGAGAGCGCTCTGGTTCCCGCCCACCACGTAGACCTGGACGCTGCCGAGCGGCGTGTTCGTGCCACGCTCGACGACGCGCCCGCTGACGACGCCCGTGGCCGCGGGCTGCTGGGCGCCGGCAGGGGCCGAGCGGCCCACGAGCGCGGCGGCCGTGAGGGCGGCCGCGCCACTGGGGGGGAGGACGGCGGGTGCGAGGGCGAGCACCGCGGACGCGCGGCGCACGCCGCGGCTCGAGCTCGGCATGCCAGGTCTCCGGAACGGGGGAACGGCGGGCCGAGGGGGAGCGGCGCGCCTCGACACATGGGCCGGCGACCCGGAGGTCGCCCCACTACTTCCGAGAGACTCATCGGTAAGCGATCCGGGTCACAACCGCGCAACGGTTCGTCGCGGCCGCCGAATGCGGCCGGACGCTACGCGCGGACGCGGGCCGGATGTGGCCTACATGCGCCGGTTCCCGTACGTGGGCGGCGCCAAGCCGCATGCGCGTCCGCGATCGCCCGAAGGCGTCATGCGGCGTCCGTTTTCGTTCGTGGCGCTGCGACGCCCAAGTTGTGCGGGGTGGCACGCACAGGCACCGGGTCGCGAATGCGTTCCACGGGTGGTGCGGGGCGCCGCAGGCGCGCGCAGGCCGACTGCAGGGGGCGCGCGAGCGGCGTGCCGCCGAACCAGGCTCCGAAGCGGACGCAGCCGAGTGGCGCCGCGGTGAGCCAGGGCGGCAAGCGGGTCTTCGCGAAGCCGAGGTCGCGCGCTTCCCGGAGGCGGAATGCGGCCGGTTCGGCGGCACGATGGCGTCCCTGGAGCCAAGTCGCTGCCGACAGCCGGACGCCCGGTGCCGGAACGGATCGGCGCCGGGCGCGGGCGTGCTCGCCCCCGCCCCCACCCCCGTCGGGGACGATCCGACCGATGTGGGGCGGCACCCCAACGGTCGCCGGAACCCGCGCCCGGCACGCCCGGCCGGCCAATAAGACTAGTTGTTATTTCGTTATCATTCGCAAGCTCGGGCCATTTCCCGAACGCCCGGGTTGGACGTCAGCTCGGACCGGCCCGGGGGCACTGGGCGCGTGCCGCGCCCCTGCACGCTCTTCCTGAGTCGCCTCCGGGATCTCCGGGCCGAGATCCGCGCCGCCGAGGCGACCGGCGCGCGACGAGCGCGACGTCGCCGTCCGGGGTCGCCCTCGGCCCGGGCCGCACGCGCTTCGACCTGCCGCCCCGGACGAGCGCCCCGCGCGCTTGCTCGACCGCGGTGCGGGCGGTCCTGCGCTCCCCCGTGCGACCGGCGGGCGGACGCGAAGCGGAGCGACCGAAGTCGCCGCAACGCGCCTCACAGGACTTCCCGATTCCAAAGTTTGCAGGGGTGCGGCACGCTACGTCGACCCGTCATACGGGTCAGCGCGGCGTCGCGCTGCCCGCGCGTGTTGGCGCGGCGTCTTCGCACGACGCGCCGACCGGCAGTGTATACCAGACCTGGAGCGCGAGGCCGTCGACGGCGGCGACCTCATCGTTCGCGATCCGGGCGGCCATCACGGATCGCCTGTTAGCCTCGCCCGGACTGAGCGCCGTCGTATGCGCGAGGCCGAGCGCGTGCCCGATCTCGTGGAGGGCGACCGCGTGCACCTCGCGCGGCGTCAGCGTCACGCCGCGGTCGTCCACTTCGCTGAGCGTGATGACCGCGTCGGTGATCGCGCCCGTCTGCGCGTCGTGGAACACCCCGCTCCGGCCGTCCGCGTTGCCCAGCGCACCGTCCGCCCTGGGGTGCACGCGTGGCACCCACCCGATCCGGACGTCGGCGTCCGTCGAGTCGTGTACCACGCGCAGCTGCACGTCCGGCGTCGCGGCGTCCCAATCCCGAACCGCATGCGCGACGCCGAAGACGAACTCCGCACCGGACGCCGCGTCGCGCCGGCGGACGCCGGTCCACGCCGCGATCCACACGCCGATCGGCATGTGCTCGGTCGGCCAGCGCACGACGGTGCCCCGGGAGAACGCGAGAGTCTCGTGGACGAGCGTCCACGCAGGCCCGACGATGCGCTCCGCCGGCCGGGTGTGGCCGGCTCCCGGTTCCGCTGCGGACGGTGCGACGTGCGCCCGCGCCAGCGTTTCGCACGGGCCGACGGCCGTGGGGCGGACCGCGTCGGCGGACGCCGCGGCCGGTCCCGACGCGGGTGGATCGCCGGACGCCGGCCGAGATGCCGCGCGCGTTCCGGACGCCGTCGTGCACGCGGCGAGGACAACCGCGAGTGACACGCGCACGTACGCGTCCCGCGCACCACCGGTGTGAGCGACGGACGCCGCAGCGCGCGAGGAGTACGACACTCCACTAATGTGCGGGGCGGGCACGTCGGCCGCCGAACGCGACGCGTGCCGCCCCACCCTCACCGCCACGACTCACCGCATTGCCTGACGTGCGACGGCTGGCGTGATGCCCCACCCCGGTCGGCCCTGGCGCCGATCTCCCTGGCTGCGCTACGTGGCGGTCGTCCTCGCCACCGTTTCCCAGCTTGCCTTCACCCTGCTGCCACTCGTCGACGGGTGGCACGGGCTCGGCGCGGGCCCGCACGTCGAGGCGGCCGGCGTGACGGCGCACTACGCGCATGCCGAGGACACGTGCGCCGCGTGCTACGTCGGCGCGCTCACCGTGCACCCGACGCCGACGGTGCGGCTGGCCGTCGCGTCGGACCCGACGCCGAGCACCCGGGCGCGCGGCGGCTCGGCGCCGCCCGCCGCCGTCCCGACGGCGTCGCCCTCATCGCCCCACCGCTCGCGCGCCCCCCCGACCCCGGACTGATTCCCGTCCGCGACGTCGTCCCGACGTCGTTCGACCCCCTCAGGTTCGAGGTCTTCCATGCGCGTCGTCGTTGGGCTGGGTGCGAGTCTCGCACTCGCCCGCTCCGCGTGGGCACAGCATCCGGCCGTCGACTCCCTCCGCCTCACGCGGCGCGAGGCGATCGCCGAGGCGCTCCTGCGCAACCCCCAGATCGATGTCGCCCGCGAGCAGAGCGCGCAGTCCCGCGCGCGCCGCGTCGAGGCGATCGCCATCCCCGACCCGGCCGTGGTCGGGTCGATCGCCCAGAACTCGGCCACCCTCAACCCGGGCCTTGCGGCGTCGCGTGCCGTCGGCGTCGCGCTGGACGTCCCGTTCCCGACCAAGTTCGCGTTGCGCAACAAGGTCGCGACGGCGGACGTGCGCGCGGCGGAGTCGAACATCCGCCTGCAGCAGCAGACGATCGCCTCCTCGACCTCGGCCACCTACGACTCGCTGCTCGTCGCTCGGCGTCTGCGGGCCATCCTCCAGGAGGCGCGCCAGCTCTCGGCGGATTTCCTCAAGCGGACGCAGGCGCGGTACACCGCCGGCACCGTCGCGCGGCTGGACGTCATCCGGGCGCAGGTCGACGTCGGGCAATCCGACAACGCGCTGATCGCCAACGAGCGCGACGTCGCCAACGCGCAGGCGTCGCTCAACCGCCTGCTCGGCCGCGTGATCGGCCTGCCCATCGCGCCCGCCGACTCGCTCGGCGCGCCGCCGGCGCTCCCCGACTCGACGACCATCGAGCGGATCGCCCTCGCCTCGCGGCCCGAGGTCGCCGTGCTCGAAAGCCAGCAGCGCGGGGCGCAGGCCAACACGACGCTCCTCAAGCAGTTCTGGGTGCCGGACCTGACGTTCGGCGTCGCGCACGACTTCACGCTCCCCGACGCGCCGCTCGTCTCGGCCGGCGTCGCGCTCCCGCTCCCGATCCTGTTCCGCCAGCACACGCGCGGCGAGATCGCCGAGTCACAGGCGCGGGAGCGCGAACTCGCCGCGAGCGCGCGGGACCTGCGCGCGCAGGTCACCCAGGACGTCCGGTCCGCGTTCGCGAACGCCAACACGACGCTGCGGCAGGTGGTCTTCCTGCGCGACCAGCTCGTGCCGTCCGCGCGCGAGGCCTTCCGCGTCGCGTCCGTCAGCTACGGCCTCGGCGGGCTCTCCGCGCTCGACGTGCTCGACGCCCGCCGCTCGCTGCAGGACGCCGAGACGCAGCTCGCCGTCGCGTTAGGCGCCGCGAACTCCGCGCGCGCCGACCTGCAGCGCGCCCTCGGCGTCCCGCTCACCTCGCTCCCGGCCGCCCCATGACGACCACCTCGAACCACCGCGCGCTCGGGCGCGCCGCCGGGCGCGCGCTCGCGGGCGGCCTGCTCGGCGCCGTCGCCTGCAACGCGGGCACCGACCGGAGCGCTGCCGCCGCGTCCCCGACCTCCGCGCCGTCGACGGCCGCCCCCGCCCGCACCGCCGGCTTCTCCGTCACGCCGGCGCAGCGCGCGCGCCTGCACGTCGTCACGGTGCAGCCGACGCACTACCAGCCCGTCGTGCAGACCACGGGGACCGTCGCCTTCAACGCCGACCGCTCGACGCCCGTGCTGTCGGACGTGTCGGGGCCGGCGCTGCGCGTCTTCGTCGACCCCGGCGCCGTCGTCAACCGGGGCGACCCGCTCGCGGCGGTGTCGTCGCCCGACTTCGCGACTGCGGTCGCGCAGTTCCGCAAGGCGCAGAGCGCGTACGGCAACCTCTCGCGCATCGCCACGCTCGACGCCCAGCTCTTCAAGAACGACGCGCTGGCCCGGCGGGACCTGGAGCAGGCGCAGACCGACGCCGCGGCCGCCGCGGCTGACCGCGACGCGGCCATCCAGCAGATGCGCGCGCTCGGAGTCGGCGCCGCGGAGATCGCCGCGATCGCCGACAACCGGGCGGCGGCGCCGGTCGTCGCGACGATCCGCGCCCCGATCGCCGGGACCGTGGTCGAGCGGCTCATCAGCCCCGGCCAGCTGCTCACGGCCGGCACGACGCAGGCGTTCACGGTCGCCGACCTCTCGACCGTGTGGGTGCTCGCGAGCGTGTTCCCCGACAACCTGCGCGACGTGGCGGCGGGCGCGGCGGCCGACGTTGTGACCGACGCGTCGCCCACCCCGCTCCAGGGACGCGTGACGTACATCGCCGCGCTCGTCGACTCGTCGAGCAACGCGGTGAGCGTCCGCCTCCTCGTGCCCAACCGCGGGCTCGTCTTGCGCCGCGGCATGTTCGTGCGCGTCGGCATCCACGCGGCGCGGGAGCGGACGGACATCCTCGTGCCCGTGTCCGCCGTCCTCCGCGACGAGCAGAACCTGCCCTTCGTCTTCGTGGCCGCGCCCGACGGCTCGTTCGGGCGCCGGCAGGTGACGTTAGGCCAGCAGGTCGGCGACCAGTACGCCCTGCGGACGGGGCTCGCGCCCGGCGACCAGGTCGTGGCCGAAGGCGCGCTCTTCCTCCAGTTCGCGGAGACTCAATGAGCGCGCTCCTCCCCCCGCCGACGGAGACGCCGCCGCCCCCCGCGACGCCCGCCCCGGTCGCGGGGGCCGACCGCCGGCGCGGTCCGATCCAGCGGCTCGTCGGCGCCGCGGTCGCGCAGCCGCTGCTCGTCGTGCTCCTGATGCTCGCGATCATCGGCGTCGGCTCCCTGTCGCTGCACCGGCTCCCGGTCGACGCGTACCCGGACGTGTCGTCGCCGATGGTCGAGCTCACGACCCAGTGGCCCGGCCACGCGGCCGAGGAGGTCGAGCGCCTCATCACGGTGCCGCTCGAGACGCAGCTCAACGGGCTCCCGCAGCTCGTCGTCATGCGGTCGATCTCGCTGTACGGGCTGTCGAACGTGCGCGTCACGTTCGCCGACGCGACCGACCTGTACTTCGCGCGCCAGCAGGTGCTCGAGCGCCTCCGCGACGCCACGTTGCCCGACGGCGTCGACGCCAGCGTCACACCGCCCACGTCGCCCTCGGGCCTCGTCTACCGCTACGTCGTGCAGAGCCCCGACCGATCGGCCATGGAGCTGCACGTGCTCGAGGACTGGGTGCTGGACAAGGCCTACCGCGCCGTGCCCGGCGTGGCCGACGTGTCCTCGCTCGGCGGCGAGACGATGCAGTACCAGGTGCTCGTCGACCCGACGAAGCTCGCCGGCGCGGGCCTCGGCGTCAGCGACGTGTCCACCGCGCTCGGCGCCAACAACACGAACGCCGGCGGAGGCTTCTACGCCCAGGGCGGCCAGTTCTACTACGTCCGCGGGCTGGGGCTGGTCTCCACCCCCGAGGACATCGGCAACATCGTGCTCGCCGTGCGCGACGGCACCCCGGTGCTCGTGAAGGACGTCGGGAACGTCGTGATCGGGCACGCGCCGCGGCTCGGCCAGTTCGGCTTCAACCGCCAGAACGACGCCGTGGAAGGCGTGATCCTCATGCGCACCGGCGAGCAGGCGCAGGTCGTCCTCAAGCGGGTCGAGGCCGAGACGCAGCGGCTCAACGACCACGTGCTGCCCAAGGACGTGAAGGTCGTGCCGTTCTACGACCGCAGCGACCTCGTGCAGCTGACCACGCGCACCGTCGGCGACAACCTCGCCCGCGGGATCGTGCTCGTCGTCGTCGTGCTGATCTTCTTCCTCTACGACGTCCGCTCCGGGCTGATCGTCGCCGCGACGATCCCGCTGGCACTGTTGATCGCGTTCGTCTGCCTCGACCTGCGCAACATCCCGGCGAACCTGCTCTCGATCGGGGCGATCGACTTCGGCATCCTCGTCGATGGCGCCGTCGTGATGGTCGAGAACGTCTACCGCCAGCTCGCGAACCGGCGCGGCACCGAGTACCGGGTCCGGGACGTCGTCGTCGCGGCCGCGGCGGACGTGAGCCGCCCGATCGTCTACGCGGTCGCGGTGATCGTCGCGGCGTTCCTGCCGATCTACGCGCTCGCGGGCCCGTCGGGCAAGCTGTTCCGGCCGATGGCGGACACGACGATCTTCGCCCTGTTGGGCGCGCTGCTGTTGACGCTGACAACGGTGCCGGTGCTCTGCGCATGGGGCCTCCGGCGCGGCGTGCGGGAGCATCGCAACCACGCCTTCGAGTGGATCCGCGACCGCTACGCCGCGGGCCTCGCGTGGTGCCTCGCGCACACGCGCGCAACGGTCGTGGCGTCCGTCGCCCTCTTCGCCGTCTCGCTGCTCATCGCCGCCACGCTCGGCGGCGAGTTCATGCCCAAGCTCGACGAGGGCGCGCTGTGGGTGCGCGCGACGATGCCCTACACGATTTCGTTCGAGGAGTCGTCGCGCATCGTCCCGGAGGTGCGGCGCGTGCTGCAGAGCTTCCCCGAGGTGACCGTGGTCGCGTCCGAGCACGGGCGCGACGACGGGGGCACGGACCCGACGGGGTTTTTCAACGCGGAGTTCTACGTCGGCCTCAGGCCGTACGACACGTGGCACGGCGCCTACCACGCCAAGGACGCGCTGATCGCCGCGATCCAGCAGAAGCTGTCGAGCTACCCGGGGATCACCTTCAACTACACGCAGCCCGCGGAGGACGCGGTGGACGAGGCGCTCACCGGCCTCAAGGCGTCGCTCGACGTCAAGGTCTTCGGCACCGACCTCACCGTGCTCGAGAACCGCGGGCGGGCGATCAAGGCCGTGATCGAGAAGGTGCCCGGGATCACCCACGTCACGCTCGTGCAGGAGCTCGGGCAGCCGAGCCTCACGATCACGGCGGACCGCGCGAAGCTGGCGCGCTACGGCCTGACGATCGCCGCGGTCAACGGGCTCGTCGAGGCCGCGGTCGGCGGCGCGGCGGCGACGCAGGTCGTGCAGGGGGAGCGGACCTTCGACCTCGTCGTGCGCCTCCAACCGCAGTACCGCGCCGACCCCGAGCAGATCGGCAACATCCTCCTCGCGACGCCGAGCGGGGGGCAGATCCCGCTGCACGAAGTCGCGAGCATCGCCATCGCGAGCGGGGCGGCGTTCATCTACCGGCAGGACAACTCGCGCTACATCGGCGTCCAGTACTCGGTCGAGGGCCGCGACCTGGCCGGCGCGGTGGCCGACGCGCGGGCGGACGTGGCGCGCCAGGTACCGCTGCCGTCCGGCTACTCGACACGGTGGGGCGGGGAGTTCGAGCAGTACACCGAGTCGCGCGCGCAGATGGGCGTCGTAGTGCCGACCACCGTGGTGCTCATCCTCGCCATCCTCTTCGCGCTCTACCACAACTTCAAGTTCCCGCTCATCACGGTCGTCGGAGTGATCCTGTCCGCGCCGCTCGGCGGGCTGGTCGCGCTGGCGCTCACCGGGACTGCCCTCTCGGTGTCGTCGATGATCGGGTTCCTCGCGCTCTTCGGCGTGTCGGTGCAGACGGCCGTCGTGTACATCTCCTACGCCAACGAGCTCCGGCTCGACGGGTTCGGCATCGCCGAGGCGACGCGGGAGGCCGCGCTGCTGCGCCTGCGACCGATCATGATGACGGCGCTCGTCGCCGCGTTCGGCCTGCTGCCCGCGGCGCTGTCGCACGGCGTGGGGTCAGACACCCAGCGCCCGTTCGCGTTGGTCATCGTCGGCGGGCTCTTCTCCCGGCTGCTCATCAGCGTGTTCCTGATGCCCGTGCTGTACCTGATGGTGGCGCGCGACGGCGACCACCTCGAGGTGTAGGCGCGCGGCGAGGGCGCGTGGGCGGCTCCCGACCGACGCCTCGCTCCCGACCTCCGCCCGCCGTCCACGCGCGGCGCGAGTTGCGCGTCGTGACGAAGTGCGGCGTCGGCGCGCCGCCGGGCGGCGCCCCGTCGTAGGACGGCCGTGTGTGGACCGCCATACGGACGACCGCCGAGCCGGGTACGTGGGTCGCCTCTCGACGGGCGGCATTGGGGCCGATGCCGGTTTAGCGCGGCCGGTGTCGCGGGCCGAGTCCGTTTGTTGGCCGTGTGCGTGCGGCCGATAAAGACCGTGCAGGTCCCCGGTACGGTGAGACCATCGTCTTCGTCCGGCTCGCACGCGATCACCTCGACGGCGGCGTGGGTCGTCAGCCGTCGCGCCTTCTCGTCCGAGATGGCCCGGACGAGCGTGCCGTAGTGCGCGGGAAACGTGTACGGTTGCATGGGGGGTCGCTCTCGGGGGATTGCCCTGCGCGCGGGCGGTGGCACCGCGTCGACGGCCCGACGACAGGCAGGGCCACGCCGCGCAGACGGTGTGCGCTTGGCCGGCGCCCGGGCGTGGGTGTCCGCGTGGCACATGTCCAAGGGCCCGGTCCGGACGCGCCACAGTCGTGCTACAATGGCGCACTGTCACGCTCGGTAGCTGCGAAGATTTCCTGTGCAAAGGGAGCCCAGACGCTCTGTTCTGGGTTCCCAATTTTGGTAAACAGTCTCCACCACAGGTCGCCTGAGTCGCGCGGCGCGGCCGTGCGGCAACTGGGTCGCGCCGGCGCACCAGCCCACACGCGTTCAACATCGGACCGGACGTACGCTGGCCGCCACGCGTCCCAACTAGCGCGATGGTGAGTTGACAGCGCCGTTGGCCGTCGGAGCCGTCTAAACCTACATGTCCCTACTCACTCCGGAGTGCGACCATCGGGTCGACGCGGGTCGCGCGCCGCGCCGGCACGGCTGCCGCGAGGAGCGCCGTCGCGCCGAGCACGCCGACCACGCCCACGAGCGTCAGCGGGTCCCCGCCCTCGACCCCGTAAAGCTGGTGCCGCAGCAGCCGCGCGGCCGCGACCGACAGCGGCAGCCCCGCCGCGGCCCCGCCCGCGACGAGCACCGCGGCCTCCCGCAGCACGAGCCCCAACACGTGCCGCGCGTCCGCGCCCAACGCCATGCGCAGCCCGAACTCGTTCGTGCGGCGGAGCGTGGCGTGGGCGAGCACGCCGTACAGCCCGAGCGCCGCCAGCCCGAGCGCGAGCGCGCCGAAGAGCGTGACCACGCGCGCGACCAGGAGGTCCTCCCCCACCGAGTCGCGCACCAACGCGTCGAGCGGGCTCGCGTCCAGCACCACGGCCGACGGATCGGCCGCGTGCAGCGCCTGCCGCACCGGCCCGGCGGCGCGGGCCGGGTCGCCGGCGGTGCGCACGAGCAGGGAGTAGCGGTCCAGCCGGTCCGGGGCTTGGGCGACGGGCACGTACAGGCGCCGCGTCGGCGCGTCGCGCACCCCCTGCCCCTGCACGTCGGCGACGACGCCCACGATCGCGTACGTCGCGCTGTCCATCGTGACGTGCCGGCCGATCGGGTCCTGGCCCGGGAAGAAGAAGCGCGCCATCGACGCGTTGACGAGCGCGGCTTTCGCGCCCGACTCGTCGTCACTCGCCAGGAGATCCCGTCCGCGGACGAGGCGCGCGCCGACCGTGCGCGCGTAGTCCGGCCCCACGACGTCGTACTGGACGACGGTGTCCGCGTCTGCCGCCGCCCGAAACCCCTCGACTTGGAGCGTGGTGCCGCTCTCGGTGCCGCTGAACAGCCCGTTCTCCGACGGCGTCGCCGCCAGCACGCCGGGCACCTGCCGCGCCCGCTCGGCCAGCGCACGCATCCGCGCCAGTCGCCGCGCGGCGGCGGTGTCGGTGCGCCCGACGTCGAGCGTGACGACGAGCAGGCGGTCGCGCGCGACGCCGAGGTCCGCGCGCTCCACCCCGCGCATGCTGCGCCCGAGCATCCCCGTCGCGGCGAGCAGGACGGCGGAGAGGGCGACCTGCGCGACGACGAGCAGCGGGCCCGCCGTCAGGCCCCGCAGGCGCCCGCCCCCGCGCGCTGTCCCCGTCAGGCCGCGCCCCTGCGTGCGCAGCGCCGACGCCAGCTCGACGCGCGAGGCGTGGAGCGCGGGCGCGAGGCCGAACAGGAGCGCCGCGGCGAGGGCGAGGGCGGCCGTGAACAGCAGCGCGCGCGCGTCGAGCCCCGCGCCCAACGGCAGCGGCCGCGGCCCCCGGCTCGCCAGGCGGAGGAGGAGCGCGGTCGCGCCCGCGGCGACGACGAGCCCGAGCGCGGCGCCGCCGAGCGCGAGCACGACGCTCTCGACGCCGAGCTGGCGGAGGAGGCGCCGCCGGTCGGCGCCGAGCGCCAGGCGCACGCTCATCTCGCGGCCGCGCGCCGCCGCGCGGGCCAGCAGCAGGTGGGCGACGTTCGCGCACACGAGCAGGAGCACGAGCCCGACGGCGGCGCCGAGCACGCGGAGCGCGGGCCCGAACGCCTGCCGGTCGGCGGAGAACCCGCGGCCGCCCGGCTCCACGCGCACCGGGTGGCGCCGCAACTCGCGCGCGACGCCGCCGGCGTCGGCGGCCGGGACGTGGTCGGCCAGCGAGCGCGTGACCAACGGGACGAGCTCCGCACGCGCCCGCTCCGCGGTCCCGCCCGGCGCGAGCCGCCCCATCAGGAGGAGCCAACTCACCGAACGGCTGGTGAGCCGGGTGTGGGTGGCCGCGAGCACGGGCTGCATCGTGATCGGGATCCAGAGCTCGGCCGGCTGCCCGACGACGTCGCCGGTGAACCCCGGCGGCGTCACCCCGACGACCGTGAGCGGCGTGCCGTTGACGACCAGCGGGCGGCCGACGGCCGCGGGGTCCCCGCCGAGGCGGCGCGTCCAGTAGCCGTGGCTCACGACCACCACCGGCGCGCCGCCGGCGACCCGGTCCTCGGCCTCCGTGAACGTCCGACCGCGGAACGCCGGCACCTCGAGGACGCCGAAGAAGTTCCCCGAGACGTAGCGGGCGCGCGGATGTTCGGCCTCGCCCGCCGCGGTAGCCGGGCCCTGCCGCACGATGACGTCCAGCCGTTCGGCGCGCCCGGTCGCGTAGAGCCCCGCGACCGTGCGCGCGGCGTCGCGCACGTCGGCGTACGCCGGGTAGGAGAACAGGTCGGCGCGCGGCGTCCCCTCCGACAGCCCGCCCGGGCGGGCCGGGTCGCCGACGCTGACGAGTTGCTCGGGGTGCGGCACCGGCAGCGGACGGAAGAGGAGCGCGTCGGCGAGCGAGAACAGCGCCGTGTTGGCGCCGATCCCGAGCGCGAGGACGAGCAGGAGCACGGCCGTCGCGGCCGGCGTGCGCCGGAGGGCGCGCAGGGCGAAGCGGAAGTCGGCGGGCATGGGGCCTGGTGCCGCACGGGGAGGGATGGCGTGTGACCTCGTCCGCCGCGCGATCCGGCGCGGCGCGCGGTCGCCGGGGCGGCGGGCCGGGACGAGGCACGGCGCCGGGCGAGCGCGCCCTCGCCCGCGCGCCCGCCGAGCGGGCGGCTGAACCCATAGCGAGGCAGCGGGCGCGCGCGGTGGACATGGCGGACGCGGTGCTCGAGGGGGACGCGGTCACGAGCGGTGGCCCGACACGTGGTCGGGTCATGGAAGAAGCGTCCCAACCCCGCAGGGCCGCACGACGCGCCGACGCGCGTTGTGCCACAATGACTTACGCGTTGGGCGCCGATGACTTGGGCGCGGCGGGGCGTCCGCGCGCGGGACGCCGCTGTCCGGAAACGGACAGTCCGCGGGCCGACGGTCGGAATCGTGCCGGGTGCTGTGAAGGCTACGCCGTCTGGAGACGCGGTCGGTGTTGAGCACGCTGCCGGCGCCGCGCCGCGCACCCGCGCACGGGCCGGGGGCACGGGCTCGGCACTCGGAGCCAACAGCACCGTCTCCCGCTCGCGTCCCCCGCCGGCGCGTGCGACCGCCGCGAGCGGGCGGCGCGTCCCCCGAGGGCTGCGTCGATCGCGTGTCGCGGTCCGGGTGTCGCGGTCCGCGCGTCGGTGGACCGCGCCGACCGGTGCGAGCGCGGCGGAGCGGGTGGCCCCCGCGCCGGCGCGGGGGCCGACGATGATGCCGCGCGGGCGGGCCCGTCCGGGCCCGGGCGTTAGGCGTACCCGGCGCGGTCCTCCGACGCGCGGACCGCCGCCGTGCGCGCGAGCGCCTAGGCGACCAGCGCCGGCTCGAAGAACAGCGGCCGAGACGCTTCCGGTCCGTGTCCAGCCCGAACGCGGTCCGGCGGTGGACGTACGGCGACACGTTGCCGGGGAACACCGCGACGAAGAACGCCGCTGACAGCCGCCCGACCGCGGCCCGGCGCTGGCCCCCGGCGAGGACCAGCGCGGCGCCGAGCGCGACCTCGGCGACGCCGGAGGCGAGCACCGTGACGTCTTTGTCGAGCGGCACCCAGTCCGGCCCCTGCGCCCGGAACGCCCGGCGCGCGACCGTCAGGCGGCCGAGGCCGGCGAGGACGAGCAGGCCGCCCAGTGCCGTGCCGGCGCCCGTCCGGCGGGTCGGGTCGGGCATGGCGCCGTGTGGCCTCGAGCGTTCGTGGCACGTGGGCGCGTGCGGTGTGCGGCCTCGCGTCGCCGCCCGTGTTGGGCCACTCGTTGGGCCGGGCAACCGCCGGGCCGCCAGGCCCCTCAGCCGCTCGCGGCCGACGGGGCGTACAGGCGGACCGTCACGCGCGCCGGCGGCCCGACGGCGTCCTCCACCACCAGGCGCACCCGGCGCAGCGGGGGCGCCGGCGCGAGCGGCACGAGCCGCGCGACGCCGACCGTCGTCCCGCGGGCGAGCGGGCGCCACCCGGCGCCGTCGTGCCCGTACAGCGCGAACCGCGCGACGCGCTGGCCGGCGCGTGCCACGTCCTCCGCGAGCCGCACCATCCCGACGGGCGTCGCCGCGGGCAGCGCGACGAGCAGTTCGGCCGTCCGCGGACCGGTCGGCCGCCAGGTCGCCCGCGCGCCCCGGATTTCGGCGGCGTCCAGCGCCGCCCGGCGCGCCCCGAGGCCGGCCAGCCGGGCCACGTCGGTCGGGTGGAACACGCCGTCCCGCGTAGGCGGCACGTTGAGCAGCAACTTCGCGTTCCGCCCCACGCTCCCCAGGTAGAGCGCCATCAGGTCGTCGACCGCCCGCACGCGCGCGTCCTCCGCCGGGTGGTAGAACCACCCGGGGCGGATCGACACGTCGACCTCCGCGGGGCGCCAGACCGCGCCGAACGGGTCGCCGTGCCGCAGCATCGCGTCCACCGCCGGCCCCGACGCGCCGGGCGCGGGGACCGCGGCCGGGTCGACGGCGGCCCAGTTCGGGGCGCCCACCTCGCCCCG
Organism: Gemmatimonadetes bacterium T265; assembly: GCA_019973575.1. NCBI lineage: Bacteria > Pseudomonadati > Gemmatimonadota > Gemmatimonadetes bacterium T265. Next base: position 67,064 of record BPUI01000004.1, read on the forward strand.
CTCGTTCCCGCACCAGCGCACGTCGGGACCGGCGTCGGAGAAGATCACCGCCCCGGGCTGGAGCCGGCGCACGGTGGCGAACACGCGCGGCCAGTCGTACACCTGCCGCCGCCCGGTCGGCCCCTCGCCGTTCGCGCCGTCGAACCAGACCTCGGCGAGCGGGCCGTAGCGGGTGAGGAGCTCGGCGAGCTGGGCGACATAGACGGCGTTATAGCGCGGCGAGTCGCCGTACGCCGGGTGGTGGCGGTCCCACGGCGAGCAGTACAGGCCGGGGCGCAGCCCCTCGGCGCGGCACGCGTCCACGAACTCGCGGACGACGTCCCCCGCGCCCCCGCGCCAGGGGCTGTGCGCGACGGTGTGCGTGGTCGTCGCGCTCGGCCACAGGCAGAAGCCGTCGTGGTGCTTGGCCGTGAGCACCATCGCGCACGCGCCCGCCGCCCGCGCCGCGCGGGCCCACTGGCGCGCGTCGAGGCGGGCGGGCGCGAACACCGCGGGCGCCTCGCGCCCGTCGCCCCACTCGCGGTCGGTGAACGTGTTCGGGCCGAAGTGGACGAACAGCGCGAGCTCGTCCTCCTGCCACGCGAGCTGCGCGAGCGAGGGGCGGGCGAGCGCGGCCTTCCCAATGGCGTGTCCCGCCCCGGGGGCCCGGGACGGCGCCCCGGTCGCGAGCCAGCCGGCGGCGCCCGCCGCGGTCCGGACGAATGTGCGGCGGTCCATGCGCGGATCCATGCGCGCGCAAGATCACGCCCGCCCCCGCGGGCCGCCACCGCCCGGGGCGTACGTGGTCGGGAATGACGCCCGGACTGGGAACGGTTCCCTGCGTTCCGAGCCCCAGGGGCGCGCGCGGGAGCGCCGGCCCCGCCCCGACCGCACCCGGCCGTCCGTGCCTAACCACTGTCGAGCAGCTGCCTAACGAGAGCCGCCCCTTCTCACTACCCGATCGAGCCCCCCAGTCCCCATTCTCGCTATTGGTTTGCTCGCCCTAATCCGGGCTGGGAACGGTAGGTTCGAGGGCCGCCGAATTTGACGGTCAACCTCTGGCGCGCGCCCGTGAGGGGTCCGCCGCCGTGCCGCGCCGCCCACCAACCCGTTCCCCCGCCGAGACTTCGGCCGCCCTGGCCGACCGCCCGACGCCCGCGCGCCCCCACGTCGTCGACCGTGCGCTGGCGGTGCACCGGCTGCGGGCCGCCGGGCAGTCGTCGGCCGAGGTGCAGCGGCGGCTCCAAGTGTCGAAGAGCACCGTGTCGGTGCTCGGGTATCTCGGCGCCGCGCGCGCCCGCATGGAGCCCGCGAGCGTGGCCGAGCTCCGCACGCCCGCGGTGACCGCCCGCGACGTGTGGCGGCTGGCCACTGCCGCGCAGAAGGCGGAGCGGGACGCCCGCGGCGCGCTGACGGGCGACGCGGAGCGCGACCAGGCGCGCCGGCGGGCGGTCGTGGGCCTCCGCGCCGCGTTCCGCGACCACCTGGCCCACGCACGCCTAACGTCCGCGGTGGCGCGCCGGCGCGTTAGACAGGCGGCGGGACGGCGCGTCGCCGACCGGCAGGTTGCCGGGCGCAGCGCGGCCACCCGCGCCGTCGGCTGGTCGCACGCGGCGTGGGCCGACGACCCGACCGCCTTCGCCGAGGCACACCTGGCCGCCCGCGCGGCCGAGCACGCGCTCGCCGGTCAGGTCGCCGCGGCCGGCGAGGGCAGCCTCCAGCGGCTCGGCGGGACGCGGTGGCGGGCGCTGGCGGCCGCCGCGCGCGGCGCGCGCACCCCGACCGGGACCCAAACGTTCGCCGCGCGGGCCGTCGTCACCCGCAAGCTGCGCGAAGCACACGACGAGCTGGCGCGACTGCGCCTGTCACCGACCGGTGCCGCGTTAGACACCGCACCGCCGGACGTGGCTCCGGCTGACCCGCCTGGCCCGCACGACCCGGTGCGGTGGGAGGACGTCGAGGAGGATCTGCGCGACTGAGTCCGGGCGCGGGCCGCGGCTTGTGGAATGGTGCTGTGGTCGGAAAACGATTCCCTGCGTCCCCACCCGCAACCCCGATCTTGCCGAACGCTCCACGCGGCCCCACGACGCCGGTGCAGAACGCGTCGGCGTCGGCCGCCGTGGGACGTAGCTTCTGATGCCGAGTATTGCGACGCCCGCCCAGGCCGGCCAGCCGTGGTGAGGTCGGGACGGGTCGAGAGTTCGGAAAGGGCCGGTGGTTTGGAGGGTCCCGCCCGCTACAACCGTTGGCCCAGCCGCGCCTCCAGGGCGGGGCGGTAGCTTCGACTGAGCGTCAGCACCGTGCGGTCGCGGAGCCGCACGGCGAAGGCCCCGTGCGAGTCGGCCTGGAGCTCCGCCACGTAGTCGAGGTTGACCACCGCCGAGCGGTGGATGCGCACGAAGCGCCGCGGGTCGAGCGCGGCCTCGAGCTCCCCGAGCGGCGCGCGATGCAGGTGCGCCGCGCCGCCGGCCGTGTGGAGCCGCACGTACACGTCGTCGGCCTCGATCCACGCGACCTCCTCGACCGGCAGGAGGCGCACGCGCCCCCGGGTCTTCAGCACGATGCGGTCGAGGTACGGCGGCCGCGCGGGGGGTTCGGGTGCCGCCGCCGAGCCCACCGGGCGGCGCCGGACGTCGGCGAGCAGCGCCTCCAGGCGCCGAACCGCGGCCTCGGCCCCGTCCGCCTGGGCACGGTCCGCGTGGGCGCGCCCGGCGGCCCGGCCGAGCGCCGCGCGGAAGCGCGCATCACTGTATGGCTTCAGCAGGTAGTCGGCGGCGTGCGCGTCGAACGCTCGGAGCGCGTACTGGTCGTAGGCAGTCACGAACACGACGGCGGGCAGCGCCGCCGGTCCGCGGGCGGCCGCCACCGCGTCGAGCACAGCGAAGCCGTCCACCTCGGGCATCTGCACGTCCAGAAACAGCACGTCGACTGGCTGCCCGGCGCGCGCCGCCGCGTCCAGGGCGCGCACCGCGTCCCGCCCCCCGGCGCACGCCCCGGCCAGCGCGACCTGCGCCTCGCCCTCCAGCAGCTCGAGCAGGCGCCGCCGGGCGGGCACCTCGTCGTCGACAACGAGTACTCGGACCGGGGACTTCCCGCCGACGGTTCCGGTGCCGGCGGTTCCGCCGTCGGCCGTCACGTGGCGGCCCCCGCGTGGTCCGTCGGCGACGGGTCGGGCCGGAACGGCACCTCGACTTCCGCGAGCACGCCTCCGTCGGGGGCCGCGCGGACGGAGAAGCGGTGGCGGCCCGGGTACAAGCTCTCCAACCGGGCCGCGGCATTGCGCAGGCCCACGCCGCCGTGCGCGGGCAGCCGCCAGCCGCCGGGCAGCCCGACGCCGTCGTCGCGCACTCGCAGCACGAGCCGCACATCACCGTCGGACGTTCCGCCGTGCGCCTCCCCGGGGTGCTCTACCGACGCCTCCACGCGCGCCTCCACCGCGACCAACCCTGGGGCGTCCCGGGGCGTGATCCCGTGCTTAATCGCGTTCTCGACGAGCGGCTGGAGCACGAAGGCCGGCACCCGCGCGCCAAGGGCGGCGGCGTCGGCCCGCACCGTCACGGTCAGCCGGTCCGCGAAGCGGGCCCGCTCGGTGGCGAGGTAGGCGTCGAGGAAGCGGAGCTCCTCCGCCAGCGTCACCTCCGGCCGGGCCGCGTGGTCGAGCGAGGCGCGCAGCAGCTCGCCGAGCTGCGCCATGAGGTCCCGCGCCCTGGCGGGCTCGCGCGCGGTGTAGGCGCTCACCGTGTTGAGGGCGTTGAAGAGGAAGTGGGGGTGGAGCTGCGCCCCGAGGACGTGGAGGCGCGCCTCCGCCAGGCCCGCCTCCAACCGCGCCGCCCGCACCGCGAGCGCGGCCGCGTCGCGCTCCCGCCGCCGCGCCTCGGCGGCGGCGGCGAGGGCGGCCGCGGCGCCCGCGATGGCCCCGTACACGAGCACGTCCCAGGGGTAGCGCACGGCCACGAACCGCAGCCACGACGGCGGGGGCGGCGCCCCGATCACCGGCCGGAGAGCGGCCTGGGCCGCGAGCGCGACGGTGGTCCAGCCGAGCGCGAGGGGCAGGTGGCGGAGGAGCCGCGCCGTCGGACGCCGGCCGGCGCCGAGGCGGCCGGCGAGCCAGCAGTCGACGCGACGATCGACGCGCGCTACGAGCGGGGCGACGAGGCCCCACACCCACCACCGCGGCATGGTCTCGCGGAGCGCCCCGGCCCAGCCGGTCGCCGGGCTCCGGACGTACCAGTGGCCGGCGAACAGCAGGCCAATCAAGGTGCCCGCCCCGACGCCCGCGCCGGCCGTCGCCCACGCCGGCCGGGGGTGTGCGGCCGCCGGCGGCCGGGTGGGCCCCGGCTGGGCCGGCGTCGGGCCATCGTCCAGCACGCTGCTAGGCACGTCGTGCGCTCCGTCGGTCGTCACGTTACCCGGGAGGACTCGGCGACCACGCCATCCTCAGAGGCCGCCCGGGCGACGCCTGGCGGGCCTCACGGCTCACGGCGCCCCGGGCTCGGATCCGGGCACGAGGCGGGCGACGAAGCCCCACCCGCCGTTCCGGTCACCGTACGTGTTACCGGTCGTGACCACCACGAGGTCGTTGCGGCCCGCCCGGAGCGGGAGCGGGACGGTGTCGCGCGCCAGCATGCGCGGGAAGTCCCCGCCGCGCCGCAGCGGGAGCGTGCCGGCGAACACGCGCTGGCCGTTCAGGAAGACGGCGGCGCGGTCGCAGTACCCGAACGCCAGGCGCGCCGCCCCGGCGCGGCCGCGCGTCAGCACGGTGCGCGCGGCGACCGGCGTGACGTGCCCCTCGCTCGCCAGCGCCGAATAATACCGCGACACGTTGACCAGCCCGTCCGCGTCAGCGGTGATGGGGCGCCACCCGCGCGCGCTGTCCCTCGCCGGGGCGCGGTACCCGTCGAGGGTGGCCCCGATGAGGAGCGGCGACAGCCCCCACGCGGTGAGGGCCCCCGGGGCGGCCGGGCCGGTCCGCGCGAAGTCGGCCTCGGCTTTCGGCGCCCCCGACAGCGCTGCATAGCGGAAGTGCGAGAAGCGCTGCGTGCCGCTCGAGTTCCACACGCCGACCGCGCCGCCCTGGGCCGGGTGCCGCAGCGCGACGACGAGCTGCGGGGCGGCGGCGCGGTCGACGGTCACGCGCGCCGTCCGCCCCCGCACCTCGAGCCGCACGTGGGTGGGGCGGGCCGTGTCGAGCGGGGCGGCCGCCTGCCCGTCGGGGTACAGGCGCCACGGGAGGAAGCGGCGGAACACGGGACTGTACTGGAGCGCGTCCGGCTGGCCCGACCGGTCCATCCGCAGGTACACGGTCTCGTACTCCTCGGGGGAGTGGGCGTGGAAGACGACGGCCGGGAAGGTCGTCGAGCGCACGTCGAACTCGACGAGGCCGTCCGCGAGATCGACGTCGGGCAGGAGGGCGAACCCCGGGACCGTCCAGGTCGTGTCGCCCTCGACCACCGTGCGCGTGGCTGGGCCGCCAACGAACGTCCACCGTTTGGAGTCGAACCCGACCTCGGTCAGCGCGGGGGTCGGCGCGGTAGCGGGCGCACTCGCGGGAGCCGCGGGGGCGCGCGGGCTCGTCCCGGAAACGGCGGCGAGGGCGGCGACGCCGAGGGCCGCCGGCGCGGCGCGGCGACCGGCGCGGACGAGGGAGGAGGGGTGCGGACGTGCCATGCGGGGCTCCGAAGGGGAGGGGCCGGGCGCACGGCAACGCACCGCGCGCAGGACACCGGCAGCGTACGCGCGCCGGTCGCGTCCGGGCCAGCCATTTGTGGCGAACGCCGGATGTGTGTCGCGAGCCGGCGCGGGCGCGAGCGGATCCCGGCCCCGCCCCTTCACGACGCGGTTAGCCGGGGCGAATCGTCGCAATGACGCTCGTGTTCTGCAGCGGATGTGCGCCTGGTTCAGCGCGTCAGGGTCTCACACGGTGGCGGATTCGGAGGCGAGCCGGCCGGGGGTGCGTACCTGCGCCCGAACTCGTTTCGGCCTCCATTCGACCTAACGGGTGAGACACCTTGCCGGCCCTCGCAGAACCGACCGTCACAGCGCCAGCACGTGGCGTGCGAGGGGGCCGAGGCGCGCTACCGTCTCCGGTCGCATCCGCGCCCCCAGGTCGAACCCGGACGGGACGTCGCGCGCGACGAAGTAGCCCTGCACCGAGCGCCGCGGCGCACCCGACGGATTCGCGGTGTGCCCGTGCCACGCGGACGCGTCGAAGACGACGAGCGACCCGGCCGGCCCGCACGCGAGCACCTCGCCCGGGTACGCGGCCAGGCGGTCGGGGATGACGTCGTCCTCCGGCAGGTGCGGCCACCGGTGCGAGCCCGGCACGAACCGGGTGGCGCCGGTGTCCGGGCGGAACGCGTCGACCATGTAGATGAAGCCGGCCATCGGCCGCGCCGGGTCGTCGCGGCCGAGGTCAGCGTGGAGCGCCTGCGCCGCGGCGCCCGGCCGGAGCGTGCGCGCGAGCGTCGCGCTGAGCCGGAACGGCCGGCCGATCACGTGCGCCGCGGCCGCGAGGAGGGGCGGGTAGACGTACAGGGTGTCGAACGCGGCGCCGCGGTTGACGAGGTCGTACAGGCGCGCCGTCGTTCCGCCGGCCTTGAAGTCGGCCGAGCCCTCCCCCGCCGCCATCACCGCATCGTACGCCGCGGACAGGGGCGGCAGCCCCTCCGGCGCGAGCGGCCCGGGGAGGACCACGAAGCCCGCCTCGTGGAGCGCGTCTGCCGCACGCCCCGGCAGGTGATGGCCCGCGTGGAGTGCCTCGAACCAGCCGTCAGGGGAGCGCGTGTCCGCCGAGCCGTTCACCGGGGGGGCCGCCTGGCGCCGTGCCTCAGCGCGCCGCCGCGGTGTCCGGGAGCGGGCGGCCGATCTCCCACGTGTGCCCAAAGGGGTCCACGACGCGGCCGAGGCGCCAGCCGTGCGCCTCCTCGACCGGGGCGACCTCGCGCGCGCCCGCCGCGACCGCCCGCGCGACCGCCGCATCCGGGTCCGACACCGTGAGCACCAGACGCGCCGAGGCGCCGCCTAACGTCTCCGGGCTGGCAGCACCGTGCTCCGGTGCCTCGTCCGCCACCCAGAACTCCGCCCCACCGGCGGCGTCCCCGACGGCGAGGCGGGCCACCACCGCGCCGTCGGGCGCGTCCACGCGGTACACCGCGCGCGCGCCGAGCGCGGCCCGGTAGAAGGCGACCGCCCGTGCGCCGCCGCGTACGGCGAGCAGCGGGGCGAGCGAGGTGCCGACCGGTATGCTGCCTAACACCGGATCACTCACGGGTCGTCCGGGCGCGCGCCGTCCGCCGCACGACCACGCCCGCCCACACGCTCAACGTCGGGGAGGCGGCGGTGATCAGCACGAACCACGGGTCGCGCGCCAACGCCGGGGTTTCGGCGACGATGCGCCAGAGATGGGCGGCGGTGAGCAGGGCGAAGACCACGCAGGTGGTCAGCAGGTACGCACGCGTGTACACGCGCGTGGCGTTCGAGGCGGAGTCCGGGGCGGAGGGCATGGGCGCGTCGCGTTGGGGACGGTGGCGATTCTCAGGGCGGGTCGGCCGACGTCGCCCGCGGGGCGGCTCAGCCCCGCGGGGGGCTGACCGCCTGGCCGATGCGCAGCAGGTTGCCGTCCTCGTCGACGACGGCGAACTCGCGCATGCCCCACGGCGCGTCGCCGATCGGGTCCAGCCGCGGGATCCCGGCCCGCGGGAGCCCGGCGTCGGAGGCCGCGGTGAACCACGCGTCCGCGTCGCCCACTCTTATGTAGCAGCCGGCGTGCGACTCGGCGGGCCGCAGGGCGGGGTGCGCGAAGAAGTGCAGCTCGACGTCGCCGCGCGTGAGGATCGCGTACCCGTCGTCACTGGCCGGGTGCACCGCGCCGTCGAAGCCGAGCCGGCGGTAGAAGGCGAGCGTGGACGCGAGCGAGCGGCTGGGCAGCGTCGGGATCGCGAGGGCGGCGGCGGGCGGCGTGGCGACGGGCGGCATGGCGGGAAGCGGGCGGCGGCGGAACGGTGGGGGGACCGCGGCGGTCAGGGAGCGGCCGGCGGCGGCTCCTGGTAGAGGCCGATCACGTTCCCCGCGGGGTCGGCGATCCGCACGGTGAGCTCGGGCGCGTCGGCGCCTAACGGCTGGACGACCCCGGCGCCCTGCGCCACCGCGGCGTCCACGGCGGCCGCGACGTCGTCGACCATGACGTAGAGCAACAGCCCGACCTCGGCGGGGCGGCGGCCGGGCACGAAGGCGCCGCTCACCTGCCCCGTGGCGTCGTCGAAGGCCAGGCGGCCGTCGCCGCGGCGGCGCGTCCGCCACCCAAACACCGCGGCGTAGAACGCGGCCGAGCGCGCGACGTCGGCGTCGGTGTCGCCGGCCGGCAGCTCGACGTAACAGATCTTACCGTGCGTCGGCGAAGGCATCGTGCGTGAGGTGCAGACGGTGGGAGGAAGGCCGTGCTATTCCAGGCGCAACGCGACGAGCGGGTCCGCGCGCGCCGCGCGGCGCGCCGGCCGCCAGCTCGCGACGGCGGCGACGTCCAGGAGCAGCGCCGGCACCCCGAGGAAGACGACGGCGTCGGGCGCGCGGCCGCGCGCCAGGTGCAGCTGGACGAGGAGCGCCAGGCCCCACCCCGCGCCGGCGCCGCGCCCGGCCACGCCGAGCGTCTCGCGCACGATCTGCCGCACGAGCCGCCGCGGCGTCGCGCCGAGCGCGAGCCGCAGGGGGCCGAGCACGGCGAAGAGGGGCGCGAAGAAGCGGCCGCGGGCCGGCGTGAGGCCGAGCGCCCCGAAGAAGTTGGCGGAGGCGAGCCGCCCGTACGTGCGCTCGGCGCGGTCGGGGGCGCCGACGTTGAGCGGCGTCATGCGGAACGCGACCAGGTCGCGGTACGTGCGCAGCCGCCCGCGCTGGTCCTGGTACTCGGGCCACGAGACGCGCGGGTACGACCCGTCGGCCGCGCCGCGGGGCTCGACGAAGTGGAAGTCCGCGCCGCCGCGCACGCCCGGCAGCGGCCGGAGCACCACGGCCTCCAGCCACGAGAAGACCGCCGTGTTGACCCCGACGCCGACGCCTAACGACAGGACGACGACGAGCGCGAGCCCCGGGATCCGCCGGACGGCGCGCCACGCGTGGCGGACCTCGCGGCGGGCCGTCTCGAACGCGCGACCGAACCCCTGCGCGACCCTCTGCTCGAACCGCGACATGCGCATGCCCCCGGGCACAGGTGAGACGACGACGGCAGGCCTGTGGTGCGACGGCGCGACGCCCGCGCTACACCGCCGACCCGAACCGGCGGACGAAGGCGAGGTCGACCCGCGCGACGATGGCCACGGCCGCCACCCACGCCGCGACCGTCGCCGCGGTGCGGAGGAGCACCTGCGCGGGCGCCAGCACGTCGTGGAGGGCCGTGTGCGTGACGGTGACCGCCGCGAGGAGCGCCGCGAACGTGGCCAGCAGCCGGGCCGGCCGGCGGTCGAGCCGCACGCAGAGCGGGGCGACGTCGAGCTCCCAGGCGGCGACGGCGACGAGGACGAGGCCGACCGCGGCGCGGACCGCGGGCGCGTGCCACGGCGGCAGGCGCGGGCCGTCGGGGCCGAACGCAAGGCCGGGGTGCGCGAGCGCCTGGAGCGCCACCGCGGCGGCCAGCGACGCCGCGCCCGAGGCGAGCACCTTGGCCGCGTAGAGCGCGGCCCGCCCCGGCCGGTGGGCGCGGCGCAGCCCGGCGGCGACGGCCGGGACGTCGCCGAACCGCGCCAGCGCCGCCTCAAGGGCCTCGGCCGGCGCGATGCCGCGCGCCTCCGCGGACGCGAGCGCGTCCTCGAAGTGCGCGGTCAGCTCGCGCCGGAGGTCGGCGCGCGCCGGCGCGCTCGGCAGGCGCGCGTCGCGCACCAGCCGCTCGACGAGGGTCTCGACCGGCGTCCCGGCGGGCGCCTCGCCCGGATCGTTAGGCACGTCAGACACGTGAGGCATCGGCGTCCCCCGCGGCCGGGGTGGCCGCGCGTGGCACCGCGAGGATGGCGCCCACGGCCGCGGCGAGGGCCGCCCACTGCCGCCGCTTGGACGCCGCCGTGCGCCGGCCCTTGGGCGTCAGCGCGTAGTACTTCCGCGCGCGCCCCGTCTCGCCCTCGCGCCACTCGGCGACGAGGAGCCCGGCCCGCTCCATCTGGTGGAGGGCCGGGTAGATGGTGCCCTCCTTGAGCTGGAACTGCTGCGCACTCCGGCGCTCCGCCTCCTGTACCAGCTCGTAACCGTACATCGCCCGCTCGCCCAGGAGCGAGAGGATGAGGAGGCCGACGGTGCCGGTCAGGAACTCGCGGTCGTAATCCATGCGGTGCAGGCGCGGGGCGGACGGGGTACCTTGTTCGGCAAGGTACTATGCCTTGCTGAGCAAGGTCAACGGGTCGGCCGCCGACGTGTGCTCGGTCGCACCTGGGCGACCCCGCACGAGCGGAATGTTTGGGCTCGCCTCGCCACCCCGGCGCGAGCCCTAACGGCGCGCCGCCCGTCGAGCTGCTCCCGCGCAGCTCGGGGAGGTGTCCGACCCTCGCCGACGAGCCTCCCTCGAAACCCCTCGATCCACGATCCACCCTCGAAACGATCAGAGTATCAATAAGTACGTATGTATTGACCTGGGTTCTGGCCTAGCATATGATCCCGCTTCCGAGAAGGGGTAAATCACCCACGGCGACGCAGCGGACCTGTGAAGCACCACCGGATTGACACGAACGACGTCATCCTGCACGTGGCGGAGCTGGGTGAGGGCCCGGCTGTGCTGTTCGTGCACGGGTTCCCCGATACCTGGCGCGGCTGGCGGCGGCAGATGGAAGCGGTCGCCGGGGCCGGATACCGCGCTCTCGCGCTCGACAACCGCGGCTATGGCGAGAGCTCCCGGCCGGACGACCCGGCGCGCTACACACAGTTTTACTCGGTCGGGGACCTCGTCGGGGTGCTGGCCCTGCTCGGCGTCGAGCACGCGACCCTTGTCGGGCACGACTTCGGCGCGGCCACGGTGTGGAGTGCGGCCATGATGCGCCCCGATCTGTTCCCGGCGGTATTCGCCTTAAGCGTGCCCCCGCTAGTGCCGGGCGGGACGAGCTTTCTCCAACAGATGCGGGACCAGGGGCTCACCGACTTCTACATGTTCCGCCAGATGCGCCCCGAGGCAGAGGTGGAGTGGGCCGACGCCGCCGTCTCGGTCCCGGGCATGTTGTACTGGACCTCGGGGCTCGCCCCAGCGGACGGGCGCTGGGACCCGGTCGACCCCGCCCGCGGGCTGGTCCGCCCCTCCCCGATCGGCGTCCCGCCGTTCGCGGACGCCGACGACGTGGCGGCGGCCGTGGGCGAGTTCACGCGGCACGGGTTCCGCGGGCCCCTCAACTATTACCGCGCTATCCAGCCCTACTTCGACGAGGCGGGCGCCTTCGCGGGGGCCCCGATTCGGCAGCCGTCCTTCTTCACGGTTGGCGCCGTGGACGGCATGCAGCGCCTGCGGGCGGCCACCGAGGCGGGGCTGCGCCCCACGCTCCCGGGCCTGCGCGGCTTCGTGGAGCTGCCTGGCGTCGGGCACTGGCCGCAGCTGGAGGCCACGGCGGTGGTGAACGACGCCCTCCTCGGCTTCCTGCGTTCGCTCTGAAAAGGCAGACGTTCTCCTCCTCCACAAGGCTGCTCGGACTGCGGCGTCGGTCATACCCGCGGGTGCCGCCGGCGGCACGCGCGTCCTGGCGCGCAGCCCGGCTACGCAGACGGCGGACGTGTTAGCCTTGGTGCCGCGGTCAAGCGCGCCGGCCCGGGGCGAGCGCTGTATGTGCTAGGTGCGCGCGCCAATGTCCCCGCGCGCACCCCGATGCCCGCCGCGGCGAGAACAGGTCTGCAAAATCGGCACGGCTCCGTCAGGTGCGCCACCTCGCCGAGTTGCTGCCCCGTCGGCGGTAATTTGGCGGTGCCCCACCGGGCGTGAGTGATCCTCACTGCTGACGCACGACGGCAACACACCACATGGCGAGGAGTAGCGCGCCGATGATCTCGAGGTCCATGGCGCCGATCAGGGGTGCCGGGGGAAGGCCGAACCTGGCCGCCGTGACCGCCCACTGCCGCTCAGGAAAAGCACCTCGCACAGTAGATCGGACCAGTCGCGGCTTGCTACCAAGTCCGACGAGCACGTCCACAGGAGCAGGCCGAAGCCGAACCACATGGCTCCCCAAAACCCAATCTGGCTGTTCAGGGCCGGACTGCGCACGGCGTTGTCGGAAAGCTTGACCCCTGTCGCGCCGAAGATGCCAGCGCCGAACAGGAGGTCGCCGAGCCCGGTCGCGAACGGCACGATGCACGACAGCCTCACCACGCTCGTTAGCGTCTTCACCGCTTCCTTCCAAGCTTCAACTCGCCGGCGGGCCAGTCAGCGCGCGATTGCGCGCGGCGCGGTAGTAGTTCAGGGCCGCATGCACACCGGTGCACTGAGATTCGGCGACGGCGTGCACTGCGTCATCTCGGACGTCAGCAAGTGGGTGGTGGGCGCGGGCGGGCCTTTAGGCCCTGGGTCCGAAGGCGCCGCCTCAGCGGCGCACCACGGCGGGGGCGCGCTCGTCCATGTAGACGAAGTGGCCGATCGCGGATCGGACGACCTGGCCGGTGTCGCGTAGCGTGGCCACGAGTTCGCCGCGCAGGACCTTGACCGGCCCGCCGTCCCAGAATCCGTGCACCTAGTGCCGGGTGTCGGCGCCCGTGTCGGGCGCGCGCAGGCCCTCGCGGGTGGCCTCGCGCCCGCGCCACCGATGCACGCCGAGCTGCACGTCGACGTCGTCGGCGAGGATGTCGAAGCCGGTGCCGTACATGCGGCCGTCCAGCTCCCGGAAGAACGCCGTCACCCAGTCGGGCGTGAGGGCCAGGCGGAGGGTCGCCGCAGGCGTCGGTGGCGGGGGCGCGTCCGGGGTCATGCGCGCCCGCCATCAGGGGCGGCGAGGAGCGCGGGGAAGAGGACGCGCCGGAACCGGTCGAGCGGCACGGGGCTGCGCTCGACTTTCATCCGCAGCAGGGCGCCGTGCCACGCCGCGACCAGCACCTCCGCCGCCTCATCGGCGTCCAAGTCGGCGCGGACTTGGCCGGCCGCCTGCGCGGCGCGCACGGCCTCGGCGAACGGCTGCGTCAGCGCGCCGAAGACCTGCGCGAGGCGCCCGCGCAGAGCCTCGCTGTGCTCCGGCGCCTCGAGGCTCATGTTGCTGACCAGGCAGCCATGGCGCCATCCGACCCCAGCCAGATAGTCGGTGATCGCGTCGAAGTAGGCGTGTAGCCGGTCGAGCGGCGCGCGGGTGTGGTCGCGGAGGGTGGCGTCCGCCACCGCCTGCAGCTTCTCGAAGTAGCGGTCCAGGACCGCGACCCCGAAGGCCTCCTTGGACCGGAAGTGGTTCGTGAACGAGCCCTGTGGGACGCCGGCGGCGCTAGTGATCTCGCGGACGCCGCACGCCGCGAACCCACGCTTGTGCAGGGTCGTGACGCCGGATTCGAGAAGTTGCTCGCGGAGGGAGGGACGGCTCATCTGTTTATAATACGCTCATACGTATAAGTTTTCAATACCAACTGCCCCAGTCGCCAGCGCTGATGCGTTACGCACACTCCCCACAAGCGGCTGCGCCCCAGTGCATGGGCGTCGGCCTGGGTGGCCTGGGTTCCGAGATCTGAGTCCGGGCCCCTGGGGACCCAGGCCGGTCTGGCGCATCATCGACATGCCGGTCGTCTATCGTTGGGACGCGTTGCAGCCCCAGAACCCCGCCCAGCGCGTAGTTGTCGACGACGAAAGAATCGGCGAGGCCCGCAGCAGCTACGCCTTTCAGGCGTACCTTCGTCGTCTGGCGGGCTCGCCAATCCCAGACGACCTGCTTGGGCAGGATAGACCGGCGGACGTCGATCACATGATGCAACAAAACGCGACCTGGCTGGCGGACGGTCGAGGCTGATCGCCGAAGACGCGCGCGGGTCAGGAGCAAGCGGCGCGGTGGGTGGCTTTCCGCAGGACCCGAGCCGGCGCACAACCGACGCGGAAGGAACGTGAGCGTGGCGCGGCAGGACAGCATCCGTGCTGGAAACGTCAGGGGAGAGTCGATGTCACAGCAGGGCCATGACGCGCATGCGCGCTCGCTGACCACCGCCGCACCCGTCGACGCAGACGCGATCAACTTCGCGTTTGGCCGGACGGACGAGAACGATCTGAGTGCAGCGGACACGAGCCTGCCGCTGCGGGCGCGCGAGCTCATCCGGGTTGGAAACGAAGGCATCGCCCGCGAGAACATCCCGCTGATGGAGGCGTTCTTCCATCCGCGCTACCGGTTCCACGGCCCTGGCGGCGCCGAGCTGGATCGCGAGGGGCTGTGGGCCTACTTCGCCGCCTGCCGCGCCGCCCTCGACGAGTTCACCGTGACCCGGCAGGCGATCGTGTCCGACGGCGGCGACTACCTCGCCAGCCGCACCAGGTTCGCCGGCGTCTTCGCCCGTCCGTTCACCGGCGCGAGCGAGGGCAGGCTGCAGCCGAACGGCAGGCGCGTCGAGTACCGGGTGGTGAACATTTTCCGGTACGCGCCTAACGGCCAACTCGTCGAGGAGTGGGTGCAGTACGACGTGCAGGCGTTCCTCGCGCAGCTGCGGTGAGGGCGGGCAGGGAACGAGGTGACGAGCCGCGGACGGCCCTGGCGGACGGGCTCCTCGTTCGGCGCCTAACGTTCGCTGACGTGGCCACGCGCGAGTGCCCGGCCGCTGATCGTCCTCGTCAAACCCGGAAGCCGGCGGTGACCTCGAGGTGATGAGCGGTGACGAGGCGGGCCCCGTCCGAGAGGAGAAACGCGACCGCGCCGGTGAGGTCCTCCGCCTTCGGCAGTCGGCCCATCGGCGTCGACGCCTCAAAGGTCTTGCGCAGATCGTCCGCCATGTCGGTGAACATGCCCGACCCCTGCACCGCGCCCGGGTCGAGGGAGTTCACGGTGATCCGACGAGCACCCAGTTCCAACGCCAGCACTTCGACCATAAGCCGGACCGCCGCCTTGGAGGCGGCGTAGGCGCCTGATCCGGGAGGAGGGTAGCGCGCGATCGTCGAAGCGGTGGCGACCACCCGGCCCCCGTCGACGACGTGACGCGCGGCCTGCTGGAGCGTGAAGAAGGTGCCCTTGACGTTGATGTCGACGATACGGTCGAGGTCTTCCTCCCGCATCTCGGCGAACGGCGACGCCGTGTTCTCGAGCCCGGCGTTCGCGAACACGGCGTACAGGGCGCCGAACCGGTCTCTGGCCTGCTGGAACAGGGCATCCACCTCGGCGGAGCGACGGCTGTCGGCGCGGACTACGAGGCACTCCGCGCCGGTCTCGCGGACCAGCGCCTCCGTTTCCTTCGCCGCCTGGTCGTCGCTGCTGTAGCTGATCGCGAGCTTGTAGCCCCGCGTCGCGAGGTGCGCGGCGACGGCGCGCCCGATCCCCTTGGTGCCGCCGGTAATGACTACGACCTTGCCGGAGCCTTCCACGACTCGTTCTCCTCTGCTTGGAAGTTCTTGCCGCTACTGGGGCTGACCACGTGTCCTCCGAAGCGGGTCACCCGCCGGCCTGCGCCCGAGCGGCGGCTGCCATCTCGTTCATCTTCTTCAGCGTCGCGTCGAAGCGGTTCTCACGCTCGGCGAAGCGCTGCATGGCGACCCGCTCCACCAGCAGCTCCGGCGGCGTCGGCTGTCGGCCGAGCAGCTCCATGACCTCGTCGATGAACTCTGAAAGTGGCATGTAGCCGGGCCGCTTCGACTGGCCGGGTGTCAGCTCGGTCGCGACCGCCGGGGGGACCAGCTCGATCACCTCGACCTTGCCGCGCAGCTGCTCTCGCAGCGCGACCGTGTAGAAGTGGATCGCCGCCTTCGACGCGGAGTAGGTCGGCGTCGTCGTGAGCGGCACGAAACCGAGTCCGGACGAGACGTTGATGATCGCCGCGTTCGCCGCCCCGGTGAGCTGGTCGATGAGCGCGTCCGTCATCCGGATCGGACCCATGAGGTTGGTCGCTATCGTCGCCTCGGCGTCGTCGAGCGACCGCTTGGACGTGGCGTCCTCGAACTTCATGATCCCCGCCATGTTGACCAGGACGTTGAGCGCCGGATGGTCGCGGACTACCTGGTCGGCCGCCGCCCGGATCGAGTCCGGGTCCGCCACGTCGAGGACCAGGCCGCTCATCCGCTCCTGTGCCCGAACTACCTTGTCGAGCGCGTCCTGACGCCGCCCGGCGACGATCACGTGGTTGCCCACGTCGCGCAGCCGCTGCGCCAGCGCCGCGCCGATGCCGGACGTCCCGCCGGTGATGAGGACGGTGTTGCCGTCGATTTTCATGTAGGGCTCCTTACCGCAGTCAGGTTGTCCGTGCAGCGTCCGACTTCTCGGCGTGGCCGCCACCGGGACGCATCTGCTCCGCGTTCATCTCGGCGAGCGTGTCGCCAGGCAGGACGCGCACGATCGCGCGCTGGAGCGTGCTGATCCAGCCCGGGGACACGTCGCCCTTCCCCGCTTTCATCGCGTCCCAACCGGCCTTGGCCGGAGCCTCGGGCGGGTCCTTCTTGCCCGCGCCGGCCTTGGTATCGAGCGTGCCGGCGCGCTCCCAGAACTCGCTCTCGGTGACGTTCGGCATCAGGCACGTGACCGTGACGCCCGTATCTTTCAGCTCGTTGCGAAGCGCGAAGCTGAAGCTGTCAAGGAACGCCTTCGAGGCGTTGTAGGCGGCTTGGTAGGCGCCGGGGATCAGGCCGGCGATCGAGCCGGTGATCAGGATCTTGCCCTCGTTGCGGTCGCGCATCCGGCGGCCGACACGCTGGAGCAGGTCGATGGTGCCGATGACGTTGGTCTCGACGAGGTTGCGGACCTCGGCGAAGTCTTCGTCGAGGAACGCCTTGCCGAGTCCATGCCCGGCGTTGGCGCACAGCACGTCGACGGGGCGGCCGCCGATCCGCTCGTCCAGGGCAGCGACGCCCTCGGCCGTGGACAGGTCGACGTGGATCGTGTCCACCGACGCCTGCCCGAGCTGTTCCAGCGCCTGGGTGAAGGGGCGGTCCGCAGCGAGCAGCAGCGTGTAGCCGTCCGCGGCGGCTAGCTTCGCGAGCTCGAGCCCGATTCCGGACGACGATCCGGTGATGACGGCGAAGAGCGCTTGGGACATGATCTGGTTATTACGAGTCGAAAGGTGGGTGGTGGCGAGGAAGAGCGGCTCGTGGGCCGGACCCACGCGTGTTCGTGGGGCATGGCGCGGAGGATTGCTGCGTCGCCGCGGCGCGCGAGCGGGGCACCCCCGCAGGTCGGCACTCCGCCGCCCCGCCAGTCTGCGAGCGTCACCGAGCTTGGCGTTCCGGGTAGATTCGGGTCGTTCTCACGACGGCGTCCACGCCGTCTCGGGCGGCGCGGCGGCCCGCGTTGGGTATGGCGGCTCCTTTCCGGAGGACCTCATGACGGACCTGCTGCGGACACCGCAGTCTCTCACGGGCGCGCGCAAGGAGCCAGGCACGGGCGATCCGGGGATCGCTGGTCCCAGGCTGCGGCCCTGGGGCGACCCGGACCGCGCACAACTGGCCGACTTCCTCCGGCGGCGGCGCGCGGCGCTCCGCCCGGCGGACGTCGCCCTCCCGCCGGGCGCGCGCCGCCGCACGCACGGGCTGCGGCGCGAGGAGATCGCCGCGCTGGCGGGAATGTCCGCAGACTATTACAGCCGCCTCGAGCAGCAGCGCGGCCCGCAGCCGTCGGAGGCCGTCCTCGCAGCAGTGGCAGCTGCCCTGCGGCTCTCGCCGGACGAGCGCGACCATCTGTTCCGGATCGCTGGGCACAGTGCCCCCGGCCGACCGGCAGACGCGGCGCGCCCCGGGTCGGGACTGGTCCGCGTGTTGGAGTGCGTGCGTGACGTGCCCGCCCAGATCGTCACCGAGCTGGCCGAGACCGTTCGGCAGAACCGCCTCGCCGTGGCGCTCCTCGGCGTGCAGACGCACTTCCAGGGGCTGGACCGCAGCTTCGCGTATCGGTGGTTCACCGACCTGCCCACGCGGCGGCTCTACCCCGAGGAGGACCACGCCGAGCGCGGCCGCATCATGGTCGCCGACCTGCGGCTGAGCTACTCGCGCGCGGGCCCAGGCTCCCGCGCGGCGGCGCTGGTGCAGGCGTTGCTCGCGCGCAGTCCGGAGTTCGCCACCCTGTGGACGCGCCACGAGGTCGCGCGGGTGCCGAGCGGGCGCAAGCGCATCTACAACCCGCAGGTGGGCGTCGTGGAGATCGACTGCCGGGTGCTGTTCGAGCCCGACCAGGCGCATGCGCTGCTCGTCTACACCACCGACCCCGGCAGCGAGGCCGAGCGGCAACTCGCGGTCCTCGCCGAGTCTGTCGACCCGGGCGCGCGCTGAGGCCGGCGCGTCGGCCACAAGCGCGGCGTAGAAGCCGGCCTGGGGTCGGCGCGGACGAGTGAGCAGGACGTGCGTGTGCAGCGGGTCCTGCCCGCCCGCGGCACGCGGCCGTGCGCGTCGACGGCCCCGCCGAGCAGTAGCCGCCGGGCCCCCTGCAGGCGCAGCCACTCCTGGCACGGCATTGTCACATTACGTGTTAGGCAGGCGCGGGGCGGGCGTTCGGCGCCTCGATCGGCGGCGTTGATGGCCCGATGGCGCGAGGAACATCTGGCGCGGCACGTCGGCCACCCCCGAAACGGCCGGTCCGCGCGTCAACAATGTGACAATGCCGCCGCGCGTGGAGTACGCCCTGACGCCGGTTGGGCGGGACCTCCACCCCGTGATCGCGGCGGTGGCGGCTGGGGCGCGCGGCAGGAGCTGGAGGTGTACGGAACCGTGACGCGGTATGCCGTCCCGCCCGCGGAGGCCGTCGGATGACGCCGTGACAACGCTGGCTGCTCTCCGGCACACCCCAGTCAGCTCGCGCACCCTCGACCGCCGGCGGGCTGGCGCAACGCGCGTCGCACGCCACCCCGAGACCGTTAGGCACGCGCAGGCGCGGCTTTCACGTCGCCAGCATCCGACGCATCGCCGCCCGCACGTCCGCGGCGAGCTGCTCGCGCAGTGGGCCGGGGAACAAGTCGAACCCGTGCACGCCGCCGTCGTAGACGTGCAACTCGACCGGCACGCCCGCCCGCGACAGCCGCAGCGCGTAGGCGACGCTTTCCTCGAGGAACAAGTCGACCGACCCCACCGCGATGAAAGCCGGCGACAGCCGCGTCACGTCCGCGGCGAGCGCCGGCGAGTAGTGGCCGCGGCGCTCGGGCGGGATCGCGTCGGGGCCGGCGTCGCCGCCGAGCGCCCCCCACCCGAATCGGTTCATTGGCCGGGTCCACTGGAAATTCCCGGTCGTCGGGTTGTCGACCGGGGCCGCGGGGGTGCCCGTGCGCGCGTCGAGCATCGGGTAGATCAGCACCTGTCCCGCGAGGGCGTACACGCCTCGGTCACGCGCGAGCAGCGCGAGCGCGGCGGCAAGCCCGCCGCCCGCGCTGTGGCCGACGACCGCGATGCGCGACGCGTCGACGCCGAGCGCGTCCGCCTGCGCGACCAGCCAGGTGAGGGCCGCGTAGCAGTCCTCCACCGGCCCGGGAAAGGGCGTCTCCGGCGCCAGGCGGTAGTCCACCGCGACCACGACGGCCCCGTGCTCGTCGGCGAGCGCGCGGCTGAACGCGTCCATCATGTCGGGCGTGCCGACGACGAACCCGCCCCCGTGTAGGTAGAGCACGGCCGGCGCCTTCGCCCCGGCCGGGCGCGTCGCGGCCGGCTGGTAGACGAGGACGCGAACGCCGGGCGCGCCCGCGGGGCCGGGCACGGTCCGCACCTCGGGCGGGGTCGGCCCGGGCGGGGCCAGCTGCGCGTACGCCGCAAGGACGGCCGACCGAAACTCCGGCAGCGTGTCGCGGTCGAGGTCGAACGGCGGCGTCTGCGCGACGGCGCCGCGCGCGGCCGAGTCGACCAGGTGGAGCGTCTCCATTGTTTGTGCGGTGTGCAGTTCGGGGAGTCAGAATCGGGGGAAGATTCCGCGCGCTCGCGAGTCGGTAGCAGGTAGCGAAGAATTCCCCACCGCTTGCACCCGCGTCCGCGTACCGCGGGCGGAACGCCGTGTGATCGGTGGAGAAGGGCCGTGAGCCCGGGATGTCCTCACCCCGCCAACTGGGCCCGGACCGCCGCGTCGTCCAGCACGAACCACATCTCGGCGATCTTGCCGCCGCGGAACCGGTAGAACGCGAGCTCCTGCGTCGTGAACGAGCGGCCGGTCGGCCCGATCCCGAGCCACGTGCCCCGCGGCGTGCCGGTATCCGTTAGGCGGACCGCGACGGTGTCGTGGGTCGCGACCAGATCCTCGACCTCCCAGCGGAAGTCGGGCACCGCGGCGATGTTCGACGCGATCGCGCCGGCGTAGTCCGCCAGCGACGTCACCGCGCCGTTGAACCGGAGCGGGTCGTGCACGAACTCGCCGAGTTCGCCGAGGCGTCGGTCGTTGCAGAGCGCGAGGTAGCGCCGCCAGACGTCTTCCAAACCAGCCATCAGAGTGTTGTCCGCATCAGGGGAGGAGCCCGCCGCCGGAGCGGCGTACGGCCACGCGGCCGCGACGAGGAGGACAGTGTGCGACGGTCGTGCATCGGCTAGCCAGGCAACCGGGTATCCTGGGATTCTCAGTCCCCGTTTCGGGCGTCACGTGACTGCATGCGCGTACTTGCCATCTCTCCACTCCTCCCGCGTGCGGACTGGAGCCGCGCGACCGAGCAGGTCGCGGCTCGAGCCGACGCCGATCCAGACGTCGGCTCGGACGTCGGGCGGCGCCGCGCCCTCGGGCAGTTCCTGCGCGCGAGGCGCTCGCGCCTCGCGCCGGCGCTGGCGGCGCTACCCCACGCACATCCTGCGGGCAGCCGTCGCCGGCGCACACCCGGGCTGCGCCGCAAGGAGGTGGCCGAGCGCGCCGGCGTGAGCGTGGCCTGGTACACCTGGATCCACCTGGATCGAGCAGGGGCGCGATGTGCGCACCTCGGCCGCCACGCTCGGCCGAGTAGCCGACGCGCTCCAGCTCGCGGCGGCCGACCGCGCCTACGTCGCGGAGGTGTGTACGCGCTGCCCGGCGCTGGCGGAGGCGCGCGCGCTTGCGCACGGCTTCCGCCGCATGCTCCGCGAGCACGACAGGGCCGCGTTCCTGCCCTGGCTCGCCGCGGCGCACCGGAGCGTGCTCGAGCCGTTCGTGCGCGGCTTGCGCTACGACGTCGAAGCGGTGTACGCGGGCGTCGCCCTGCCCTGGTGCCAGGGGCAGGTCGAGGGCCAGGTGCACCGCCTCAAGTTGCTGAAGCGCAGCATGTACAGGACGGGCGAGCTTCGCCCCGCTCAGGCAGCGCATGCTCGCCGCGGCGTGAGCGGGCCCCCTGGAGTTGCCCCGCTGAAACGGACGCCTCGATAAGCTCTGCTATGCTGCAGGGCGGAGGTGGACGATGGCGGGAGAGCCGAAGACGCGGCGCGCGTTCAGTGCCGAATTCAAGATCGAAGCGTTGCGCCGGATGGCGGAGCGGCGCGCAGCCGGGGTGTCGCTGAAGCAGATCGGCCGCGAGCTGGATGTACGAGACGACCTGCTGCGGAAGTGGCAGCGCCAAGCCAAGGAGCGCGCCGGGGCGCCGCCCGCCGACGTGTTCCCCGGGCAGGGGCGGTTGCCGGCGGACGAGGCCGAGTTGAAGCGCCTGGAACGGGAGAACGCGCGGCTGAAGCAGGAGGTCGCGTTTCTAAAAACCGCGGCGGTGTACTTCGCGAGGGAGTCGCGGTGAGCGACAAGTACGCCGTGATCGCGGCCGAGCGCGGGACGTACCCCGTGCGATGGATGTGCGCGCTGTTGGGCGTGAGCGTGGCCGGCTTCTACGGCGCACAGCGCCGGCCGCCGGGCACGCGCGCCGCCGCGGACGAGCGGGTGCGGGTGGAGGTGCGCGCCGCACACGCGAAGAGTCACCGGCGCTACGGGGCGCCGCGAGTGCATCGCGAGCTGCGCGCGGCCGGCGTACGCGTCGCCAAGAAGCGCGTCGCGCGGCTCATGCGCGAGGACGGCCTCGTGGCGCGCCGCGCGCAGCGCCGCGTACGCACGACCGACTCGGCGCATGCGCACCCGGTCGCGCCGAACGTGGTGGCGCGCGACTTCGCGGTCGCGGACCAGCCCGGGCTCGACCGCGTTTGGGTCGCCGATTTCACGTACATCCCCACGCGCGAGGGCTGGCTGTTCCTGGCGGTCGTGCTCGACCTGGCGAGCCGCCGCGTGGTGGGGTGGGCGGTGCGCGAGACGATGGAGACCGAGCTCGTGCTCGCGGCCCTGCATGCGGCGCTCGCCGACCGGCGCCCCGCGCCCGGGCTCGTGTGTCACTCGGATCGTGGGTCGCAATACGCGAGCGCGGCCTACCAGGTGCTGCTCGCTGCGTCTGGCGCGGTGCCGAGCATGAGCGCAAAAGGCGATTGCTACGATAATGCTGTTGCCGAGGCCTTCTTCGCGACGCTCGAACACGAGCTACTGGCTGATGTCACCTTCGTGTCGCGCGCGGCGGCGCGGCCCGCGATCTTCGACTTCCTCTTCTGGTACAACGGCGAGCGGCGCCACTCGAGCCTCGACTACGTGAGTCCCGTCGCCTATGAGCAGCACCTGACCGCGCGCCCCGCGCGAGCAGCCTAAACTCCGCGTCCGTTCCTCGGGGTCAGCTCCACCGTAAGTCCAACCCTCCATCATTGCGTCAGCAAGTTCGGCCATGAGCCCGCTTTCGCCCGCCATTGACACTGACCCCCCGGCGCGGATCGTTTGCGCCCACTCCGGCGCCCCCACGCGCGGCGTCTAGGGGTCACCGCACTCTCGCGGCGGAGCACGCGGGACGCAAAGCCGCAGGCGTGTGCCGCGTCCGGCGGTTACGCTGTGCCCGCGTGAGGTCTCGACGGTCACAGGGGGAGCCATGCAGAAGCCGCCGTTGGAGGAACGCAAGGCACTCGGCGCGTTCGTGGCGCGCCGGAGGCGCCAGTTACCGCCGGCGGACTTCGGCCTGCCGACCGGGCGGCGGCGTACGCCCGGGCTGCGGCGCGAGGAGGTCGCGGTCCTCACCGGCGTCAGCGTGAGCTGGTATACGTGGCTGGAGCAGGGGCGCGACATCTGGGTGTCGGCCGCCACGCTCCGACGGCTCGCCGGCGTCCTGCGGCTCAGCAGGGTCGAGACGGAACACCTGCTCGCCCTGGCGTCGCGGCAGCCGGTACGCGTGGCGGCCGACGAGGCAGCCATCGACACGCTCGTCGAGCTCGTCCAGGCCGTCGACCCCGTGCCCGCCTACGTCCGCAACGCGCGCCTCGACATCCTCGCGTGGAACCCGGCGGTCGCGGACCTCCTCGCCGACTACGGCGCGCTCGCGCCGCACGAGCGCAACACGCTCTGGCTGGCGTTCCTCCATCCGCCCTACCGCACGCTGATCCGCGACTGGGAGCAGTTCGCGCGCGGCACCCTCCGCGTCTTCTCCGCGGCCCGCGCCCGGGCGGCGGACAAAGCCCCGTTCGACCGCCTGGTCGAGGAGATCGGCGCCAAGAGCGCCGAATTCCGGGCGTGGTGGCCCGAGGGCGGGGTGCAGGAGTTCGAGGAGGGCATCAAGCGGCTGCGCCACCCCGCGCGTGGCCTGATCGATCTCACCTACGTGGCGCTGACGCCCGAGGGGCGCCCGGACCTGTCGCTGGTGACCTACCTCCCGCGGCCCGGAGGGGGGGACCCGGCGTCATAGGATACCGACATCGCTCCCGCGGCGGTCGGCGCATGCCTAACTCGTGGTGCAACGCGGACGCGAGTCGTCCCGCCGAACACCCACAGGAGAGCGCACATGCAAACCGTCTTGATCACCGGCGCGGGCACGGGCTTCGGCAACGAGGCGGCGATGCGGCTGGCCGAGAAGGGGTTCGACGTCATCGCCGCGGTCCAGATCTACGCCCAGGTCGAGGCGCTGGAGCGCCAGGCCAAGGACCGCGGCGTCGCCGTCCGCGTCGAGAAGCTCGACGTGACGCACAGCGGCGACCGCCGGAAGGCGCTGCGGTGGGACGTGGAGATCCTCGTCAACAACGCGGGCGTGCTGGAGGGCGGGTCGGTGCTCGACATCCCCGGCGCGAACATGCGGCACGAGTTCGAGGTGAACGTGGTCGGCCCGCTCCTGCTGACGCAGGGGATCGCCAAGCAGATGGTCCGGCGCGGGCGGGGCCGGATCGTCTGGGTGTCGTCGCGCGAGGGGCTGAACGTCAACCCGTTCACCGGCCTCTACTCGGCCTCCAAGCACGCGATCGAGGCGATCGCCCAGACGATGAGCCTCGAGCTCCAGGAGTTCGGCGTCGAGGTCGCGACCGTCAACCCCGGCCCCTTCCTCACCGGGTTCAACGACCGCGGGTTCGACACGTGGCAGAGCTGGGAGGACGACCCGGCGGAGCGGCTCTACGACTACGCCCGGCTGGCGTTCCCCCGCGCGCAGTTCGACCCGGAACCCGTCTACGCCACGCTGACCGCGGTCGCGGCCGGGGAGGTGGACTCCTTCCGAAACCTCGAGCCCACGTCGATGATCGACGAGACGAAGGCCAACATCGACAAGGTCTGGACCAAGAAGACCCGGGACGGCCTGGGCACGCGCCCGCCCGAGCTCCAGCAGTCGTACGCCATGCGGCCGGAGACCTCGGCCGGTCCGGCCCCCGCGTGAGGCGCCACGTCAGCGCCCGTCGCCGCGGCCGGAAATAGCCGACCACACGCGACTCACTCCCGACGCGGCATAGGAGGTATCACCATGGATCAAAAGATTCTGATCGTCGTCACCAACGGCGGCGAGTTCCGGAAGGTCGGGTGGCGAACCGGCCTGTGGTTCAGCGAACTCACCCATTTCTGGGACGTCGCCGAGGCAGCGGGCTACGCGATGGACATCGCGAGCCCCGCCGGCGGGAACGTGCCGATCGACCCCGAGAGCCTCGTGATCAGCGAGATGGCGACCGCGTTCGGACTCGAAGGCGCGGTGTCGAAACACTACCGCGACCGGGCGTACATGGATCGCCTGGAGCACACGCTGCGGGTCGCCGACGTCGAGCCGGCCGACTACGCCGCGATCTACTTGGCCGGCGGCCATGGGGCGCTGTTCGACTTCGCCGACAGCCCCGACCTCGCGAAGCTGGTTGCCGACTTCTACGAAGCCGACCGGATCGTCTCGGCCGTCTGCCACGGGCCCAGCGGGCTCCTCAACGTCCGGCTGAGCAGCGGAGACTACCTCGTCGCGGGCAAGCAGCTGACCGGCTTTTCCTGGAGCGAGGAGAAGGGCGTCAAGCGCGACGCGGCTGTGCCCTTCAGCCTGGAAGAACGGTTGCAACGCGCCGGAGCCGATTACCGCAAGGCCGTGATCCCCTTCGTCAGCTACGTCGTCGAGGACGGCCGACTGATTACTGGCCAGAACCCCGGGAGCGCGCACGCGGTGGGTGAGGCGGTGGTCAAACGGCTCCGGGCGGACGGGGCGTTGTCAGGTTGACCACGAGGGCCGGTGGCGCCTCGACTGCAAGATGAGATGCCGGGCGGTGGCCGGGTCCGCGAGGCGGCGGGAGAAGATCGGGGGCTGAGCCGCCTCGGCAGCTTTATGGACGGCAGGTTCGCCATCGCCATCACCCTGCCGGTCGTCCAGCTCACGCCGCCGGCGGTCTGCCCCGGCCGCGACCTGGCCGCCGCCTACCGGGGCCTAGCGCCCGAGTGCGTCGCCTACCTGCTGGGCTTCGTCGTGATCGGGGTGTTCTGGAACCACTCGCATTCCGGTGCGACGCTGCTCAAGAAGACGGACCACGGCTTCAACCTGCTGACGTTCCTGCTCCTCGCGTGCGTGAGCCTCGCCCCGTTCCCGGCGCGGCCGTACGTCGCGCACGTCGATGACCCCGCGAACGTCGGGGCCGCGGCCCTGGTGTACGGGTGCGTCCTGGCCGCGCCGAGCGTGGTCTGGTTCGTCCGCTGGTGTTGGGGCGTGTCGCGCGGGCTGTACGACCCGGCGCTGGCCGGCCGTTCCGTCCGGGCGATGACGATCCGGTACGCGGCGGCTACGCTGGTCGTGCTGCTCGGGGTCGTGCTGCTACTCCTCGGTCACCCCGCCGGCGGCCTAGCGGCCGTCGGGCTGGCCACGGCGAGCTTCCTGCTGCCGCCCCGCCGCCCGTCAACCTGTCGGTTATCGAGATCGGCGGCCGGCGTCTCCGTTAGGCCTGCACCACGTTATCGCGACACCAGGTAGCCGTCCGCCAAACGACCCCGGTCGCTACAGAATGACTCCGGCCGAAACGGAAAGTTGACTCACCAGGACAGGGTCACCCGGTCGTGTCACGCGACGAAACCGGTGGCACTGCGCTCCATAATACGAGCCGTCGCGCGCAGCCGCGCCACGTCGCGGAGCGGAGGCGCGCCGAACAGCCGCCGGTACTCGCGGCTGAACTGCGAGGGGCTCTCGTAGCCCACGTGCCGGCTCGCCGTGCCCGCGTCGGCGGCCTCGGCGAGCACATGAGACGGCGGGCCTCGTGCAGCCGGAGCTGCGTCCGGAACTGGAGCGGGCTCATCCCGGTGACCGCCCGGAACCACGTGTGCATCGTGGAGGGGCTCATCCCGACCTCGCGCGCGAGGTCGGCCATGCGCACCGGGCGCGCGGCGTTCCGCCGGAGCCAGTCGAGCCCCGTCGCGATCCGCCGCGCCGGCCCGCCCGCGGCGGACAGGCGGCGCAGCAGCCCGCCGTGCGCGCCCAGGATCAGGCGGTAGAACACCTCGCGCCGGGTGAGCGGGGCGAGCACCGGGATCGCGGCCGGCATCGCGAGCAACTCGACTAAGGCGTGTGTGCAAAGCGGCCGTGCCGGGGTAGGCAGAGGGGTGTAGCCGTGAGGAGTTGACCGACGCGCAGTGGGCCGAGTTCGCGCCACTGTTGCCCCCGCAGCGGCCCCGGACGGGGCGTCCGGCTCGCGATCACCGCACCGTGCTCGGCGCGATTCTGTGGGTGCTTCGCACTGGGGCGCCCTGGCGCGATCTGCCCGAGCGGTTCGGCCCGTGGTCGACGGCGTGGAGCCGGTTTCGGCGCTGGACCGCCGCGGGCGTGTGGGCGCGGGTGCTCGCCGTGCTCCAGCGTGCGGCCGAGCGGGCGGGCCGGCTGGACTGGGCGACGCATTACATCGACGGCACGGTCGTGCGCGCCCACCGGCACGCGGCCGGTGCGGTGGGCGGCCAAGCGCACGAGGCGCTGGGCCGAAGCCGCGGCGGGTTCTCGACCAAAGTGCACCTGCGCGCCGAGGGCGGCGGCAAGCCGCTCGCCTTCGTCGTCTCAGGGGGCGAGCGCCATGAGTCCCGCTACGTGGAGGCGCTGCTCGCGCGCGGCCACGTGCGGCGCGTCGGGCGCGGGCGTCCACGGGTGCGGCCCGACCGGCTCGTGGGCGATAAGGGCTACAGCTACCCGACCGTACGTCGACTCCTCGCCCGGCGCGGGATCCGCGCGGTGATCCCGCGCCGCACCAACCAGCGGCCCGACGACCGCCGGCACGGCCCGTTCGACGGGGCGGCCTACCGCGACCGCAACCGGGTCGAACGCCTCATCAACCGCATCAAGCAGTTCCGGCGCATCGCCACCCGCTACGAGAAGCGCGCCTTGCACTACGTCGCCATGCTCACGCTCGCCGCGTGGCACCTGTGGCGGTGACGCACCGCGCCGTCGTCAGCGGTCAGGCAGTGCCGGCCGCGAGGCGTCGGCGGGCCTCCGCGACGCCGTGTCGGACGACGTCGCCGTAGGGCCCTTCGGGGGCGTCCGCGAGTCGCGCCTCGGCGAGCTCGTAGAAGCGCGTCGCACCGCTCACGTCGCCGAGCACCTCGCACGAGTGGCCCATGTTCAGGTAGAGCGACGGGTAAAAGCCGCGCACGCGGTCGTCGCCCACGGCGTCCGCCTGCGCCAGCGCCTCGGCGTTCCAGCGGTGCGCCTCCTCGGGGGTGTCCTGGTGGCGCGCGACGTAGTGCGCCGCCACGCACGCCTCGAACGCGTCGCCGCGGCTCTCCCAGGCGCGCAGGAAGGCGTCCCGCGCCTCGTCCGGCCGCCGCTGCATTTCGGCCTGCATGCCCTCCGCACACAGCTTCACCACCGGATTGTTCGGATCCATGCGCGTCCCTTGTCCTCGCGATCAGCCCACGTGCTTATGGTCATGACTCGGGGCCAAACCTACGCCGCCGAGGCGGCTTTGCGCACGCGCCCTAGGCGCGTGAGCGCGTCGAGCAGCGCGCCGTCGAGCGCGGTCACCGTCAGCCCGCCCGCGGATCCGGCAGCCGACGGTCGCACCGGCGCGGCCGCCACCCCCGCGCCGCGCGGCCCCGCGGGGGATACGTCCCTGCCGGACGCCTCGACGTGGAGCGCGGCGAGTTCGGCGGGTTCGGCGAGTTCGGCGAAGTCCAACTCGAGACTGAGGCCGAGGCACGGGTGCTCGGGCGACGCCGCGGCGATCTGCCCCACGAGCGGCAGGTCGAGCGGGAGCACGAAGTAGCTGCCGCGGCCGTACACGTGGCGCGCGGCGTCCTGCAGCACGCACTTCGCGCCCTGCGCCACCACGCACAGGATGGCGCGGTCGACCGCGTGCCGCGGGGCCGTCGTGCGCGTGTAGCGCGACAGGTAGAGCCCCGGCACCGCCGTCGGGGTGATCCCCTCACCCGTGCTGTGCGCGGCGATGGCCATCGCCAACCGCTGCATCGCCACCTCGTCCATCGGCTCCACACGTGTCCTCGGTCCCGGGCTGCTAATCGTGTCCTCGGTGCGAAGTATCACCCCCGGCTGGGCCCGGTGAGTGCGCGTCGGCGGATCGGACAAGAATCGCGGCGGACTGCCCAACGCGCGCGGGAGGCCGGCTGGTGATACTTCGGCACAGCCCTCCACCCGTTCCCGACAGCATCGCATGACCGTCCACGCCTACGCCGCCGCGTCTCAGCACGCCCACCTCGAGCCGTTCGCCTACGACCCCGGACCCCTCGGCCCCGAAGAGGTCGACATCGCCGTGACCCACTGCGGCATCTGCCACACCGACGTCGCCATGGTCGACAACGAGTGGGGGTTCAGCGCCTACCCGGTCGTGCCCGGGCACGAGGCCGTCGGCACCGTGGCCGCCGTGGGTGCCAACGTCGACCGCAGCCGGCTCGACGTGGGGCGCCGCGTGGGGCTGGGGGCGCTCTGCGGGTCGTGCATGCGCTGCGAGTGGTGCCTGAGCGGCCGCCAGCACGTGTGCCCGCAGGTGGTGGGCACGGTGATGGGCGGGCACCGGGGCGGCTTCGCGACGCACGTCCGGGCGAGCAACTGGCAGTTCGCGCATCCTATCCCCGACGCAATCGCCTCGGAGCACGCGGGTCCGCTCCTGTGCGCGGGGACGACGGTGTTCACCCCGTTCCTGCGCTACGGCGTGCGGCCGGTTGATCGCGTGGCCGTCGTCGGGGTCGGCGGGCTCGGCCACCTCGCGCTCCAGTACCTCGCGGCGTGGGGGTGCGACGTCACCGCGATCACGTCCACGCCCGACAAGGCCGAGCAGGCGCGCGGCTTCGGAGCCGCCCGCGTGATCGCCACGCGCGACACGGACGAACTCGCGCACGCCGCCTCGACCTTCGACTTCATCCTGAGCACCGTATCGGCCGACCTACCATGGGATCAGTACGTCGCCGCACTCCGCCCCGGCGGGACGCTCTGCGTGGTCGGCATCCCGCCGCACCCGGTCGCCGTCGCGCCCTTCGGCCTGATCGGCGGCGAGAAGCGGGTAGTGGGCGGCCAGCCCGGGTCGCTCGTCGAGACGGCGCAGATGCTCGACTACACCGCGCGGCACCGCATCAAACCGGCGGTCGAGCTGTTCCCGATGGCCGACGCCGACCGCGCGCTCGACCACACGCGCCGGGGCGCGGCCCGATTCCGCGCGGTGCTCGCGGCCTAACGAGCCGCACGGGCGCTCGCATGGGTGCTCGTCAATACTGTGAGGTTGCGGTGCCACGGAGGTCGTGACGCCCAACGCTGACGAGTCTGAACACGAGGTCGAGGCATGACCAAAGTCTG
Organism: Gemmatimonadetes bacterium T265; assembly: GCA_019973575.1. Taxonomy (NCBI): domain Bacteria; kingdom Pseudomonadati; phylum Gemmatimonadota; species Gemmatimonadetes bacterium T265. Next base: position 97,070 of record BPUI01000004.1, read on the forward strand.
GTTGATCACGGGCAGTGGGAGCGGACTGGGACGCGAGTTCGCGGAAGCCGCGCTCGCCGCGGGCGACCGCGTCGTGGCGGGGGCGCGGCGGCCGGGCGAGCTCGACGCATTGGTGGAGCGGTACGGCGCGCGCATCACGCCGGCGGAGCTCGACGTGCGCGACGAGGTGGCGGCACGGGCCGCGGTGCAGCGCGCCGTGGACGGGTACGGGCGCCTCGACGTGCTGGTGGACAACGCGGGATACCAGTACAACGCCCCGTTCGAGCAGATCACGCCCGAGGCGTTCCGCGACGTCATCGAGACCTGCCTGTTCGGCGTCGTGTACACGACACGCGCGGCCGTGCCAGTCATGCGCCGGCAGCGGCGCGGGCACATCTTCCAGGTGTCGTCGATCGGGGGGCGCGTGACGATCCCGGGCAACTCGCCGTACCACGCGGCGAAGTGGGGGGTGGGCGGCTTCAGCGACTCGCTCGCCGACGAGGTGGCGCCGTTCGGCGTGAAGGTGTGCACCCTGGAGCCGGGCGGCATCCGGACAAGCTTCGCGCGGCGGGCGGGCGAGACGCTGCCGCCGCTGCTACCGGACTATGAGCCGTCGGTCGGCCCGACCTACGCGATGATCGCGGCGGCGCGCGGCACCGCGGAGAGCGACCCGAAGCGGATCGCCGACGTCGTGGTGCAGCTGGCGAATACCGCGGACGTTCCGAAGCGGCTGATCCTCGGTACGGCCGCGGCGACGTACGTGCAGCAGACCGAGACCGCGCGGGCGGCAGAGGCGGCCCGGTTCCGCGACCTGACGCTCTCAACGGGGTTCCCGGACGCGTCGACGATGCCGGATTCGCCGAAGCGCTAAGTGTTCGATCCGAGAATGTCGTGGTCTGACCTGCGCGACGCGTGAGCTGTCTGTATGCGGGACAGCGGAAGCGCGATGCTGGGCGGCGGCGACCACCGCAGTCAAGAGGCGACGTGCAGCGCGCGAGACGGCGGTCTCAACGAGTCGCTGCACCACCGGCTTGGTGGAGAGCATACGGGCCGGCCGCGTTAGGCGCTACCCGGCCCCGGCCAGCTCGGCGAAGCGCTCGGCGGGGTTCCGCCAGCCCAGGGTCTCGCGCGGGCGCCCGTTGAGCTCCGCGGCGATCACGTCGAGGTCGGTCTGCGCGTACGCGCGGAGGTCGGCGCTTTTCGGCAGGTACTGCCGGAGCAGCCCGTTCGTGTTCTCGTTCGTGCCGCGCTGCCACGGACTGCGCGGGTCGCAGATGTAGACCTGCACGCCCGAGTCGACCGTGAACCGGACGTGCTCGCTCAGCTCCTTCCCGTTGTCCCGAGCGTACGCACGTGAGCGAGCGCCGCAGCTGCTCCGGGAGCCGCGTGATCGCGGCCGCCCGGGACGCCGTAGGCGCCGCCTCGCGCGCCGGCCCGCCCTTGTAGCCGGCCGGCAGGGGGTAGAGCAGCACGTAGCGGCTCGTGCGCTCCACCAGGGTGCCGACGGCCGAGTGGTGGCGCCCGTACACGAGGTCGCCTTCCCAGTGCCCCGGCACCGCCCGGTCTTCCACCTCCGCGGGCCGGTCGCGGATCGACACGGTGTCGACGAGCTGCCCCCGGCCCTGCCCGCGGCGGGTGCGGGCGCCGCGCGGGAAGCGCATCGCCCGCCCGGTGCGCAGCTGCTTGGTCAGCTCGCGCTTGAGCGCGCCGCGCGCCTGCACGAACAGCGAGAGGTAGATCGTTTCGTGCGACACGCGCATGCTTGGGTCGTCGGGGTAGGCCCGCGGCCGCCAGTGCGCGATCTGCTCCGGCGACCAGCGCGCCCCGAGCTTGGCCTCGACCACGGCCCGCAGCGCCGGCCGCCGGGCGAGCCGGCGCGGCTTGGGCCGCTTCGCGCGCCGCCACGCCGCGGCGTCGGCGTCCCCCGCCCGATAGTGCGCGACGCCGCCGTTGCGCGCCACCTCCCGCGACACGGTCGTGTGGCTACGACCCAGGTGCGCCGCGATGGCGCGGCACGAGGCGCCCGCGGCCAGCCCGCGCGAGACCTCCTCGCGCTCGGCCGCGCTCAGCTGCCCCGCAGCGCGCTGACCGGGCGGTAGGCGCCGGCCGCCGGTGTGCGCCAGGACGCGGCGCACGTAGGCCATGTCGGTGCCGAAGTGCCGCGCGATGGTGCGCAGCGCCTCGCCCCGCCGCCACCGCGCCCAGATCTCCTCCTGCTCGGCGGCCGTCCAGCCGCCGGGTACCCGCTCGTCCACGACCCACCGCCGGAGCGCTCTTCATCTACCCGCGAGGTGGTGCAGCGACCGGTTGAGACCACCGTCCTTTCTGCTGAGTGAGACGCCGCGCTTCAATACGGACCCCGGGTTTCAGCCACGATCGAGTTCTGGCACACGTTCGTGGTCGGTGGGGCGTGCCTCAGAACGCGGCGAATGGCGCCGGTCGCGCCTAACGCAGCGGCCCGCGCCGCAGCCGGCCGGCGCGCTCGGGCGGGGCCGTGCGGGCCGGCCAGCTGCCGCTCGGCACGTAGCGGTACAGGGTCGCCCGCGACACATGCAGCGCGGCGCACACCTCGTCGATGGGGCGGAGCGGGTCGGCCAGCAGCACGCGCGCCATCTCGACGCGCTCCGGGCTGAGCACGCGCGGGCGCCCGCCCATGCGGCCGCGGGCCCGCGCGGCCGCCAACCCGGCGCGGGTGCGCTCGCGAATCAGGTCGCGCTCGAACTCGGCGAGCGCCCCGAAGATATGGAACACGAGCTTGCCACCGGTCGTCGTGGTGTCCATGGCCTCGGTGAGCGACCGGAAGCCGACACCCCGCGCGTCCAGGGCGGTCACCTGCGCGATCAGGTGCCGGAGCGTGCGGCCGAGGCGGTCGAGACGCCACACCACCAGCGTGTCGCCCTCGCGCACGTAGTCGAGGGCGGCGGCCAGCCCCACACGGTCCTCGACGGCCCCGCTCACGACGTCGCTGAATGTGCGGCCGCAGCCGGCCTTCGCGAGCGCGTCCTGCTGGAGCGCGAGCGACTGCTCGGCGGTCGAGACCCGCGCGTAGCCGACCAGCACCAAACACCTCCCGCGGGCGTGGGCGACCGCACTCAGAATTGGCGCCGGACGCCGAGCGCCGGGTACACGACGGCCCGGTCGTCCGCGGCGAACACGTTCTCCGAGACGATCACCCGCGCCCCGAGCGCGGCGCGCGGCCCGCATCGGTACCAGACCCCGTGCTCGACGAGGAGCGCCGCTCGCTTGCCGCGCAGGGCGGCGGTCCACGCGTCGCCGCGGTTCCGGTTCTGCGTCCAGGCCACGCCCGTCGACGCGAGGTCCCAGGCGCGCCACCGGCCGCCGAGGGTGCGCCCCCAGTAAAGCGAGAGCTGCGGGTCGTGGCTGGCGCGGGGCGTGTTCGTGTACCGATACGCGACGTACGCGCTCGCCCACGCCCCGCCCCAGCGGAACGGGTGCGCCGCGCCGACGAGGTACGCGTTGTCGAGGTAGTACCCGCCCGCCGCGCGGTCGAAGAGCCCGAGCCCGCTCGTGTACTCGAGGTGCAGGAACACCGCGGGCTTCCAGAACTTCACCGTCTGCGTGGCCTCGACGTAGACCTTCGACATGTTGTGGCGGCTGCCGTCGAGGTCGCCCTGGGCCTTGAGCAGGAAGGCCCCGTTCGCCGAGCCGTGGTACGTCTGGTACGTCACCGTCGGGAAGTCCCGGCGGTTATTGCGCGGGTCCACGCTGTGCCGCCAGTCGTAGAGCACCTGCAGCTCCTGCGCGCGCGCCGCGCGGACGGGGGCGCACGCGGCGCCGATCACCGCGACGGAGGCGAGGAGCGGGAGCGTACGCGGAGACGTGCGCGGGCGTGTGCGTAGCAGCGGCATCGACGTTGGTCCCGGCGTGCAGGATGATGGACGCGCCGCGCGACCGGCGTGCGCGCGGCCGAGCGGTCGGTCGTTAGGCGGACCGCCGGCGCCGCGGCGGACCGCGCCGGCGCCGCGGTGGGGCGCCGCCGCGTGGGCGTGACGCGTAGTTACGGGGGCCACGCGGCCGCGCACAACGGCCCGCGGACCGGCGGGACTCTGCGCGTGACGGGGCGGACGACGACCGCCCGCCGGCCGCCCGGGCGACCCGCCTAACGCGGCCGCGGTGCGGGCGGTGCGCTCAGCCCAGCAGCCGCTCGAGCGCGGCGCGGAAGCGCCGGCTGGCGCGCACCCGCTCGCCGCGGTCGAGCGTGAGCGTGGCGTCGCCGTGCCCCTCCGACGCCACCCGCCGCACGCAGTCGAGGCGCACGATCGCCGACCGGTGGACGCGCGCGAACGCCGGCGGCAGCCGCCGGGCGAGGTCGTCGACCGTGCCGGCCACGAGGTGGACGGCGCCCCGGGCGTCGTGCACCTCCAGGTAGTTGCCCTGCGCGGCCACCCAGCGGATCTCGGCGAAGGGGATCACGCTCAGCTCCCCGTACCTGCGCGCGACGAGGCGGGGCGGGAGCGCCGGCCCGGCGGCGGCGAGCACGGCGTCGACGTCGCGCGCGGGCGTGCCGAAGCGGAGCGCCCGATCGACCGCCGCGAGCAGGCGCGCGTCGGCGTACGGCTTGAGCACGTAGTCGACCGCGCCCGCCTCGAACGCGTCGAGCGCGTGGCGGTCGTAGGCCGTCAGGAACACGACCGGCGGCAGCGGCGCCGGCGTCCGTCGCGGGTCGCGGGCGCCCCCCAGCGCGTCGCCCGGCGAGCCCTCGCTCGGCGAGGGCTCGCGGACGGCGGCGAGCACCTCGAATCCGGTCAGGCCCGGCATCTGGATGTCCAGCAGGATCACGTCCGGCACGTCCGGCGGCGCGCCGCCCGCCCCGCCGGCCAGGGCGCGTCGGAGGTACGCGGCGGCGGCCAGGCCGTCGCCGCACTCGGCGACGATCTCGACGTCGCCGCGGCCCCGGAGCACGTCGGCCGCGCGCTCGCGCGCGAGCGCCTCGTCGTCGACGATCGCGACGCGGATTGCGCGACTCATGGGCGCCTCACGAGCAGATCACGCGCGAGCCACGAGCGCCTCACGCGACCGGTGTAACCCGGTCCCCCACGTGCGCCACCACGTGCGCCACCGCGTGGTCCACCGTGCGGTCCATCGCGCGCTCCGGTGGCGGCTGGCGTCGCGCCGCCGGCCGCGCCAGGCGCCGCCAGGGTAGCGTCACTCGCACGCAGAAGCCCCGGCCCGGCGCGCCCTCGACGACGAACGTCTGGGCCGCGCCGTAGAGCTGCGTGGCCCGCGCGCGGACGTTCCCGAGACCGACGCCGAGCCGGAGGTCCGCGACCGTCGCGCCCTGGCCGTCGTCTTCAACGAGGAGGTGTAAGCGATCCTCCACCCGGGAGGACTCCCGCCGCGCCGCGATCCGGAGCGTGCCCCCGGCGACGACCGGCGCGATCCCGTGCCGCACCGCGTTCTCGACCAGCGGCTGGAGCAGCAGGGCCGGCACGGCGGCGTCGAGCAGGCCCGGATCAATCTCGCGCACTACGCGGAGCCGGTCGCCGAGGCGCGCCTGCTCAATGGCGAGGTAGGCGTCGGCGAACGCGAGCTCGGCGCCGAGCGTCGTCTCGTCCGCCCCGTGGTGGTCGAGCGACAGCCGGAGGAGCGCGGCGAGATCGGCGATGAGCGCCTGCGCGTCGCGCGGCCGCTTCGGGACGAGCGACGCGATCGCGTGCAGGGTGTTGAAGAGGAAGTGCGGCTGCAGCTGCTGGCGGAGCGCCGCCGTCTCGGCCCGCGCCAGGCGCGCCTCGAGCGTGAGCGCCTCGACCTCGCGCCGGTGCAGCGCGCGCGTCGCCTCCACCACGGTCGTGCCCCCCGCGACGAGGGCGTAGACGAGAACGGCGTGGAGGAACCCCCCGTAGAGCTCCTTGCGGAAGAGGCTCAGGCGGTCGGGGAACGCGCCGTTGGCGTTAAACAGCGACCAGTAGATGAGTGCGAACCCGGCGCACTGCGCGAGCGCCACGGCGGCGCCGGCGAGCCCGTGGCCCGCGACCCGCCGCCAGTCGCGCTGGCGCCGGAGGCGGTGCGTGACCCAGGCCGTCAGGGGCCCGAGCGCGAGCCACAAGGAGAAGCACGCGAGGTAGTAGCCGACCACCCACCACCACGGCTCGGGGCGGCCGATCGAGAGGCTCGAGAGGTACGAGGTGGCGGAGAACCCGAAGGCGACCGCCGCCCACGTGGCGCAGTGCGCCACGGCGAGGAGCGCGCCGCGGCGCACGCGGCGGCGCACCCGCACGCGGTCACTCAGGAGGCGCTCCCAGCGGTCTCGTCTCGTGCGCATGAGGACAGGGGGACCGAACGTCAACACCGCGGTGCCGACCGCGCGCGTCCGCGGGGTCGCGTCGGGTGAGCGGCCTCCGGGACCGGCCGTCCGGCGCCCGAAGGGTGGCGTTCGGCGACCGCCGGAGACAAGCGGCGGCGTGTAGGCGGGACTCGCCACATGACGGGCGGGCGCGGGGCTGGCCGGGAGCGGCGCCGAGCGGCACCTGCACCGCACGCGCGTGCTCCGTGTCCGCGCGTGGGTTCTGCGCCGAGCGCGGAGCGTCTCGGAACCGTGAGGCGGTTCCGTCAGGCCGCCCCGTGGACCGTGAGGATCACCTTGCCGCGCGCGTGCCCCGCCTCGACGTACCGGACGGCCGCGGCGGCGTCGGCCAGCGCGTACCGGCGGTCGAGGACCGGCGTCACGCGGCCGGCGGCGAGGAGGTCCCGCAGCAGCCGGAGGTCGTCCGCGCTCCGCCGCGTGACGAGCGGGACGCGGCGCCGGCCGCCGGCGGCGGGCCGCGCCCGCACCGCCAGCATGCGCGGGAGCGGGCCGACCCAGCGGCCGTCCGGCCCCCCCACGGCCACGTAGGTGCCGCCCGGCCGGAGCACGCGCGCGCACGCCGCGAGCGGCCGATTGCCCACGCAGTCGAGCAGCAGGTCGTAGCGCCCGCGGTGCTCGGCGGCCGCCGTGACGTCGTCGCGCGTGTAGTCCACCACGTGCTCGGCGCCGAGCGAGCGCACCAGCGCCGTGTTGGACGTGCTGCACACGCCGGTGACCGCGGCGCCGAACGTCCGCGCGAGCTGCACGGCGAACGTGCCCACCCCGCCCGCGGCGCCATTCACGAGCACACGTGGGGTGGGCGGTTGCCCCGCGGGGAGCCCGCCGGCGCGGAGCCCCTGCAGCGCGGTCAGCGCCGCCGTGGGCACGGCCGCCGCCTGCGCGAAGGCAACGGCGGGCGGCAGCGGGACCAGCGCCGCTTCGGCCGCGCACGCATACTCGGCGAACGCGCCGCGGGCCGTCCCGAACACGGCGTCGCCGGGCGCCAGGCGTGTCACGCCGCGCCCGACCGCCGCGACCACGCCGGCCGCGTCGACCCCGAGCCGGCGGGCCCGGGGGCGCGCGAGGCCGAAGAGCGGGCGGAGCGCGTAGGGCGTGCCGCGCACGAAGTGCCACTCGCGCGGGTTCACGCCGGCGGCGTGTACGGCCAGGAGCACCTCGCCGTCGCCGGGTGCCGGCACGGGCGCGTCCTCGCACCGCAGCACCTCGGGCGGGCCGTAGCGGTCGTAGACCACGGCGCGCATGCGGGCCGGGGGGGCGGGGGGCGCGGTCGGCGGCATGGCGCCCCCTACGCATGCCGCCCCGGGTCGGTGTCGCCCGCCGCCCCCTGGCCTGCGTCCGTCCGGCGCGCCGGACACCGAGAGGCAACTCGCTCCTGCCGTCGTTAGTTGAACGTGCATGGGGCGTCTCGATAACGTCGATCGGGCCTAACGTGAGACTCGAGCCCGTGTCTGATCAGGGGATGAGTTCCGGGTGTTTCACCGGGCATGATCTTGGGGGTGGACACCTGGAACTGGTCCCAGGTCGCGCGGCGCGACGGTCCGCGAGCCGGGTACGTTTCGCGCCGGAGGCGCCCCGGTCGCGGCACCGCACCGGTACGGTACCGGCACCGTACGGGTGCTGCATGTCCCGCGCGAGCGGCGGCCGACACCGGCGGTCGGCCGCTCACGCCGACCGCGACCGCGCTCCAGTCCCGACGGACCGGCGCCGGGACCACACGTCCACTCCACGACCCCCACGCACGATGCACGAGCCTACGCCCCCGGCCTCGCCCCCGACCGTCCTCGTCGCGACGTGGGACGACGGCCTGTTCGTCGTCTCCGCGGGCACGGTGCTGCACGAACTGCCCGGGCACGCGGTGTCGACGCTCGCGCCGGACGGGCGGGGCGGCGCGCTCGCGATCGTGGACGGCCGCTCGCTGCGCCGCCGCCGCGCGGCCGGGGCGTGGCACCCGATCACGGGGGCCGCTCCGGAGGGCGCGTGCTGCGTGGCGGTAGGCGACGTCGTGTACGTCGGCACCCACGACGCGGCGGTCCTGCGCGTCCGTGCCGACGGCACCGACGCTGCCATCGAGCGCCTGCGCGGCTTCGAGCAGGTCGCGGGTCGGGACCACTGGTACGCGGGCGCGGCCGTGATCGACGGTCGGCGTGTGGGACCGCCGCTCGGCGTGCGGTCCATGGCGGTGACCTGCGACGGCACCGTGCTGCTGGCGAACGTGCACGTCGGCGGGATCCCGCGATCGCTCGACGGGGGCGCCACGTGGCAGCCCACGATCGCGATCGACACCGACGTGCACGAGGTCCGCGCGCACCCGACGCGGGCGAACCTCGTGGCCGCGGCCGCCGGCGCCGGGCTGTGCCTCAGCCACGACGGGGGCGCGACGTGGGCGTGCACGGACGCCGGTCTGCACGCGCCGGCGTGTTTCGCCGTCGCGTTCGCGGGCGACGACGTCCTCGTGTCCGCGGCGGAGGGCCCCTTCGCGCCCCGGGGCGCGGTCTACCGCCGAGCCGTGGACGACCCCGGGCCGCTCGTCCGGGTCGCCGGCGGGCTCCCCGCATGGCTCGCGGGCGGCGTCGACACGGCGTGCCTCGCGGTGAACGGCCCGGCGATCGCCGTCGCCGACCGGCAGGGTACGCTCTATGTCTCGCCCGACATGGGGCGGACCTGGTCGCGGGCCGCGGATGGCCTGCCGACCCCGAGCAGCGTTGTGATCGTGTGAGGCGCCTGGTGAGAGCGCGGCGCGCCCGGCTCCGTTTCCACCACCGGCGCGCCCGACACGCGTGCGGAGCACCCGATGGCGCAAGACACGCGTCTGACCGGTCGTTGCCGGGTCACGGCGTGGATCACCAGCGCTGGAGCGTCACGCGGCGCCGCCGCGCGCGAGGCCGACCGTGGAGGGCCGGCGGGACCCGCCCCGGGTTCCCACAGGCGCCGGACAGCGGCTCGCTCTCGGTGCGCTGATCGTCGATTGAGCGACGGCCGCCACGCCGTCTCGGCATGTGAGGCGGAATCGGAGCGCGGACGGGTTCTGGAACCCGCCTCAAGCGCGGGCCCGTGCGGAACAGAACTCGTCGTCCTGCACTGACGGCAGGCCGCGGGCCGTGTGCGTGCGCGGGTTCGACGCCCAGGCTTGACGGCGAGGGCGCCGGCGTGCATCGTAGACCTCAGACACTGTACCCCTTGTCTGAGGACCACATGGCTGACGTGCTGCCGCTGGTGAAGGGGACGCTCGACGCGCTCATGCTCAAGGCGCTCGCCTGGGGGCCGATGCACGGCTTCGAGGTCACCACCTGGCTCGAGCGGCAGTCAGGCGGGGCGCTCGGCGTGCAGGACTCGGCGCTCTACCAGGCGCTGCACCGGCTGGAGACGCGCGGGCTCGCGGTGGCCGAGTGGGGCGTGACGGGAAACCACCAGCGCGCGCGCTACTACCGGCTGACCGCGGCCGGCACCGCCCACCTGGCGGCCGAGACCGCGCGCTGGGTGCGCTACGCCGAGGCGGTCACCGGCATCCTCACCGCCCCCGCCCCCGCCTGATCGAGGCGCCGGCCCGTGCCCCCCCACCGGTTCGGCTCCGGCGAGGTCCGCCCCGGCGTCGCCCGCCTGTTCCGCCTGGCCGCGCGCCGGCCCGGGGCCGCGCGCGCCGGGGTCGACGCCGACGTGGACGACGAGATCGCGCTGCACCTGGGGCTGCGCGCCGCGCAGTTCGCCGCGGAGGGGATGCCTCCGGAGGCGGCGCGGGCCGAGGCCGAGCGGCGCTTCGGCCCCCTGGACGAGGCACGAGAGCGCCTCCACGCCTCGGCAATGCGCCGGGAGGACCGCATGCGGCGACGAGAGTGGTGGAGCGGGGTCCGGCAGGATGTGCGCGTAGCCCTGCGCGGCCTGCGCCGCGCGCCCGGGTTCACCGCCGTGATCGTGCTCACCCTGGCGCTCGGCATCGGCGCCAACGCGATGATGTTCGGCATCGTCGACCGGCTGCTGCTGCGGCCGCCGGCCTACCTGCGCGACGCCGATCGCACCGGACGCGTCTAATTCACGCGCACGATGAACGGCCGCGAGCGCACGACCGCCGCCGTCAGCTTCGCGACGCTCCGCGAGGTGCGCGAGGCGGCGGCCGGCGTGCTCGACGTCGTCGGCGTCGCGACGGGTGCTGGAGTGATCGGCGACGGCGTGGCGGCGCGCAGCGGCGTCGTGGGCAAGGCGTCGGGGGCGTTCTGGTCGCTGTTCGACGCGCTCCCCGCGTTGGGCCGGTTCTTCGGGCCGCAGGACGACCGCCTGCCGGCCGGCGTGCCGGTCGCGGTGCTCGGCTACGAGTACTGGCGGCGCGAGCACGGCGGCGACCCGTCGGTGCTCGGCCGCGCGATCCGCGTCGGCGGCGGCACGTACACCGTGGTCGGCGTCGCGCCGAAGGGATTCACCGGCGTCGGGCTGCAGCTCGTCGACGTGTGGGTCCCGCTCACCGCCGGGTCGGCGCGCGAGCTCGGGGCGGGCTTCGCGACGCGCTCCGAAGTGTTCTGGCTCGAGCTCGTCGCGGCGCGGCGCCCCGGGGTGAGCGAGGCCGCGGCGCACGCCGCACTCGCGCGCGCCCTGCAGCACCGCGCCTCCGCGCGGCCGGCGCCGCGCGCCACCCTCTACCCCGTGCTGCCCGACCGCGGGCCCGACCGGAGCAGCGGCGCGCGCGTGTCGCTGTGGGTGCTCGGCGTGACCGCGGTGGTCCTGCTGGTCACCTGCGCGAACGTGGCGAACCTGCTGCTCGCCCGCGCGCTCCAGCGCGAGCGCGAGGTGGCGGTGCGCGTGGCGTTGGGCGTCGGGCGGGCGCGGCTCGCGCGGCAGGTCCTCGCCGAGGTCGGCGTGCTCGCCGCGCTCGGCGCGGCGGCGGGGCTGCTGGTCGCGCGGCTCGGCGGCACGCTCGTGACGCGGCTGCTCATCCCCGACGTCGCGTTCGGCGACGCGCTCGCCAGCGGACGCACGCTCGCGGTCACGGGCGCGATCACCGTCGCGGCGGGGCTCCTCGCGTCGCTCGCGCCGTCGCTGCGCGCCCTGCGCCCCGACGCGGCGGCGCGGCTCCGGGGCGGGGCGCGCGGCGGCGAGCGCCACGGGCGCGCGCGTGCGACGCTCGGACTCGTGCAGGCGTCGCTCTCGACGCTGCTGCTCGTGGGCGCCGGGCTGTTCGTGCGCTCGCTCTGGCACGCGCGCGCCGTCGACTTCGGGTTCGCGCCGTCGCGCGTGCTGTACGCGTCGGTGGAGCGGCGCGGCGAGACGGTCGACAGCGCGGGGACCGCCGCGCTCTACGCCCGGATGGCCGGGCGCGCCGCCGAGCTGCCCGCGGTGGAGGCGGTGGGGACGACGTTCGAGCTGCCGTACCAGAGCGGGTTCACGACCAACCGCGTCCGCCTCCCCGGCCGCGACTCGGTCACGGCGAGCGCCGAGGTGCACCACAACACGGCGGGGCTCGACTACTTCCGCGTGATGGGCACCCGGGTGCTGCGCGGCCGCGTGTGGGACCCGCGCACGCCCGGCGTCGACGCCGACGCCGTGGTGCTGAGCGCGGCGCTCGCGCGGCTCCTGTACGGCACCGACGACGCGGTGGGGCGGTGCGCGATCGTGGACGACGCGCCGGACGCGCCGTGCCGGCCGGTGATCGGCGTCGTGCAGGACGTCAAGCGCGGCGACCCGCGCGAGCCCGGCGCACCCGCGTTCTACCGCCCGCTGCCGCCGCACCCCGGACGCTTCGACCTGGGCGGCCTGGTGGTGCGCACCCGCGGCGACGCGGCGGCGCAGCTCGCCGCGGTGCAGCGCGCGCTGCAGCCGCTCGCGCCGGGCGCGTCGTACGGGCGCGTGCGCGCGATGGCCGACCTCGTGGCGCCCGAGCTCCGCCCGTGGCAGATGGGCGCGACGCTGTTCACGGCGTTCCGCGGGCTGGGCCTGCTGGTCGCCGCCGTGGGGCTCTACAGCGTCCTCGCCTACGATGTCGCCCAGCGACGGCGCGACTACGGCATCCGCCTCGCGTTAGGCGCGCGGCGCGGCGACGTGCTCCGGCTCGTGCTGCGGCGCGGCCTCGGCGTCGTGGCCGGCGGGCTGGCGCTCGGCCTGGCGCTCGCGAGCTTCGCCGGCCGAGCGGCGGCGGGCCTCCTGTTCGGCGTCTCGCCGTACGACCCGTTGACGTTCGGCGGCGTGACGGCGCTCCTGGCCGCCGTGGCGCTCGCGGCGGGCGTCGTGCCCGGCTGGCGCGCGGCGCACGTCGACCCCGCGGTGAGCCTGCGCGCGGAGTGAACGACCAGAAGGTGGAGGCGCCGGGCGCCTGGCGCTCCCGAACCGCGCCGTGTCCTCCGCCTCACGACGCGCCGCCACGCGACACCTCGAGATTACATGTCCAGGTCGGTCCTTTCTGCGGCGTGTGGCCGGGTGTCTCACACGTGAGGCCAGGCCGGAGCTCGGACGAGATTCGATCCGAGGGCACCGCGCCGACCCGCGCGTCTCGACACTCGCCCGCGTTCGTGGAGGGTGAAACGCTCACGCCGCGCGCCGGCTTCACATCCCTCACAGCACCTGAGCCTTTAGCAGACGCGCGCTCGGGAACACACGCGCGTGGCTGACTCCTCCTCTAAGCTCGGGGCGGTTCAGAGCGTTGGTGCTCGAACCCCGAGCACAGGGGTGAGAGGAGGCTGACGAACCTAACGCCCCGGGGCTGCCTGGGCGTACGGCGCTTGACGGCGCCCAGGCGTGTGCGCATTGTACTCAGAGTCTGTACACATACTCTGGAGTCCACGTGGCCGACCCGCTGCCGCTCGTCAAGGGGACGCTCGACGCGCTCGTGCTCAAGGCGCTCGCCTGGGGCCCCATGCACGGTTTCGAGGTCACGACGTGGATCGAGCGGCGCTCGGGCGGCGCGGTGGGCGTGCAGGACTCGGCGCTCTACCAGGCGCTCCACCGCCTCGAGGCGCGCGGACTTGCCGCCGCCGAGTGGGGCGTGACCGAAAACAACCAGCGCGCCCGCTACTACCGGCTGACCGACGCCGGGTGGGCGCACCTCGCGGCCGAGACCGCGCGCTGGGTGCGCTACGCCAACGCCGTCACCGGCATCCTGACCGCCCCCGCACCGGCCTAACCGGGAGCGAGCCGATGCCCAGCGGTCCGCGCGGCCCCGGCGAGGTCCGCCCCGGGGTCGCCCGCCTCTTCCGGCTCCCACTCCGGCGGCCGCAGGACGTCGCGGGCGAGGTGGACGAGGAGATCCGCCTGCACCTCCAGCTGCGCGCGGCGCAGCTCGCCGCCGAGGGGATGCGCCCCAACGCGGCGCGGGCCGAAGCCGAACGGCGCTTCGGCCCCCTCGACGAGGCGCGCGAGCGCCTCCACACCTCGGCCCGGCGCCGGGAGGGACGAATGCATCTCCAAGCGTTACTCGACGCCCTCCGGCACGACCTGCGGGTGGCCGTGCGGGGCCTGCGGCGTGCCCCCGGGCTCGTCGTGACCGCCGTGCTCTCGCTCGCCCTCGGCATCGGCGCGAACGCGGCGATCTTTTCGCTCTTCAATCAGCTGCTTCTGCGCCCGCTCCCGGTGCCGCATCCGGAGCGCCTGGTCAAGCTCGTCGCGCCGGGCCCGCGGTCGGGCTCGAACTCGTGCGGCGAGGTCGGGGGCTGCGAGGAGGTGTTCAGCTACCCGATGTTCCGCGACCTCGAGCGCGCGCCGCGGACCGGGCTGACCGGCGTCGCCGCACACGTCGTGGTCCCGGTGAACCTCGCCCTCGGCGGCCGGACGCTCCACGCCCGCGGCGTGCTGGTCTCGGGCGCGTACTTCCCGGTGCTCGGCATCCGCCCCGCGCTGGGCCGCCTGCTCGGGCCGGACGACGACCGGTCGCTCGGTGGCCACCCGGTCGCCGTGCTGAGCTACGGCTACTGGCAGGCGCAGCTCGGGGGTGACCCCGGGGTGCTCGGTCGGACGCTGGTCGTCGACGGTCAGCCGATGACCGTCGTGGGCGTGGCGCCGCGGGGCTTCGAGGGCACCACGCTCGGGGTGCAGCCCGAGATGTTCCTGCCGTTGGCTATGACGGCGCAGGTGGGGCAGGCGATCCCCGGGATGAACGGCTTCGACACGAGCCGCCGGCGCTATTGGCTCTACCTGTTCGGCCGGCTCGCGCCGGGCGTTCGGGTGGAGGAGGCGCAGGCCGCGCTCAACGCCGTCTACCGTCCCATCATCGTGGGGGTGGAGGCGCCCCTCCAGGAGGGGCTGACGGCGCGCGAGATGGCCGAGTTCCGCCGGGCGGCGCTCGACCTGGCGCCCGCCGGCCGCGGGCAGAGCGCGCTCGCGGGGCAGGTGCGCACGCCGCTCGTGCTGCTGTCCGCCGTCGCGGCCGTGGTCCTGCTCATCGCGTGCGCGAACGTCGCGGGCCTCCTGCTCGCGCGCGGCGCCACCCGCGAGATGGAGGTCGCCGTGCGCGTCGCGTTAGGCGCCGGGCGGCGGCGCGTCGTGGCGCAACTCTTGGCCGAAGCGCTCACGCTCGCCGCGCTCGGCGGGGCGGCCGGGCTCCTGGTCGCGCGCGGCACGCTCTCGCTCGCGGGGGCGATCCTGCCTCCGGAGGCCGGCTCCGCCGTTCGGCTCGGGCTGCATTGGCCGATGGTGGCGTTCGCCGCGGCGCTGGCGACGGCGACGGGGCTCGTCTTCGGGCTGTTCCCCGCGCTGCACAGCACGCGCGCGGACCTCGTGACCGCGATCCGCGCGAACGCGGGGCAGATCGCGGGGGCGCGCGTCGCTGCGCGCTTCCGCACGACGCTCGCGGCCGGCCAGATCGCCCTCTCGATGGTGCTGCTCGTGGCGGCGGGGCTCTTCTTACGCAGCCTGCGCAATGTCGCCCGCGCCGACCTGGGACTCGCCGCCGACCACCTCCTCACTTTCACCATCGCGCCCGAGCTGAACGGCTACGCGCCCGCACGCCGTCAACTGCTGTTCCAGCGCGTCGAGGAGGAGCTGGCCGCGGTCCCCGGGGTGGTTGGCGTGGCCTCCTCGCGCGTCCGGCTCTTCGCCGGGGAGAGCTGGGGCAACGGCATCCGGGTGGAGGGGGTCCGGACGGAGCCCGGCGCCGACAATGGGGCGCTGATCAACCTCGTCGGCCCCGGCTACTTCCGCACCCTCGGGATCCCGCTGCTCGCCGGTCGCGAGTTCACGCCCGCCGACCGCGTTGGCACGTCGGGCGTCGCCGTCGTGAACGCCGCGTTCGTGAAGAAGTTCGGCCTCGGCCGCGCGGCCGTCGGCCGGCGCGTGGCGGTGTGGGGCGAGCCGGAACCCAACCTGCAGGTCGTTGGCGTAGTCGGGAACGCGAAGTACGACGGGGTCAAGGGCGAGCTGCAGCCGAGCGTCTACATCGCGCACCGGCAGGACCCGGCGACCGGAACGCTGAGCTACTACGCGCGCACGGGCGGCGACCCCGCGCGCGTGCTGCGCCAGATCCCCGCGGCGGTGGCCCGCGTCGACCCGAACGTCCCGGTGCAGGACCTCAAGACGCTCCCGCAGCAGATCCGCGAGAACGTCTCCCTCGACCGGATGATCGGCACGCTCGCCGCCGCGTTCGCCGCGCTCGCGACGCTGCTCGCCGCCGTCGGGCTCTACGGCGTACTCGCCTACACGGTGGCCCAGCGCACGCGCGAGATCGGCGTGCGCATGACGCTCGGGGCCGACGCGCGGCGGGTGCGCGCCCTCGTGCTCCGGCAGGTGGGCCGGATGACGCTCGCCGGCGGGGTGGTCGGTCTCGCGGCCGCGCTCGCGCTCGGCCGCGCCGCGCGCGCGCTCCTCTTCGGGCTCGGGCCGCACGACCCGGCGACGGTGACGGCCGCTGCAGCGGTGATCGCGGCGGTGGCCCTCGGCGCCGCCTACGTCCCGGCGCGCCGGGCGGCGCGGATCGACCCGATGCGCGCGCTCCGCGCCGAGTAGCACGCCCCCGAGGTGCGCGAGGCGCGCGATCCCCCGCGTCGTACACGGCACCGCCCCCGGGACGTCCGGCGTGCGGGGGCCAACGCGGCCGGACGAGGTGTCCGGTGGTGACCGCGCCGGTGGCAGAGTGCGGTCTGCTCCGCGTCTCGCCGGGTCGTTGGTGAGAGTCGCAATACCCATCTCAGAACGCCTAACGGTCGGCGCGCCCGCCGCTCCCGGCCAATCTCGCAACGGCACGGCTTCTCGGCGTCTCAGCTTGGGGCGCCCCCCGGCCGATTGTCTACACACCGTGTAGACAATTCCTGCCCGCGCCGTGGTGGCGACGCGGTAAACTGCGGGCATGCCCTCGAAGCGTCCGGCGGGCCGGCGCCCGGCCGCCCCGCCCCCCTCTACCGCCGCCGCGTCGCCTCCCGACACGCCGCCGGGCGGTGATCGGGCCGCCGGCGGGGCCGTCGTGCCGACCGCCGCCGGCGGCCAGACCGGCGCCGGCGTGCTCGACGCCGTCATCCTGGACGGCGAGCTGCTCGCGTCGGTGCGGGCGCTCATCGCCGCGGCCCGGCAGCACGTCGCCCAGCGCGTCAACACCACCCTCGTCCTGCTATGGGTCGCGCGCGTCAGCGGCGCCGGAGGGCGCGCGTGAGCGCCCGGTCGAGCGCGTTGGCGAACGCCTGCTTCTCGCGCGGGCCGTACGTGCCGTGCCCGCCGGTCTCGACGCCGGCCCCGCGGAGCCCGTCCATGAAGTTGCGCACGGACAGGCGCTCCCCGACGCGCTCGGCGGTGTACTCCTCGCCCCGCGGGTCGATGACGGTCACGCCGCGGGGCGCGAGGAGCGCCGCGAGCGGGATGTCCGCCGTGACCGCCACGTCGCCGGCCGCCGCGTGCTCCGCGATATGGCGGTCCGCCGTGTCAGGGCCGCCCTCGACCCGGACGGACGTCGCGTACGCGTAGCCCGGCGGCAAGAGCAGCCGCTGGTTCGCCACGAGGACGGCGTCGATCCGCAGCCGCTCGGCGGCGCGCAGGCAAATGTCCTTCACGTCGCGGGGCGCGGCGTCGGCATCGAGCCAGAGCTTCATCGCCGTTGGGGGCGGTTAGGGGGCGCTCAGGGGAGGCGCTCCGGGCGAGTCGGCCCGGCGGAAGGTTACGACGGCACTACGCGCGGCGCCGAGGGGCACGCCGACGAGACGTGCGCGAAGTCGCGCGACGGCGGTCGCGCCGCGGGCCGACGGTCGTCCGGTCGACGCGGCAGGCGGCGCGGCAGGCGGCGCGGCAGGCGGCGCGGCAGGCGGCGCGGCAGGCGGCGCGGCAGGCGGCGCGGCAGGCGGCGCGGCAGGCGGCGCGGCAGGCGGCGCGGCAGGCGGCGCGGCAGGCGGCGCGGCAGGCGGCGCGGCAGGCGGCGCGGCAGGCGGCGCGGCAGGCGGCGCGGCAGGCGGCGCGGCAGGCGGCGCGGCAGGCCCGGCGCGGTATGCGCGGCCACCGGCGTTATCGTACCCCGGCGACCGCGCGCGACGCGGCGCGGCACCGGCCCGCGCGCGGTCGCCCGCCCCACCCCCGTCGCCGACCGATGGCCGACGCGCCCGACCTCCGGACTGCCACGGCCGAGTGGCCCGACGACGCGGCGTATGCGTGGTGGCTGAGCACACACCCGGACGGCTACGTGCTGGCCGTCAGCCCAAAGGACCCCCCGCTGCTGCACCGGGCGCGCTGCCCGGAGGTCGACCGGGATCGCCACCCCAAGCGGCTGCGCGCGGTGGGGCGGCGGCAGATCTGCGCGGAGGCGCCGGGGGCGCTCCGGGCGTGGGTGGCGCGCGAGCACCCGGGGGCCGGCCCCGTGGTCGCCCGCTGCCCGAAGTGCGGCCCGTAACGGCGCGCGGCCGACCAGCGCGTTCACGGCCACGTGCGAGCACCCGTGCGACACGGCGCGGCCGCCCTCGCCCCGCGCCGGCGCGAGGGGGGCCGCGACGTCCGCCGCGGATCACGCCGGCCTCGCCCGCGGCGTCGACGCCCGGGGTCAGGGCCCCGGACGTCCGCGCGCCGCGGCCGGCCGTCGGAGAACGTTAGGCGCCGCCGATCCGGTCGTTGGCCGGACGCGGGTGGACGGGCTCGAAATTCGGGTACGCTCCGCACGGGCGCGCGGTACACCAGCCGCACCAACGCCCGAGTTCCGGCGGTCTCACGCGAGGGGTCCTGGCACGTGACCGGGCGTGCGGCGGAGGCGACCGCCGCGGGCCGGGCCGCGCGTCCAGGCCGTGTCCGGTCCGGCCGCCGTGCGGTGTCGCCGCGGCCGCGGGTGTGGTTTGCGCGCGCGACTGGGGCGGCTCCGCGGGCCGCCCGTTGGGCGTTAGGCGTCGCCGAAACTCCGTCGCCGTCGGCGCCGTACCGGCGTCATGCGCCTGCGCACCCTCGCCCGCACCTGCGTCGCCCTGTTCGCGGTCTCGGCCGCGTTCCCCGTGGGCGCCGGGGCCGCCAACCAGCAGCGCCCGCTCGGCTGGCTCGGCGTCGTCGACGTCGCCTTCGCGGCGGCCCTCGTCGGCGCCGCCGCGGTCCTGGTCGCCCGGACCCGGGGCGCGGTGGCCGACCGCCACCGCCTCGCGGCCTTCCGGGCGACGCAGGGGGTCGCCGGCCTGATCCCGGCGCTCCTCGCGGCGTACTTCGTCGCGCGCCCGCGCGTCAACTGGCCCGTGCTCGTGATCGGGCTCGCCTGGCGCGCGTGGCTGCTCGTCGCGACCCTGCCGTCGCTGGCCGCGGCGCTCGCGCCCGCGGGACCGCGGCACGCCGGCCCAGGGTACACCGGGGCCGGCGGGCGGCGGCCCGCGGACGCCTAACGAACGAGTGCGCGACCCAGCCTCGCTCAGGCCGCGGCGGCGCCCCCGTCGGTCGATTTCGAGACGTTAGGCGTGCGCGCATCAGAACTCGCCTAACAACAGGCCTCGGGTCCTCGCGTCACTCTAGGTTTCGATACTCGTCCGCCGCGGTCCGGAGAGCTGGCCGTCGCGCAAACGCGTGAGTTCTGCGCGTCTCACACGACGGCGAGTAAGAACGGACTGCTCGGTGTCGGGGCTCTGTCTCTTCGGGACTTCGACCAGAGTTACGAGCGGGCGGCGCGCGCAGGTGGTAGGGGCGGTCGCGGTCGGCGTTCGGGGCTCGCGACGTCATCCGGCCGGCGAACGCCGGTGGCCACGCCGGCCGCCCCGTGCACGCGGCGGGCGTGTTAGGCGGACCCCGCGGCCTCGGCGGGGCGGTCTCCCCCCCCGCCGCCCGGCCCCGCCGCGCGCCGCAGCGCGACCGTGAAGGTGGACCCCTCGCCCAGCACGCTCTGCACCCGCAGGTCCCCGCCCATCCCGCGCGCCAGGTCGCGGCTGATGGCGAGGCCCAGCCCCGTGCCGTCGCCCGTCCGCGCGTAGCCGGTCGCCACCTGCACAAACGGTTCGAACACGGCTGCCAACTTGTCGCGCGGGATGCCCACGCCGGTGTCGGCCACCCGGAGGAACACGGCGCCCGCGGCGGCCCCGGGCCGCGTGGCCACCGTCATGGTCACGCGCCCGGGCGCGCCCGTCGCCGGGTTGCGCGCGGCGGTGAACTTGGCCGCGTTCGAGAGCAGGTTGAGCAACACCTGTCCGAGCTTGTCCCGATCAGCCCAGACCTCACAGGGGCCGTCGGGCAGCCGCACGTCGAGCGCCAGGCCCTTGCCCGAGAGCTGGGGCTCGATCAACGGGGCCACCTCGGCGATCACCGCGCGCACGTCCACCACGCCCAGTGCGTACTCCACGCGCCCGCCCTCCAGCTTGGCGTAGTTGAGGACGTCGTTGATAAGGCCGAGGAGCCGCCGCTGCGCGTCCCGTACGCGGGCGAGCGCGGCGATCTGGGCGTCCGTCACCGGGCCGTGCAGCCCCAGCTCCAGCAGCTGCGCGTAGCCGCCGAATGGCGTTGAGCGGCGTGCGGAGCTCGTGGCTCATCACGGCCAGGAACTCCGCCTTCGCCTGGTTGGCCTGCGCCGCGCGCTCGCGCTCGGCGTCCGCGCGCGCCCGCTCCGCCTCGGCCTCCGCGCGCGCCCGCTCGCTCTCCGCCAGCAGCGCCTCCACCTGCCGGCGCGCCCGCACCTGGTCGGTCACGTCGACGGCGAAGTTGAGGAGCCCGACCACCGGCCCGGGGGCGCCGTCGACCCCCGGCTCCCGCACGGGCTCCAGGCGGAGGTCCAGCCACGTGTCGACGACGCCCGTCCCGTCGCGGTCGTAGCGCGCCAGCGTCTCGGGGCCCGCCCACGACTCGCCCGTCCGGTACACCCGCTCGAACAGCTCGTAGAAGCCCTGCCCCGCGAGTTCCGGGAACGCCTCGCGGTGCGTGCGCCCCACCAGCGGGCGCCCCGCGCACACGCGGGTGTACGCCGCGTTCACCAGCTCGTAGCGGAGCCCGCCCGCGTCGCCGGCGAGCAGCGCGACGGGCGCCGGCATGTGCAGCACGAGCGACCGCAACCGCTCCCGCTCGGCGGCCACCGCGGCCTCGGCCTGCCGGCGCGCCGCGACGTGCTCGGTGACGTCGGTGCCGTGGCCGAGGATGCGCGTGCACGCGCCGTCGGCGTCGAACAGCGGCAGGTACACGAGGTCAACGAGGCGCTCCTCGGGCGGGGCGCCCGGGGTGCGGGCGAGCGTCACGGGGAGCTCGCGCCCGTAGAACGGCTCGCCCGTGGCCAGCACGCCGGCGAGGCGTTCCTCGAAGCCGCCGGCGGCCGCCTCGGGCAGCGCCTCGAAGGCGGGCCGGCCGAGCAGCTCGCGGTGGCCCCGAGCTGGTAGTACGCCGCGTTCACGAACTCGAAGACGAACTTCGGGCCGCGGAGCACGTGGAGGAACGACGGCGAGCGGCGGAACACCTCCTCCAGCAACGCCGTGCGCTCGGCCTGCAGCGCGACGGCGAGTTGCGCCCGCTCGGCTTCGGCGCGCCGTCCCCCCACCTGCGCGGAGGTCTCGAACACGCTCACGAGGACGCCGCCCACCCCGCCCGCCCCGTCGGGGACGCCGCTGTAGGCGAGCGTGAAGTACGTCTCCTCGCGCCCGCCGTGGCGCTCCAGCACGAGGCGCTGATCCTCGAAGCGGAACGCCTGGCCGCGGTGCAGCACCGCGTCGTAGATGGGCCCCGTGAAGTCCCACACCTCGGGCCAGCAGTCGCGATTGCGCTGCCCGAGTGGCCGGGTGCTTGGCCCCCATCACGACCGCGTACGCGTCGTTGTAGAGCTGCACGAGCTCCGGCCCCCACAGGAGGATCATCCCCACGGGGGCCGCGAGGACCAGCCCCACCGCGGTGCACAGACTCGGCTGCCACGTGTCCACGGGGCCGAGCGGCGTCGACGCCCAGTCGAAGGCGCGGCATCGCGCCGCCATCGCGCCGGCGCCGGCGAAGACGGTCGCGGCGACGTCGGCCGACGGAGCGCGCGGGGCCGCGGCGGCGCGAGGAGTCGAAGGCATGAACGACGCAGGGGCGCGGGGTGGACACCCGAGGCCCACGGACGCCACGAACGGGGCGGCAGGCGCAGTGGACAGCGCGGGCGGGCGTCGACGCGCGCCGATGGGCCGCGCAATGCGCTCGGCAATGTATGCGTAGGGCCCGACCGGGCCCGTGCGGCTGCGCGGTCCGGAGAATCGGCCCCGGCGGACGGCGACGGCGGCTTGCTATGACGACTCGCTACGGCGTGACCTCCACCGCCCCGTACCGATCGGGGTCGCCGTACATTGCGCACAGAAGCCGCTCGACCGGGCCGAACTCTCCCGTCGCCCCCGGACCGGCTGCGCCGAGGTGCCGCGCGAGCCCGGCATACGTGACGCACACGGCCCGTGTCCCCTCCCCCTCGCCGCGGAGCGTGACGACGGCCGCGTTCGCGTCGTAGCGCAGGCGCAGGACGTGGTCGTGACAGTGGACGCCCCGGTCGTGCATCGCGTCCAAGCGCTGGTCGAGTTCGCGGTCGTACATGGCAGGCCTCTGCTACAGCCCGCGCGGCAGGTGGACGGTGAACGTGGTCCCCGCCTCGGCCGACGACGCGACGGCGATGCGCGCCGTGAGGGCCGCGTGGAGTTCGGGTAGCTCGCCGGTGTCGAGCATGAAACGCGACGCCATGATGATGGCGCCGAGCAGCGTGCGCAGATCGTGGCCGAGGATGGCGAGGAACATCTCGCGCGACTCATCGAGGTCCTGGGTGTAGCGCGTCACCGACTCGGCGAGCGCCTGGTCGACGGCCTCGTTGAACCGGATCAGGTCGTCCCGGTCGGCGCCGGTGAGGCTGCCGTTGGCGGCGGTCCACAGGCGGATCACGCTGGCGCGCAGCGCGCGGTACTCCGCGACCATGGCGCCTAACGTGAAGCCACTCTCCGCGCGCCCCGCGCCGTGCACCTCGGCGGCGGTGTCGGCGGGTTCACGGCCGACCGGGCCCGCGCAGTGCGCGTCCGCACCGTACGACCGAGCGGCGCCCCTGGACTCCGCGGCCTGCGCGGCGCCGGTCTGCGGGGTGCGCAGGTCCGCCGCGATGTCGGCGAGCATGGCCGCGGCGTGGTCGCGCAACGCCTCGACGTCCATCCCCGCGCCGGCCGGACCCGAGCCGCCGGCAAACGCCACCCACTCGGCGGGGATGGATGCCGCTTCCGCCTCGAGGAAGTCAGCCAGCCGCACAGGACTCCTGCTGTCAGACGACGCACGGCGGGGGGGCCGGCGCACGCGCCGGCCCCCCCGCCGTGTGGCGCCGTGAGGCGGTTAGCGGCTCGAGGGCGCCGCGGCCGCCGTCGGCATCAGGACCGCGTCGACGACGTGGATCACGCCGTTGGACGCCGGGAGGTCGGCCGTGATCACGTTGGCGTCGTTCACGGTAACCTTGCCGCCCGCGACCGCGATGTCTAGCGTCTGGCCGTTGACCGTCGCGGGCGTCGCGCCGTTGGTCTTGACGAGGTCCGCCGCCGACACGCGGCCGCTGACCACGTGGTACGTCAGGATCGACGCGAGCTCGGCCTTGTCGGCCAGCAGCCCGTCGACCGCGCCGGCCGGGAGCTTGGCGAACGCGGCGTCGTTCGGCGCGAACACCGTGAACGGCCCGGCGCCCTGCAGTGTCTCGACGAGGCCGGCCGCCTGCGCCGCCGCGAGCAGGGTCTTGAACGTGCCCGCCTCGGTGGCGACCTGCACGATGGTCTTGTTGCCCGACGTGCTGCTCTGCGGGCCGTTCTGCATCGGGGTCGTCATGGGATGGGGCTCCAGCTGTAGGTGTGGTCGGGATCGCCCGCTTGGTCCACGGCGAGGGCGGTCCC
Organism: Gemmatimonadetes bacterium T265; assembly: GCA_019973575.1. Classification (NCBI taxonomy): domain Bacteria; kingdom Pseudomonadati; phylum Gemmatimonadota; species Gemmatimonadetes bacterium T265. The sequence goes on from BPUI01000004.1 coordinate 120,566, forward strand.
ACCATCACGGCGCGCCAGCGCGCCGACCATCCAGGCTTCGTGTCTATGGATCGTCCAGCAATAGTGGTCTGATTCCGCCTATTTGTCAAGCTTATTGGCCGAGTAATCTTGACATCGCCTGTACAAGGGCGCAACGTCTGTCGCATGACCGCCAACCCGCCGCCGCCCGCACCACCGGCTGACGTCACGTCGCCCGAGCCGGGCCACCCGATGGCCGTGGTGGTTACGCGGACCGGTGCGTCGGAGCACCTCTTGCGGATGTGGGAACGGCGGTACGGGGCGGTCACCCCCACGCGCGGCGAGGGCGGCCACCGCCGGTACTCGGACGCCGACATCCTGCGCGTGCGCCTCCTCCAGGCGGTCACGCGCGCCGGCCGCCCGATCCGGCAGGTAGCCCGCCTTTCGACCGACGCCCTGGCCCGGATGGCCGCGGACGATGCGGCGGCGCAGGGTGGGCCACCCGCCGAGGTGCCGCCGGCCGCGGCTGCCGAGCCGGGCGACGTGGTGGGGCAGGCGATGGCCCTGACCTGGGCGCTGAATGCCCCCGCGCTCGACGCCGTGCTCCGCCGCGCCGCCGCCCGGTTCGGCGTGCCCGCGTTCCTGGACCAGGTCGTCGCGCCGCTCGTGCGTGCGGTCGACCAGGCGTGGCAGGCGGGGCACGTCAGCCTGGTGCAGGAGCGCCTCGTCGCGTCGACCACGCACGACCTGCTCGTCGAGACCATGCGGGCGCTGGCGCGCGTGCACGCGGCGGAGCGCCTCGTGCTTGCCACCGCGCCCGGCGTGCCTGGCGGACAGGGGGGAGACCGCGACCGGTACGCGCCCGGCGTATCGGCGGTCGAGGCGGCGGCGGCCGGGGCCGCGGCCGCCGCCGACGGCTGGGCGGTGGTGTACCTCGGTCCCGACCTGCCTGCGGGCGAGGTCGCGGCGGTGGCCGCCGCCACCGCGGCACGCGCCGTGGCGGTGCACGCGCCCGGATACCTCGCCGCCGCCGGCGACGACGACCGCGCGCGGGTCGCCGACGCGGTGCGGGTGCTCCGCGCCCGGCTCCCGGCCGCGGTGCCGGTGCTGGTGGGCGGGGCGGGCGCGCCGGCCCTCGGCGCGGCCATCGCGGGCCCGGGCGTCCGCGTCGGCGCGGGCTGGGCCGACCTCCGCGCGGGGCTGGATGCCACCCTCGGGCCTGTCACCCCCCCGCCCACGCGGTAAGGGCGCGGTAAGGGCAACGCCGCCCCGCGGGCCGTGGCCGCCCTAGGCCGCCCAACCCGCCACCTGGTGGGGCAGTACGCACGAGTGGAGACGTGCCACGCGCCGGCCACTTCGGGTGGAGCCCGCCGGCCCTGTGGTCGTCGGCAGCGCGACTCGGGCTACTGCGCGTCGAGCCCCCCCGTTCCGGCGCTCGCGAGCCGCCGTCGTTCCGCCCAGCAGCCTGTCCGAAGCCCCGTGTCAGCCCCGCCACTCGGACGGTCGCCCGCCGTCCCTCATCAACCACCGGGCGATCGCGAACGAGTCGGCGGGCGGCGCCGGCTCCCCCCGCCGGGCCCGGCCCTCGATGGTCAGCTCCCGGGCGACCGCGCGCGGCTCGGCGCGCTCGGTGGCGGGGTGCGCGCGTCTCGCCCGGAGCTGGCCGAGGTCGCCCCACGGTTCTCGTGCTCGTGCGCGCGGCGCGTCCGGCGGGTCGTGGGGACCGTCACTCATGTCGGCTCCACGCTGCACGATTTCCGCCGCCGCCGCGCACGATCGGGGCACGGCGACGGGCGCGTCGCGCTCACGATCGCCGTGCTGACGCGCGTGCTGGCGCGCGTACACGCGCTGCGCGAGCTCGGCCACGTCCGCCCGCAGCGTCGCGGCGCGCCGCCCGAGGTCGCGCACCGCCGGCCGGAGCCCGACCACCCTGGTCGCGAGGGCGGGCGGGACCGGGGGCCCGGGGCACCGCGCCATCGTGCGCCGGAGCGCGTCCCCCTCGGCCCGCAGCGCGCGGGCGTAGGCGGTGAGCGCGGCCGACTCGCCGCGGAGCTGCGCGCCGCGCGCGAAGAGGGCGGCGCTCCGGGCTGCGAGGCCCGTGCGGGCGTGCGTCGTTCGAGGGTGCGGGTCGGGTGAGCCGTGGGCGGCGTCAGGCAGTTGTGGGCACATGCGGGCATATGCGGGCACGTGGCAAGGTGAGCGGACGCGCGCCGGCGCGTCTGGCGGGCCCGGTCTTCTCCCCTCCACCCCATCCCCGTACCGGGGCCGCCTATGGTTGGTGACCAAACGGTATGCTCCCGCACCCCGCGCGCCAGCCCGGGACCTCGGCGCCGACTACGCGGCACGCTCAACCCTGCCACAACGCGCTCGACCGCCCGCGTCCCGCACGCCCGCCAGTTGTCGGTCCGGGGCCGTCCAGAGGCGGCACCCGCGGCGGCGGCGTCACCGGCCGCCCGCCCGCCGGCCGGCCCCCCAGCCGCATCCCGGGCCGTTACTGCGGCGGGCCCGAGCAGGGCGCGGACGAGCGTTTTCGGGCCGGGGTCGGCCGCAGCGTTGCAAGGGGCAGCCCCGGCCGAGCTGGGGTACCCCGCGCGGCCCGCCCGCCGGGCTACCGCCCGGCGGCGCTCGTCCCGCCAGGCGGGCGCGCGCGGGCGCAGTCCGCACCACTGCGCACCGCGGTGCCGACGTCGGCGAGCAGCGTGTCCAGCTCGGCCTGCTCGAACAGGCGACCGCCGAGCAGGACCGCGCGGATGCGCCGCGTGTTGCGGATGTCCGTCAGCGGGTCGGCGGCGAGGACCACTAGGTCCGCATGCGCCCCGGGCGTGACGCCAAACGCCTGTGCCTGCCCGAAGAAGGCGGCCGGCGCCGTCGTCGCGCTCGCGAGCGCCTCGCGCGGGGTGAGCCCGACGTCGCGCACAAGCAGCGCGAGCTCCTCGTGCAGCCCCGCACCGGCGTAGAGCCCCGTCGCGCTGCCGAAATCGGTGCCCGCCAGGAACGGCATCCCCGCGGTGCGCGCGAGGCGCATGTCGGCCGTCTGACGTCGGTAGAGCGCAGGCCAGTCGGTGGTCCCGTCGGCGCCGCGCGCGTTCAGCTCGAGCGCGTGGGCCCAGGCGCGCAGCTGCCGGGCGCTCACGTACTGGCGCTCGGGGTCGCGCGCGCCCGCCGAGTCGGCGAGCACGGCTCGCGCGACGCTGGCCGGCGTCAGCCAGAGTGTGCGCTCGGTGACGAGCGTGGGCGTCACCATCAGGCCGGCCCGCGCCGCGACGCGGAACTGCTTGCGGCGGATGCTGTCCGGCGCCGCGCCAAGGGCGAGCGTCACGGTCTCGGCGTGCTCCACGCTGCCGAGCCCGGCTGCGGCAGCCTCCGCGAGCGTCGTCCCTTTGGGCGCATGTCCTGCGAGGCGCAGCCCGCGCCGGCGCGCCGCGGCGGCGAGCGCCAGGAAGCTCGCGCGCGGCAGGTTGCGGAACTTGACCACGTCGACGCCGAGGCGCGCCAGGGAATCGGTGATCGCCGCGGCGTCTGCCGGCCCTTGCATCCGCAGCCGCGGGCCCCACGCCCACATGGAATCCGTCGGCGGCGAGAGCGCGTGCGCGGCGTCGAGCCACGCCGCGCTCTCGACGTCCGGCCCCGCCGCCCAGATGCGCGGCGCCACGAGTGCCTGGCGGGCCGCCGCAGCCCGCCAGGCGCGGACCTCATCGAGCCGCGCCCCGAGGTCGCGCACGCTCGTGATGCCGTGCGCGACGAACACCGGCAGCGCGCACGCGCCGGCGTACGACAGGTGCACGTGCGCGTCCCACAGGCCCGGGATGACGTACGCGCCGTCGGCGTTGACCACGCGGACCCCGGCGGGGAGTCGCGTCACGCCGCTCGGCGCAACGGCGACGATACGGTCGCCGCGCGTGACGATGGTCTGGTCGTCGCGCACCACCCCGGTGCGCGGGTTGACCACGTGGACGTGGGCCAGCGCGAGGCCGCGCGAGGTACCCGCCGCCGCCGCTTGGGCCACGGCCGTGGTGGCAGGAACGCACAGGGCTGCCGAGAGCGTCAAGAGGGCGGCGACCCGGTGCAGCGCGGATGGGAGCACGGGCGTGCGGGGTGGGAGTCGGGGCGCGCTGGCCGGGCGAAGGCGCCCGCACGCGGCCGGTATGCGCGAGTCTAGCCGCCGGGCGCCCGGCGTGTGGGCGCCCGACCCCCCGTCCGTAGGGCGGGGCTACGCGCCGTACCTGAGCCCAGGCGGGAGTCAGGGGCGCTTCCGGTGGTTTCTGAGCACGAACCGCTCGGGTCCTGGAACGCGGAGCACAACCGGTCCCGCGCCACCACGTGTTGATTGCCGGAACGCCGGGCTTTTCCGAGCCATCGGTGCTCGCGCCGCAGCGGCTTGACAAGTATTCCCATATGGGAATATATAGACCCCGTGGCGCGCCTCGCGACGACGGCCGACGTCTTCACCGCGATCGCCGAGCCCCGGCGGCGCGAGATCCTCGACCTGCTCAGCGACGGCCGGGCGCGGGCGGTCGGCGACGTCGTCGCGCGGCTGGCGCTCGCGCAGCCCGCGGTCTCCAAGCACCTCGGCGTGCTGCGCGCCGTCGGGCTCGTGTCGGTCGCGAAGGCCGGCCAACACCGACTGTACCGGCTCGACGCGGCGCCGCTCGCGTCCGTGCGCGACTGGCTGCGCACGTACGACCGCTACTGGGGGCACCAGCTCGACCGCATCAAGGCGCGGGCCGAGCGGAACGCGGGTCTACCGCCCGCGGGCCCGCCGACGCGCCCGGACCCCACACACTGACCGAGGAGGGACCGGAGTGGCTGCAACCGTCACCGAACGGGCGGTACACGCGCTGGAGATCGTGCGCGAGGAGGTGATCGCGGCGCCGATCGCCGGCGTCTTCGACGCCGTGCTCGCGCAGCTCGGGCCGGAGAACGAGACGCCGGGCACGGGGCGCATGCCGATGGTGCTCGAGGCGTGGCCCGGCGGCCGCTGGTACCGCGACCTGGGCGACGGTGCCGGGCACTTCTGGGGCTCCGTGCAGGCGATCCGGTCGCCCGTGCTGCTCGAGATCTGTGGGCCGCTCTTCATGTCGTACCCGGCCGTCTCCAACGTCCAGTTCCGGCTCGCCGAGGACGGTGGGACCACGCGGCTACGTTTCGTGCACCGCGCCATGGGGCAGATCGCGCACGACCTGCAGCGCGTGCAGGGGTGGGACTACATCGAGGGCGGCTGGGAGAGCCTGATCGCGCGCGTGCGCGCCGCCGTCGAGCGCGTCGCGCGGCGCGACGCCGCACACGCCGGGAGCGGGCCGGCATGACCGGCGTGCCGCACTTGTTCGAGGCCGCGGCGTCCACCGAGGTTACCGCGCGCATCGCCCGGCTCCGGCCGGACAGCGCGCGGCTGTGGGGGCGGATGGACGTCGCGCAGATGCTGGCCCACTGCACGGCGGGCTTCGCCATGGCGCGCGGCGAGATCACCCCGCCGCGCCTGCGCCTCGGCCGTCTGCTCGGCCCGGTGGCGAAGCGGTCGCTCCTCGTCCGCGGCGAGACGATGCGCCGCAACTCGCCGTCAACCCCGGAGATGATCGTCGTCGACACGCGCGACTTCGCCATCGAGCGTGCGCGGCTGGTCGAGGCGGTGCGCCGCTTGGCGACGGACGGGCCGGCCGCGTGCACCACCCACCCGCACCTGTTCTTCGGCCCACTGACCCCGACCGAGTGGGCGGCGCTGACGTATCAGCACCTCGACCACCACCTCCGGCAGTTCGAGGCGTAAGCGCCGGCACACCAGCGGCCGTCCGGACCCGGGAGCGCCCCCGGCAGCACGCCCCGCCTTCTCCGAGCACACGCATGCCCGCAGCCGTTCGCGTCGGCCTGATCGGCGACTACGACCCGTGGTTTGTGAGCAGCTACGCGCACGTGCCCGAGAACTCGTGTCTTTACCGGTCTCGGCCCGCGCGTCGTAAGCGTGCCATATCGCCGTGCGTTTCTGAGCCGGGCGAGGTGGTGGCTCACCCACGTTCGGGTTCTGAGCGTCTCCCCCGAGGATCTGGGGGCACCCGGCAGCCGGGCGCGGTGGCGGGGTCGCGATGGTCGGTGCTCCCGGCCTGCAGGGGTGAGGTTCGGGCCCGCCTTGGCCCGTTCAGCCGCGTGCACGTCGGCCGCCGCGTGAGGACTGCCTAACCGGAGGACTGCCTAACCGACCGTGGTGAGGCCGGCGAGGATGAGGTCCACGCCGGCGAGGAACTGCGCGCGGTCGTCGTGCGCGCGCAGCTGCGTCGCCGCCCGGCGCGCGAACGGGTACTCCGCGGCGTCGAGCTGCGCCCAGCGTGCGGCGATGCTCGCCAGGACGGCCGATCGGTCCGTGCCGGGCGGGTGCACGCGGGCGTTCGCGGCGTTCTGGCCGGCGACGCCCAGCACGTAGTGCACGAGCGCGGACGCGGCGTCGAACTGCGCCGGCTCGGGGACGCCGAGCGCCGGGAGCTGCCCGCCGACGCCCTCGAAGAGCGCGAGCATCGCGAGCTGCCCGGGCTCGCGGGCGAGCTGGGCGCCGACCCAGGGGTGGGCGTCGATCGCGTCAAACACCCCGAGGGCGATGCCGCGGATCGCCTGCCGCGGGTCGGCACCCCGGATCACGTCGGGCATCGCCCCGGCGATGACGTCGGTGGTGACCGCCGCGAGCAGCGCCTCCTTGTCGGCGACGTGCCAGTAGATCGCGCCGGCCCCGGTCGCCAGGCGCGCCGCGAGGGCGCGGAAGGTCAGCGCGCGCTCGCCGCCGGCGTCGAGGATCTCCATCGCGGTCGCGACGATCCGCGCCTTCGAAAGCGCGTCCGGTCGCCGTTCCGTCCGCTGCGATTTGACGGTCATGGGCATCTTCTTGACAGCTATGGAACGTGATTCCATACTCCGAATGGAACATCGTTCTAGTGAACCTCTCAACAAGAAAATCTGGTGACGACATCAGTCACAATCGTTGGGGCGGGCCTCGGCGGCCTCGTCCTCGCCCGCGTCCTCCACGTCCACGGCATCCCCGCGACGATCTACGAGGCGGAGCCCTCGGCTGAGGCCCGCACGCAGGGCGGCCAGCTCGACATCCACGAGCAGAACGGGCAGCGCGCGCTCGCAGCGGCCGGCCTCACCGACGCGTTCCGCGCGATCATCCACGAGGGCGCCGAGGCCACGCGCGTGCTCGACCCGCACGGCGCGGTGCTGCTCGACGAGCCCGACGACGGCACGGGCGGGCGTCCCGAGGTGCTCCGCGGCGACCTGCGTCGGATCCTGCTCGACTCCCTGCCGGCGGAGACGATCCAGTGGGGGAAGAAGCTCACCGGCGTCACGGCACTCGGCGGCGGTCGGCACCAGCTAACGTTCGCGGACGGGTCGACCGTGACCACGCGCCTCCTCGTGGGTGCCGACGGCGCGTGGTCGAAGGTCCGCCCGCTGCTCTCGGACGCGACGCCCGCGTACACCGGCACGACGTTCGTCGAGACCTACCTGTACGACGCCGACGCGCGGCACCCCGCGGCCGCCGCGGCAGTGGGCGGTGGGGCGATGTACGCGCTGACCCCCGGGAAGGGGATCGTCGCGCACCGCGAGGCGGGCGGCGTCCTGCACACGTACGTCGAGCTGACGCGCCCCGCCGCGTGGGTCGCCGGCATCGACTTCACCGCCGCCGCCGCCGCGACGGCGCGCGTCGCGGCCGAGTTCGACGGGTGGGCCCCGGCACTCACCGCGCTTATCACCGAGGCCGACACCCCGCCAGTCCCGCGCATGCTCCACGCGCTCCCGGACGGCCACCGCTGGACCCGCGTCCCCGGGGTGACGCTGCTCGGGGACGCCGCGCACCTGATGCCGCCGACCGGGGAGGGCGCGAACCTAGCGATGTTCGACGGCTCCGAGCTCGGCCAGGCCATCGCCGCGCGCCCCGACGACCTGGAAGCGGCGCTCTGTGCCTACGAGGAGACCATGTTCGCCCGCAGCGCGCCGGAGGCCGCGGACGGGCACCGGATGCTGGAGCTCTGCCTCGGCGACCGCGCGCCCTTCGGGCTCGTTGCCTTCCTGACTGGCGCGCCCGAGGGGGAACACGGATCCCGCGAGCAGTGTTGATCCACATCCCCGGTGGCCCCTGTGCGATCACGGTCGGTTCTGCGACGGCGCGCGCGGGTCCCGAAAACGTGCGCCGCGCCTAACCGAGACGCGCCGCCGACGCCTCGTTGACGGCTGGGTTCTCGGCGTCTCACCCGAACGGGCCCTGGGCGTTGCGCCCCGCGGGCGTGCTGCCCCGGCGCACTACGGGCCGGGCTGCCGACGCAACACGCCGCGCGCGAGTTGGTGGAAGGCAGCGTCGACGTCCGCCGGCGTCGCCGCGTCGGGGCGGGCCTGCCACCAGCGCACGCCCTCGACGAGCGCCCCCGCCAGCATGGGCGCCAGGCCGGGGAGCAGGACCAGCGCGCCCGCCGGCGCGCCCGCCGGCGCGCCCGCCCGCGCGGCCCACGCGTCGAGCCGGCGGGCGATCACCCGGGCCGCCTCGCCGGCGAGCATGGCCCAGGCGTCCTCCAGCAGCCCGTCGCGCCCGAGCGCGTCCACGAGCCGGCGCATGTCGCCCACGTACTCCAGGAACTCGGCCACGGGGAACAGCCGCGCGCCGGCCGCGCCGTACCGCGAGGGCCGGTCGACGAGCCCCTCGAAGGCCGCGAGCAGCCCCTCGTAGCTCGAGAAGAGCACGTCGTGCTTGTTGCGGTAGTGCGCGTAGAACGCCGTGCGCCCCACGCCGGCGCGGTCGAGGATGTCCTGCACGGTGACCGCGTCGAAGGCGCGCCCTTCCGCGAGGAGCGCTACCAGGGCGTCCGCGAGCGCGCCGGTGGTGCGCGCCACGCGGGGGTCCACGCGGGAGTCCACGCGGGGGTCGGGCGCCGCGGACGCGGCCGCCCGCTCGACATCGCGCTCCCGAACACTGGGGCGGGTGGTGTTCGTCATGTTCGGCACGGCGTGAGGAGCGGTGGCAAGTTGGCGGGACGACCTCGGCGCCGGCGCGCCGAGGTCTGCAGAGCGTCCCTGAGAACCGCTGAGGATCGCCCCCGCCCCCGCCCATGTCTACCGTCCCGAGCGCAGCGCCCTTCGAGAGCCATCGGCCCGATCCCCACCGGTCCGATGCGACGGCCGCCGTCCTGCTGGCAGGGCCCGCCCTGCTCCTACTCGTGCTCGTGCTGCACCACCCCGTCCTGCCGTCCGGCCCGGCCGGGGGCCGGCCCACGGAGGGCGTGGCGGCCGGCATCGTCCGCCTCGGCCCCGCGCTCGGCGTCGTGCACGGCGCCCTGCTCGCCCTGCTCGCCGTGCAGACGCTCGGCTACGCCCGCTTCTCGGCCCGGCTCGGGTGGCACCGGCTCTCCGTCACCGCGGGATTCCTCGCCTACGTCGCCGGCGCGGGGCTCGCCGCCGTACCGGCGCTGCTCGACGGCTTCGTCACGCCGGCGCTCGCGGCCGCGTGCCTGCGGGCCGCGGGTGCGGGCGCGCACGAGTGTGGCGCGTCCGACGGCGCGAGCCTGCGCCTCGTGGCCGTCGTGATCCAGGTCTTCACGAAGGCGGGGCTCCTGCTCCTGTGCGCGGCCGCGGGCGCGTGGGGTGTAGCGCTGCTGCGCGGGGCCGGAGACGTTCTCGGCGCGCATGCCGCCGAGCGCAGTTCGTCGACGCGACGGCGCGCCGTCGGGCTGCTCGGTCTTGCGTGCGCGGCGGTGCCCGCGGCGGTGCTCGCCGGCGCCGACGTGTGGCTGCGCCCGGGCAACCTGGCCGCGCTACTCGCGGCGCAGAGCGTCTGGGCATGTGCGGCGGCGACGCTGCTAGCCGCGCGCCCGGCGTCGTAGCATGAACCCGCCGCTGCCGCCGCGCCCCCTGCCACCTCGTCCCTCACTCATCACCGTGTCGACCTCGAACGTGCCGCCCGCCCCCGACCGCGCCGTTCCGACGCTGCCGAGCCGCTCGCTCCCGGCGACGCTCGCCTTCTACCGCCGGCTCGGCTTCGCCGGCGCGGCGCACACCGCAGACGCCGGCTACGCGGTCCTCACGCGCGGCGACGTCGAACTGCATTTCTTCGCGCACCCGGCGCTGCGTCCGGCCGAGTCGCACGCGGGCTGCTACGTGCGCGTGGGCGACGTAGACGCGTGGTTCGCGGCGCTCTCGGCGGCCGGACTGCCGCGCGCGGGCATCCCGCGACTGGAGGCGGTGGCCGACAAGCCGTGGGGCATGCGCGAGTTCGCGGTCGTCGACGGGGACGGCAACCTGCTGCGCATTGGGCAGGTGCTCACGCCCACGCGCTAACGCACCAAGCGCGCGCCGCCGCGGCCGCGGCGGCAGACGCCAACTCAGTAGGGGCCGAGCCATATGGCCGGTCGTTTTTCGGACACGGTCCCCGGCTCGCGGAAACGGCGGTAGGCGTCTAACGCGAGACGCCGCCCGCGATCTCGTTTCGGTACGGGCGGTGAGCGTCTCACCGGGGAGACCCACACGCCCGCTCGCAAATCCTCCTGCCCCGTGCGGTGCGCCCGTAGCGTCCGGCGCGGCGCGCGTGCATTCTCCCCGCATGGACCCCACCCGACGCGAGTTCGTCGCCGGCGCCGCGGCCCTCCTCGCCGCGAGGCCTTCGACGTGGGCCGCCGGCCGGCCGCAGGCCCCCACCGGCGTCCCTCCCTCCGACCCCCGGCGCATGTACGGCCTAATCGGCAAGATGACGGCGACCCCAGGCCAGCGGGACGCGCTGGCGGCCATCCTCCTCGAGGGCACCCGGGGCATGCCGGGGTGCCTCAGCTACGTGGTCGCGACCGACCCGGCCGACGCCGACGCGCTCTGGGTGACCGAAGTGTGGGAGGGTGAGGCGAGCCACCAGGCGTCGCTGGCGCTGCCGTCCGTGCGGCAGGCGATCGCGACGGGGCGGCCGCTGATCGCCGGCTTCGGCCCCAGCACGGTCACCACGCCGCTGGGCGGGCAGGGGCTGCCGTCGGCCGACGCGACTAGGCGGTAGCGAGCGGTCGGCGATGCCCCGCCGTGCGGCGCCCGCCGCAGAACTGGTCTTATCGGCCGCTCAGGGTACCTGGCGCGGGTTCCCGGGCCGGCAGGCGGGCGCCCCTCGCCGGGGCGGCCGACCAGGGTGGGGCGCTGGACCCTTGCGCCGGGGCGCCGGCCCGGTCGGCCGATCCCGTGCTGACACGGGCTAGAGTTCCAAGCCGCCATCGCCCTGCCGAACCGGGGTCACTCCAACTCCACTACGTGGCCGTGATCAGTTGCGCGCTCAGACTCGCGCTGCTGGCACTCACCTCCCGCGCCCGTCGCGTCGGGTCGCGCGCTGCACGCCGAGCACAGACGCCGGATGGACTCGCGCGTGACGGGTTCTCGACCCGTTTCACGGATGATGAGGTGAGCGCGTCGTCGAAGGCGCCCGGCTGACCCCATACCCGTGTCGGCGGGACAACGAACCCATCGATCCGAGCACACCAGACATTCTGGCGAGATCGTCGGCCGATTGCGGCAGGCTGGCGTGCTGTGCGCGACGGTTTTTACAACCAACATGATTCTACTCTGAGGAACGTATGCACCGCCTGTTGACGCCGAGCGGCCCGCGGTGGATCGTCGCGGCCGTGGCGCTGGCCGGGGCGGCAGCCCCGTGCGCCGCCCAACCCTTCGCCGAGCCGCAGTTCCTGTTCGACTATTCCGCGTCGCCGACCGTGACCGACTACCGCCCGGTCGTCGACCGCACGGGCACGCGTGTCGTCTTCGAGCGCACGACGCCCGGCACCCGGGCGCGGCTGTTCATCGCGCGCCTCGGCGACCCCGCCCCCGCCGCGCTCCTCGCCCCGCGCCTGCAGCTCTCCACGCGCCCGGACTGGTGCTGGCATTCGACCGGCCGGTTCGCGAGCGGGCCACTAGCCTTCAGCAACGGGCGGGGTGTCTTTGTGATCGACCCCGACCGGCCCGGCTCGGGCCGCCTATTGCCCGGGACCCGGGGCATGGTCTACCCGGCCTGGTTCGGCGGGTGTGCGCAGCTCGCCGTCATGCAACACCTCCACTCGGGGCCGGTCACGAGCGTCATCGACGCGTCGACCGGCACGGTGATCCGCCTGCAGGTCGCCGGCCCCGACGTCTGGGCCGGCTTCCCGAGCGTGAACCCGGCCGACAATCGCCGCGTCGCGTTCGCCGGCTCGACGGTGGTACCCGGCGCCGAGTACAACCAGAGTGTGAACTACATCTGGACCGCCGACATGGGCCGGACGCCAGCCGACCCCGCGCCGCTCGACTCCGGGGCGCCGCGCGCCTTCGCGCCCCAATTCCAAGGCCGGGCCGGCTGGTGGTCGCCCGACGGACGCGTCATCGCCTTCGAGTCGAACCGGAGCTGCGGCGGCGGCGACACGTACGCGATTTTCCTCCAGGACGGCGCCGGCCGCACGCCGGCGCACCAGGTGACGGCGTGCGGCTGGAACGCCCAGCACGCGAAGTGGTTCCCGGCGAGCGCGGACGGGCGTAGCACCCGGCTGGTCGTGACGGTGCTGCGCGACCCGACCGGCGGGCGGGGGCGGCGCGGCATCGCCTCGCTCGACGTTACCGCCTTCGTCACGCCCGGGGCGTGATCTGACCACGGAAGACTCTGCAGACGGTCCTACCCGCACTCGCGTCGCCTGAGGTGGGCGAGGGGGCGAGGGTCGCGGCTATGCGCTCCGACGGCGCGCGGCGCCGGACCGCGACGGCGCTCGTCCCGAGGGCGGCCGCTACCAGCACGAGCGTCGCGGGCTCCGGTGTCGTGACCGGGTCGGCGACGAACCCGGTGAACGGGAGCGTCGTCGCGAAGCCCGTGTAGTTGCCGACCACCTGCCCACCGTCGTTGATCGCGTAGGCGGCGCCGCCATCGCCGCCTGGTTTGTCGATCGACGTCCGCACGCCCGCGGCGTCGACGAAGCTGTAGAACCCGCCCGTCGACGAACTGTCCGCGATGCTGACGATCTGCGCGGCGTCGGTGATGCCGAACGCGAAGACGTTGTGGCCGCCCGGCGGGGCGATGTCGGTGAAGGCGCTGTGGTCGTCGAGGAACCCGGACTCGCCCGTGGCAGTCGCGTACCCCCCAACGATCTGCCCGGCGGCTTTGATGCCCCGCGCCTCGGTCCCGGACGCCCCGGGCACGACGATCGGACGGAACGTGTAGCCTTGCGCGCGGGCGGCGTGCGTGGTGAGCCCACCGGCGACGGTGGCCGGGGCAGCGGCCGCGGCGATGCGTACGCGGGAGCGACGGTCGAATATCGGACCCTCGGGGCTGAGACGGCGCGCTGGGGTCCGCCGCGCCGGCGCGGCGGAGAGGCTGGCCGTGCCCGGCGCGAGCGCTGCGACGACGACGGCGAGATACGCGCGACCGGGGTGTGTCGCGGACCAGGGCGCACCATAGCGCGGCGGGACGGCGCGGGCGCGTCGGACCGGGCCTGCACGCATGCACGGGGGAACCTCCTGGGAGGAGGCGAACGGAGCGCCGGGGTCGCCGTATTGGCGCGCGCCGGACTCGTGCTGGCGCCAGCGGCGCGGAGCGGGATCGAACAGCGGCTCCACGTCGGCAACACTCGCCGGAAACCCACGAGCAGCGGCGCGCACCGCGCGCGTTCGCGCCGCCCGTGAAGGCGACGGCCCGGCTCGTCGTGACCGTCGGGTGACGGACTGCTGCCCGAGAATGCGGATGTCGAGGTACAGCACGGCGCCCGCGGGCGTCTGGCCCGCGGGCGCCGCCTGCCACCCGTCCGTCCTAACGGACGCCGAGGTCGCCCGGCTCGCCGGGCGACCGGGCTACCGAACCGTCCCCCACCCCTGGTCCCGCAACCGCCCGGCGGTCGCGGGACGGAAGAATGAACCGGAGGAGAACGACGATGCGAGCGAACGACATGCGAGTGAACTACGGCCGACTGAGTGGCTACATCGCGGCGGCCGGCCTGCTGGCGGCGTGCGGCGCGTCGCGCACCCACGTGACCAACAGCTGGCGCGACCCCTCGGTGGGCGCGGTCCGGTTCCGGCGGGTGCTGGCCGTCTGCGCGTGCCGCGACGCCGTCACCCGCCGGACGGTCGAGGACCGGCTCGCGGCCGACCTCCCGGGCGCCGAGCCGTCCTACCGCGCGCTGGCCGAGACCGCGATGGTGGACACGAGCGTGGCGCGCGCGGCCGCCACCCGGGCCGGCTTCGACGGGGCGGTCGTCGTCCGGCTGATCAGCGTCGACAAGTCCGCCACCTACGTGCCCGGGCAGGCGTACGCGGCGCCGGTCATGTACGGGAGCCTGTGGGGCGGGTGGGGCGTCGGGTACGCGCCCTACGGCGTGGCCTACACGCCCGGCTACGTGCGGCAGGACCAGCTGATCAACATCGACACTAACGTGTATACACTGCCCGCCGGGCGGCTGGTCTGGGCGAGCCGCAGTCAGACCCAGGACCCCGCGTCCGTGACGAAGACTGTCGACGAGGTCGTCCAGGCCACGGCCAAGGCGATGCGGCAGGAGGGCATGCTGAGCTCCTGAGTACGCGCGGCTGCCGCCTTCGACGATCGGGCGATACCGAATCGACCGCCTGGGGTCCGCGACGGATTCCCGGGCCGTCTGATGGATGCTCGGCCTCGGCGTCACGCGCGAACGCCGCGCGACGTGAGGCCGTGCGTTCATCCGCGGCCGCATCCAGCCCGGCACGGCATCGGCCGGGCTCCTGGTGTGAGGCGCCGACACTGCACCGTCGGCAGAACCGATCGGGGGCCCGCCGCGGACCCGTCCCGCGACGGCCAACGGGTTCTCGTTAGGCGCTTACCGACGATCGCGGACGTAGCGTCCGCCCGGTACGCGCCCGGTACGGCGACCGCCCAGCGTTCGCCAAAGGGCCGCACACGCCCCGAACCGCGCCCGTCCGCCAGGGTTGCTCCGCGCTCGACCATCGACATCAACGCGCGACGTCGCGGCGAGTTCCGCGTGCTCAATCTGGGGGCACTGCGCTCGGTGCGCGTCTCGACCGTTCGGCGTCGCGCGACTGATCCCCGGCGCGCTCGTGACGCCCGTGTTCCGGCGCGCACGGGCCGGCGGCGCTGCTCGGCTCGCGCGCGCCCGCCGCTCGGCCGACGTCCCTCGCGGTCGCCGCCACCCGGCGCGCTGAAGGGTTCCGGGCGGGTTCTGCGGACGTGGGCGGGAGCGGCACGTACCCCCCACCCGCGCCGCACCGCGGTCGCCGGGGGCAACCGCACCAAGCCACCAACATCCACCCGTGCGTCCGAACGGGAAAGGAGCATTTAGTGACAAAGCGACCTCTGCTCGCGCTCTCGGCGGTGCTCTCGGCCCTCGCCGCGCCGGGGTGCACGAGCCCGTCCCCGACCGGCCCGTCCCCGACCGGCCACGGCGCCGTCCAGAACTCCAACACCTGCTCGGGCATCCCGAACTGCGAGCTACAGCAGCAAGCGCCGGTGTCGTACGGCGGCTGGGGAAAAACCAAGACCAGAGGTTGGGCGTACTACTGCACGGGCGATCACCCCTACTTCTGGGGCGTGGAGTACGCGGGGATGTATAACCGATGGGTCCAGACGAACTCCTGCTTCGAGACGTCGGAGAACCCGTGGGCCCAAGCCGGCGACCCGGGCAAGCTCGACGTCACCGTCACGAACTGGTGCGTCAAGACGGAGGACTACGTGATCTCCCTCGCGTGTTCCTCTACCCAGCCGCCCGAGTTGGACCCGACGTGCGGGTCGAAGATCAGTGGGGCACCCGTCTTCGCCGAGCCCGGATGTCCGAAGAGCAACGTCAAGACGTTCGTGCGCAGCAGTGGCTCATTCCCGGCCACGTTCCAGATATGGGAAGAGACGTGTAGTCCCGTCAACGGCGTCACCCAGCACTACTCGTGCTCGCTGGACGAAGCCATCGGGCTGCTCCAGTGCAGTCCGTGCACGACCACCGGCTCCTAGTACGCGCAGGCGACGGTCGCGCGCGGGCTGGCCGCGCGCACGACCTCTCGTTGTGCATTCGGATGCAGGTGACACTTAACCTATGAGGGTGAGCGATGGACACATGGGCGATGGGACCAGTGGCGCGACGGTGGCCGCGCGGTGCTAAAGCGGCGTTCGGGGTGGCACTGTCCGCCGGGGTGCTGCTGGCGGCCATGCCCGCCGCCCGGGCGCGGCAGCCGCGCGGTGACGTCACGCCCGAGCAGCGCCAGGCGATCGTCGGCGTCTTGCGCGACGCGTTGCGCGACGACCCGTCGATCCTGCGCGACGCCGTCACGGCGCTCCAGGCGTCGGAGCGGCGCCAGCGCGAGGGCGCGGCCCAGGCCGCCATCCGCGCGCACCGCGACGCGCTCGTCCGCGACTCGGCGGACCCGGTGAAGGGCAACCCGGCGGGGGCGGTCACGGTCGTGGAGTTCTTCGACCCCCGCTGCGGCTACTGCAAGCAACTGGCGCCGACGCTCGACGAGGTGCTGCGGCAGCATCCGGACGTGCGGCTGGTGTTGAAAGACATGCCGGTGCTGGGCCCCGCCAGCGTGCTCGCCAGCCGCGCCCTGCTCGCGGCAGAGCGCCAGGGCAAGTACGTCGCGTTGCACGACGCCCTCATGCGCCTCCGCGGCGAGCCGACCGAGCCCGTGTTGCGGCACGAGGCGGCGGCGGTCGGGATCGACTGGGCGCGCCTGCAGCACGACATGGACGACCCCGCGGTCGCGCGCCGGATCCAGGACAACCTGCAGCTCGCCCAAGCGCTCCAGATCCAGGGAACGCCGGCCCTGGTCATCGGGGATCGGCTGATCCCGGGGGCGGCGGACCGCGCGAAGCTGGAAGGCGCGATCGCGGCGACGCGGACGACCACCGCGCGGGGAGGCGTTGTGGCGTTAGGTGGCCGGTGAGGCCGCGGGGAGTCCGCGCCGCGGTCGCCGCGGTCGCGGCGGCCCTCCCCGCCGCGACCGGGCGGGCACAGGCGCCCGACCCGCCGCCGTCGCACACCTGGGCCGCGCTCCTCCTCGAGCGCGCGACGGTCGCGCCCGGCGGGCGCGTGCGCGCCGTCGTCGAGCTGACGATGGAACCGGGCTGGCACACGTACTGGCGGAACCCGGGCGACGCGGGCGACCCGACGCGCGTGGTATGGGATCTCCCGCCGGGATGGACCGCCGGCCCCCTCGGGTGGCCCACGCCCACACGCGTCGTGGACCGGCCGCCGACGGCGCCCCTCGTCTCGTACGGGTACCGCGGCACGGTGCGGCTCCCGGTCGAGCTGCGCGCCGCCGCGCGCGGCGCGAGGGGCACACCGGTCACGCTGCGCGTGCGGGCGCACTGGGTCGCGTGCGCGGACCTGTGCGTCCCGGGGAACACCACGCTCCGGCGCACGGTCCGCGTCACCGCCGGAACGGCGTCCGCCGCATCGAGAGGGGCGGTGCCGGCGGGAGTCGATGAAGGGAAGGCGGTGCGTGCGGCGTTCGCGCGGCTCCCCCGTCCGCTCGACGCCGCGTGGGCGACGCACGCGGCGTGGGCCGCGGGGGCACTCACGCTGCGGGTCATGCACGCGGACGCGCGCGCCGGCCGCGCGTCGTGGCCGACGGCGCTCGCCTTCTACCCCGCCGAGCCGGGCACGCTCGACCATGCGGCCGCGCAGCCGTTCGCGCGAGCGGGCGACACGGCGCGCCTGCGCCTTACGCCCGCGCGCGGCACGGCGCCTGCGCGGCTCCGCGGCCTGCTCGTCCCCGGCGGCGCGTGGGCCGGCGCGGGTCCGGCGGGCGCGGCCTGGGTGGACGTGGCGGTCGCGCGCGCGCCCGCGGCGACGGTCGCGGCCGCCGAGACGCCTACCGCTGAGGGCCAGAACGCGGGCCGGCGGGGCACGGACGCAGCCAGGGAGGATGCGGCTGGTGGAACGGCCCCGCCCACCGCGCCCGCGTCGACGGCGGCGCCCCGCACGACGTCGACCGCGTCCGTGCCTGCCGCGTCCGCGACGGCCGCCTCGCGCGCCGCCGCCCTCCTCGGCGCCCTCGTCGGCGGGCTCCTGCTGAACGCGATGCCGTGCGTGTTGCCCGTGGTCGCACTCAAGGTGCTCGGCTTCGCGAGGCTCGGCGGGAGCGACCCGCGCCAGGCGCGACGGCACGGACTCGCCTTCGCCGCGGGCGTGGTCGGCGCGTTCGCCGGGCTCGGCGCGCTCCTCGGCGCGCTGCGCGCCGCGGGACGCCCGCTCGGCTGGGGGTTCCAGCTCCAGACGCCCGGCGTGGTCGCCGCGCTCGCGTTGCTCTTCGTCGTGCTCGCCCTCAATCTGTTCGGCGTGTTCGAGGTCGGCGTCGCACTCACGCGGCTCGCGGCCCGCGACCCGGCGGCCTCGGGCGGGCCTCCCCCGCGCGGCGGGACCGACGGCCGCGCGAGACCGCCGCTCGCCGCCTCCGCGCTCTCGGGCGCGCTGGCTGTCGCGGTCGCGGCGCCGTGCGCCGCGCCGTTCATGGGCGCCGCGCTCGGCTGGGCGCTCGTCCACCCGCCGCTCGACGCACTGCTCGTCATGGCGACGTTAGGCGTGGGGATGGCCGCGCCGTACGCGCTGCTCGCCGCGCACCCGGCCGCGCTCCGCCGGCTGCCCCGCCCGGGCGCGTGGATGGACGCGTTGCGCCAGGCGCTGGCCTTCCCGCTGCTCGCCGCCGCGCTCTGGCTGGCGTGGGTGTACGGGCGGCAGACGGGGGGCGACGGCATGCTGCGCCTGCTCGCGGGCGCGCTCCTCGCCGGCGCGGCCGCGTGGGCGTACGGGCGCGCGGCCCCGCGCGTGGGGCCGGCGCCGCGCGCGGCGGCCCGGCTCGCCGCGGCGGGGCTCGCGGCCGCCGCGCTGGCCGTCACGTTCGCGCCGGCGCCCGGCACGACGTCAGGCGCCGGCGCGCCGGACGCGCTCGCCGTTCGAGGTGCGACGTGGCAGGTGTGGACCCCGGCGCGCGTCGACGCCCTGCGCCGCGCGGGGCGCCCGGTGTTCGTCGACTTCACTGCGGACTGGTGCCTGAGCTGCCAGGTGAACGCGCGCGTCGCGCTCGCGGACGCGGGCGTGCGGCGCGCGTTCGCCGCGCGCGGCGTCGTGCTGCTCCGCGCCGACTGGACCCGGGCCGACCCGGCGATCACGCGCGCGCTCGCCGAGCACGGGCGCGACGGGGTGCCGCTGTACCTGTTCTACCCGCCGGGCGTGGGGCCGCGGGCGGCCGTCCTCCCCGCGCTGCTCACCCCCGGCGCGGTCCGACGCGCGATCGACGGGGCGGCCGTTGCGGCCCGGTAGGGTGTGGCGGACGCGGATGTGAGGTCGTGGTAGGTCGTCACGAGCTCCAGATCCGGCCGGGTTTCTGGAGGCGGATTCGGCGCGCGTCGTTGGTGCGCGGCTTCCGCGCTGTTAGCGGCGGTTTGAGATTGGCTGATGCTCACTTCTGGTGATCGCTGCCGTCACACGTGTCCAGGACGGACCAGCTGGACGTCGGTGTAGCGGTCCGGTGGTCGGCGCGTAGACTCGTGGGATCTGCTGCTCGGAGGTCCCCGTGTCGTCGCGTCCGCCTGTCCCGTCGCTCGCGGCCTTGGTGCCGCCCGCGAGCCCGCCCACCCTCAGCCCCGCCCCCGACGAGATCCGGGTCGACGCGGTCGAGGCGAGCGACCGATTGCTCGTCGTGGTAGCGCGCGCCGTTCGCGCATCCGCGACGTGCCCCGGGTGCGCTCGGCCGTCTCGCCGCGTGCATAGCCGGTACACCCGCACGCTGGCCGACCTGCCGTGGCAGGGGATCGCCGTCCGACTGCGGCTCCAGACCCGGCGCTTCTTCTGCGACGTGCCCGGTTGCCCGCGGCGCATCTTCGCCGAGCGCCTACCCGCGACGGCCGCGTCCTACGCCCGGCAGACGACCCGCCTCGACACCACGCTGCAGCTGATCGCGGCCGCGCTCGGCGGGGCAGCGGGCGCGCGGCTCGCCACGGCGCTTGGGATGCATACCGCGGGGCGCACCCTGTTGTCGCACCTGCGCCACGCGCCCGCGCCTGATCCGCCCGCCCCGCGTGTACTGGGGGTCGACGATTTCGCGTGGCGCCGCGGCCACCGGTGGGGCACCGTGCTCGTGGATCTGGAGCGCCACCGCGTGATCGACCTGCTCCCCGACCGGAGTGCGGCCACCTTCGCCGCCTGGCTCACCGCCCACCCCGGGGTCGAGGTCGTCAGCCGGGACCGGGGTGGGCCGTATGCGGACGCGGTCCGCACGGCAGCACCCGACGCCGTGCAGGTGGCGGACCGCTTCCACCTGGTGAGCAACGTGCGCGCGGCGCTCGAGCGGGCGGTCGTGCGGCACGCAGCCGCCGTCCAGGCGACCGCGCACGTGCGGGTCGCGGCGCGCGACACAGCCGCCGAGGGCCGGCGCGCCGCCCGCCGCGCGCTCTACGATCAAGTTGTCGCGCTCCGCGACGCGGGCGTATCCCACGTCGAGATCTGCGAGCAGCTGAACTTGGGGCGCGGCACCGTCCGCACGTGGCTTGCCGCGGGCGCATTCCCGGAGCGGGCCTCGCCCTCGCGCGGGCCGCGGGTGCCGACCCGGCTCGCGCCGCACGTCGAGCACCTCACGACGCGCTACGCCGCGGGCGAGCGGGATGTCGCGACGCTGGTCGCCGAGCTCCGCACGCGTGGGTACACCGGCTCGACGCAGGCCGTGCAGCGGTTCGTCCGGCGGCTCGCGCATTCGCAGGCCGTGGCGTCGCCGGGGCCCGCCGGAGAGGAAAAGGCGCGTACAGGGAAGGGCCCCTCACCGCGCCAGGTGAGCTGGCTGCTGTTCCACCGCGACGCGGACCTTGCCACCGCGGACCGCACGTTCGTCGCGGACCTGTGCGCGCGTTGCGGTCCGCTCGCGCAGGCACGGCGCCTCGCCCACGACTTCCGCCGTATGCTCGCCGAGCGCGACGGCCCGGCGTTCCTGCCGTGGCTCACGGCGGCGCACGCCAGCGAGCTCCGCGGGTTCGTGTGCGGGCTGCGCTACGACTTCGAGGCCGTGTACGCCGGGATCACGCGCCCATGGAGTCAGGGGCAGGTCGAGGGGCAGGTCCACCGGCTGAAGTTGGTGAAGCGCTCCATGTACGGACGCGCGGGCTTTGCGCTACTCAAGCACCGCATGCTCGCGGCCGCCTAACGAGTGCGCCGACCGGCACCTGTTCGGCCGGCGTTCATCAGATTTCGACATCAGCCGTGAGATTGGATCTGCGCAGCTTTCGGTGAGCGGTACGCCGCTCGGCCGGTGCGCCCGCGAAGTACGCTCAAGCGGCGCGGAGCACGCGGGCGCGGAGCAGCAGCAGGCCGGCGCGCCCGTACATCGTGCGCTTGACCAGCTTGAGCCGGTGGACGTGCCCTTCGACCTGGCCGTTGCTCCACCGGAAGCAGAGCGCGGCGAGCACCGCGTCGAGGTCGCGCCGCAGCCCCGCCGCGAGCGGGCCGAGGGCGGTGCGCTCCGCGTCGGCGAGCCACGGCCGCAGCGCGTTCGGGTCGCGCTCGCGGAGCATGGCCGTGAAGCGCAGCGCGAGGGCTCGCGCCTCGGCCAGCGCCGGGCACGCCGCGCCTAACGCTACGACGTACGCGTGCTCCTCGGCCGTCAGCTCCGCGTCCGGCTTGCGCAGGACCCACGCGACGTGCCGCGGCGCGGGCGCCGGCACGGCGGGGCGCGCGGCCCGCTCGCCGGGCGCGGCCCGCGGGCGCGAGGCGCGCAGGGCCGCCAGCGCGCGCCGGACGGTTGCGTCGTTGCCGCGGTAGTGGAGTTGCCCCGCTGAAACGGACGCCTCGATAAGCTCTGCTATGCTGCAGGGCGGAGGTGGACGATGGCGGGAGAGCCGAAGACGCGGCGCGCGTTCAGTGCCGAATTCAAGATCGAAGCGTTGCGCCGGATGGCGGAGCGGCGCGCAGCCGGGGTGTCGCTGAAGCAGATCGGCCGCGAGCTGGATGTACGAGACGACCTGCTGCGGAAGTGGCAGCGCCAAGCCAAGGAGCGCGCCGGGGCGCCGCCCGCCGACGTGTTCCCCGGGCAGGGGCGGTTGCCGGCGGACGAGGCCGAGTTGAAGCGCCTGGAACGGGAGAACGCGCGGCTGAAGCAGGAGGTCGCGTTTCTAAAAACCGCGGCGGTGTACTTCGCGAGGGAGTCGCGGTGAGCGACAAGTACGCCGTGATCGCGGCCGAGCGCGGGACGTACCCCGTGCGATGGATGTGCGCGCTGTTGGGCGTGAGCGTGGCCGGCTTCTACGGCGCACAGCGCCGGCCGCCGGGCACGCGCGCCGCCGCGGACGAGCGGGTGCGGGTGGAGGTGCGCGCCGCACACGCGAAGAGTCACCGGCGCTACGGGGCGCCGCGAGTGCATCGCGAGCTGCGCGCGGCCGGCGTACGCGTCGCCAAGAAGCGCGTCGCGCGGCTCATGCGCGAGGACGGCCTCGTGGCGCGCCGCGCGCAGCGCCGCGTACGCACGACCGACTCGGCGCATGCGCACCCGGTCGCGCCGAACGTGGTGGCGCGCGACTTCGCGGTCGCGGACCAGCCCGGGCTCGACCGCGTTTGGGTCGCCGATTTCACGTACATCCCCACGCGCGAGGGCTGGCTGTTCCTGGCGGTCGTGCTCGACCTGGCGAGCCGCCGCGTGGTGGGGTGGGCGGTGCGCGAGACGATGGAGACCGAGCTCGTGCTCGCGGCCCTGCATGCGGCGCTCGCCGACCGGCGCCCCGCGCCCGGGCTCGTGTGTCACTCGGATCGTGGGTCGCAATACGCGAGCGCGGCCTACCAGGTGCTGCTCGCTGCGTCTGGCGCGGTGCCGAGCATGAGCGCAAAAGGCGATTGCTACGATAATGCTGTTGCCGAGGCCTTCTTCGCGACGCTCGAACACGAGCTACTGGCTGATGTCACCTTCGTGTCGCGCGCGGCGGCGCGGCCCGCGATCTTCGACTTCCTCTTCTGGTACAACGGCGAGCGGCGCCACTCGAGCCTCGACTACGTGAGTCCCGTCGCCTATGAGCAGCACCTGACCGCGCGCCCCGCGCGAGCAGCCTAAACTCCGCGTCCGTTCCTCGGGGTCAGCTCCATAGCCCCGGTCGCGCAGCGCCCGCGCCAGCTCGGCCGCGTTCGCGCGCCCTGCGTCGTAGAAGGCCGCGATCTCCGCGGCGTACGGCCCGGTGAGCGTCGGCACCCAGCGGCGGCGCTCGGCCCGTTCGGGGAAGCGGCCCGCCGCCAGCCAGTCGATCACCGTGCGGCGGCTCAGCCCGACCTCGCGGGCGATGCGCTTCTTCGCGTGGCCCAGCTCGCGCACGGAGGCCACCCGCTCGTACAGCGCCAGCCGGCGCGCCCGGTTGTCGGTGACGCGCTGCTCCGCCTTGGTCGGTCCTGTGAATCGCGCCGGTTTCAGAGGAGGCTCGGTTAGTTGAGTGCGGCCAGCGCGGGTTGAGCCGCCTGGGCACGGTAGAACTGCTCCTCGAACTCGGCCGGCGGAAGGTAGCCGAGCGGCTCGAGGAGCCGCCGCTGGTTGCACCAGGCGACCCACTCGAGCGTCGCGTACTCGACGTCGTCGAAGCCGCGCCACGGCCCACGCCGGTGGATCACCTCGGTCTTGAACAGCCCGATGACGCTCTCGGCGAGCGCGTTGTCGAACGCGTCGCCCGCACTGCCCACCGACGGCGCGATGCCGGCCGCCGCGAGGCGTTCTGAGTAGCGCATCGATACATATTGCGCCCCCCTGTCCGAGTGATGCACCAGCCCCGCGTCGGTCTCGCGGTCGTGCAGCGCCTGCTCCAGCGCGTCGAGCACGACGTCCGTGCGCATCGTGGTGTGCGCCCGCCAGCCGACGATGCGGCGCGAGAACGCATCGATCACGAAGGCCACGTACACGAACCCCCGCCACGTGGCGACGTACGTGAAGTCGGCCAACCAGAGTTGGTTCGGGCGCGCGGCCGTGAACTGGCGCTGCACCAGGTCCTGCGGCGCCACAGCCGGGTCCTCGGCCGGGCGCGTGGTGCGGACGCGCCCGCCGCGCACGACGCCGCGCAGCCCCTCGGCGCGCATCAGTCGCGCGACCGTGCAGCGCGCTACCTGCTCGCCCTCGCGGCGGAGCTGCTGCCACACCTTGCGCACGCCGTAGACCTCGTGGTGCTCGCGGTAGACCCGCCGGATGTCGTCGCGCAGCCGATCATCACGCCGCGCTCGGGCCGAGCGGCGCTCCGGGTCCGCCCGGCGACCGCGGTGCGCGTAGTACCCCGACGGCGCGATCTGCAGCACGCGGCAGATCGGCTCGACGCCGTAGGTGGTCCGATGTGCGTCGATGAATGCGTACATCACTTCGTGAGGCGGTCGAGCTCCGCCGCGGCGAAAAACGCGCTCGCCTTGCGGAGGATCTCGTTCGCGCGGCGCAGCTCGCGCACTTCCCGCTCAAGCCCCTTCAGGCGCTCCCGTTCCTCGCTCGTCAGGCCGCCGCGCCGCCCCGCGTCGCGCTCAGCGTGTCGCACCCACCCGCGCAGCGTCTCGGCCGAGCACCCGATCTTGCCTGCGATGGACGTGATCGCGGCCCACTGCGTCGCATACTCGCCCTGATGCTCCTGTACCAGGCGGACGGCCCGCTGCCGGACTTCTGGTGAAAACGGCTTCGATGCTCCCATGCTCCGAATCTCTCAAGGCTGGGAGCCTCCTCCAAACCCGGCGCGGTTCACATGGAGCACCAGATCGTGCGCCGGCCCCGGCGCCCCCGAATCCGGGGCCCGCCGCGGCGACCGCGCGCCCTTCGCGGGTCTCGTCGCGGGGCCCGGCGACTCTCCCTCTGCCGCGGTGTTCGACGACGTGCTGGCCACGCGAGCTCCCGGTGGTGACCTGCGGTGAGGCGCCGTCGCGTGCGTCGACCGCATCGGCGGCGCGGCGTGCGGCGTGGACGGCGGGAATGGCCGCGCAATCGTGCAAGCGGCACTTGCACGATTGCGCGGCGATCGGGAAGATAACGGCGGGCCCGCCGGTTCACCGTCCGCGTTAGGCGGCACCCGACCCGCCGGCGGCCAGCATGACCGGCGGCTCGACCACCTGCGGCGGGTGTGCGCGCGGCGGGGGCGGCAGCGCCAGCCGCCGCCGCGTGTCGGTCGGCACGTAGCGGTACAGGGTCGCGCGCGAGACGCGCATGGCCGCGCACACGTCCGCGATCGGCCGCGTCGGGTCGGCTATGAGCCCGCGCGCCGCCTCGACCTGCGTGGGGCTGAGGACGCGCTTGCGCCCGCCCAAGCGGCCCCGGGCCCGCGCCGCCGCGAGCCCGGCCTTGGTGCGCTCGCGGATGACGTTGCGCTCGAACTCGGCGAGGGCGCCGAAGATGTGGAACACCAGCTTGCCGCCGCTGGTTGTCGTGTCGATCGCCTCGGTCAGCCAATGGAAGCCGACGCCCCGCGCCTCGAGCGCCGTCACCTGCTCGATGAGGTGCCGGAGTGAGCGGCCGAGCCGGTCCAGGCGCCAGACGACGAGCGTGTCGCCGCTCCGGACGTAGTCGAGCGCGGCCGCGAGACCCTCGCGCTCGACCGCGACGCCGCTGATCACGTCGGTGTAGGCCCGGTCGCAGCCGGCTTTGGCGAGGGCGTCCTGCTGGAGGGCGAGGGTGAGCTTGCCCCGATCTGACGGCCGCGTGGGTTACGCCGCTCGGGCCACCCGGCCGAGTTGCGCTTCGTACGGTACGGGGCTCACGTAGTCCAGGGTCGAGTGCCGTCGCTCGCGGTTGTACCAGTCGACGACGTCGGCGATCGCGCGGTGTGCGGCCGCGCGCGTCGCGAACGCCGCCCCGGCCAAGCGCTCGTGTTCGAGGGTCGAGAAGAAGCGCTCCGCCACGGCATGATCCCAACAATCCCCCGTGCGGCTCATGCTCTGGCGGAGGCCGTGCGCCGCGAGCACCGCGCGGTACGCCCGGCTCGCAGACTGCGAGCCTCTGTCGGTGTGTTGAATCAGCCCCGGCGCCGGGCGGCGCGTGGCGAGCGCCATGCGGAGCGCCGCGAGCGGGAGCGCCGTCGCCGGCGTGTCGCCCACTGCCCAGCCGACCACACGTCGGCTCGCCAGGTCGAGCAGCACGGCCAGAAACAGCCAGCCCTCCCGGGTCGGCACGGGTACGCCGCAGGCGTACGTCAGGTCGCCACACCACGCGGCGTTAGGCCGCGGGTGCGCGCCCACGCCGAAGTGGCGCCCGAGCAGGTTGGGCGCGACCGGCTCACCGTGCGCGCTGTCCGTGGTGCGCACCCGCCGCTGCGCCCGGCGCCCCGCGAGGCCGTCCTCGCGCATGAGCCGGGCGACGCGCTTCTTCGCCACGCGCACCCCCGCGGCGCGCCGCGCGCGCTGCACCCGCGCGCTGCACCCGCGGCGCGCCATAGCAGCCCCGCCCCTTCCGGGGCGCCGCCCGCACGTGCACCCGCAGGCGCTCGTCGGCCGCCGCGCGCGGCGCCGGCATCCCCCGTGCCCGGCGCCGCGCCTGGTTGTACCCGCTGACGCGCACGTCCAACGCGTCGCACATGAGCCGCACCGGGTACGCCCCCCGGTGGGCGGTGATCGCGGCGTACTTGTCGCTCACCGCGACTCCCTCGCGAAGTCCACCGCCGCACTTGTTACGAAGGCGAGCTCCTGCTTGAGCCGCGCCACCTCGCGCTCGAGCCGCCGCACCTCGTCCGCCTCGCTCGGCAGCCGGCCGTGGCCCGGGAACACGTCGGCCGGCGGCGCCCCGGCGTGCGCGCCGACCTGGCGCGCCCACTTCCGCAGCAGGTCGTCGCGCACGCCCAGCTCGCGCGCGATCGGCGGCATCGGCACTCCCGCCGCTCGCCGCTCCGCCACGCGGCGGACCGCCTCGACCTTGAACTCGGCGGTGAAGTGCCGCCGCTCCCGCTGCGCCTGCCCATTCTCCTGCGCCATCCGCCACCTCCGCCCGGAAGCATGGCCGGGCCTACGTTGGCGGCCGTTTCAGCGGGGCAAGCTCAAGGTGAGGCGCTGCGACCGCTCGCTTAGTCGCGTGCTTGGACCGCCGGCACCCGACCGGGCCGCGGGCGCGCTAAGCGGCGCGGCGGCTCGCTAAGCGGTTGCCCAAGTGCCCGGGCGTACCGTCGTGGCGCAATCCGACGCCGCCCCGGCGTTTCGCCCGGGGTGCCCCGCTCACCATTCCGACTCCGCACCCGATGCTCGCCACCGCGCTCCCCACCGAGGGCTACGCCTCCCCCGCCACCGGCCGCCCCGTCCTCGTCCAGCCCGAAGGCGGCCGCCACCTGCACGCCTTCGGCGACCACCTGCACGTCCTGCTCTCGACGGCCAGCACGAACGGGGCGCTCGCCGTCGCCCTCCTGACCACGCCGGCCGGCAGCGGCCCGCCGCCGCACGTCCACCACCGCGAGGCCGAGGTGTTCGTGGTGCTCGACGGCGAGGTCGAGTTCTGGCAGCATGATGGTGACGGCGGCACCTGGACCCGCGTGGCGCCGGGCGGGGCCGCGTTCCTGCCGCGCGGCGTGCCGCACACGTACCGCAACGCGGGCACCGGGCCGAGCCGCCAGCTGGTGATCACGGCGCCGGGCGGGTTCGACGAGTTCTTCGCCGGGTGCGCGGCGGTGTTCGCCGCGTCGGAGGCCGTTGGACCGGGCGCGCCACCCGACCTCGGGGAAATCGTCCGGGTCTCCACCGCGCACGGCATCGAGTACCTCGTGCCGCTCGGCGCGCCGCCGGCCGCCTAACCGAGGCCACGCTCATGTCCTCTTTCGCCCCACACCGCCGCGCGTCCACCGCGGCCCTCGCCGCCGCGGGCGCCGCCCTCGGGCTCGCGGCGGCCGGCGTCGCCGCTTGCACCGACTCGACGGCGGCATTCGCGCCCGCCGCGCGCACGGTCTACGGCCCGGCCCAGGCGTTAGGCCTGGGCTCCGCCCGGACCTACGCCGTGCTCGACGCGTCCGGCGCGCCGACGTCGATCGGGGTCGCGCTCACCGACTCCGCCCTCGCGGGGCTCCCAGCCACGCCGATGACCGGGATGCCGTACGCCGGCGTGATGCTCACCCTCGCGCTGCCGGCCGAGGCGGTCGCAGCCGGCTACGACCATGCGACGCTCGACTGGAACCCGCAGGGGCACGACCCTGTGGCGGTCTACGGCGCGCCGCATTTCGACTTCCACTTCTACACGATTCCAGCCGATCAGCAGATGGCGATCACGCCGGCCGACACGGCGTTCGCGACCAAGCTGGCCAAAGCGCCGCCGGCCCCGTACCGGCCGGCGACGTACGTCCAATTCCCGGGCGGCGTGCCGATGATGGGCAGCCACTGGGGCGACCCGGCCTCGCCCGAGCTCGTGCCGAACGCGCCGTCGGGGACGTTCACGCGCACGTTCCTGTACGGCAGCTACGACGGGCACTTCGTCTTTTTCGAACCGATGCTGACGAAGGCGTCGCTCGAAGCGGCGCGGGCGCAGGCCGCGGGCGAGGCGACCCGGGCCATCAAAGTGCCGACCGCGTACGAAAACCCCGGCGCCTACCCGGCGCACTACACCGTGGCGTACGACGCGGCCGCGAAGGAGTACCGCGTCGCGCTCGACGGGCTTGTCCGGTACAACTAACCGGATGGAGGCGGGCGTCGACGACTTCTTCACCACCACGGCGTCGTGGTCGCGCGCCTCGCGGCCGGCGGATCTGTCGCACGGCCGTCTCGAACGCCAAATTCGCGCGTCGGTTTCCTCGTTCGCTGCCCCACCCCGTGTCGTCCCTCCTCGCTGCCCCACTCGCGTCGGCCCACGGTCCGCCGACGTCTGACGCACCGGCGCCGCTCGCCTCGCCGCACAACGTCCCGACCGCGCTCTCGTCGTTCGTCGGCCGCGCGCGCGAGGTGGCCGCGGTGCGCGACAGGCTCGGAACGACGCGCCTGCTCACGGTCGTCGGGGCGGGGGGCGCGGGGAAGACGCGGCTCGCGCGTGAGGTCGCGGCCGCCGAGGGAGCCGCCGCGTTCGGCACCGACGCCGCCCGCGCCGCCGTGTGGGACGCCGTGTGGTGGGTCGAGCTGGCCTCGCTTGCCCCCGGCGCGCCCGCCGAGGACGTGTTGCCGGCGTTCGGTGCCGCGGCCGGTGTGCGACCCGCGACCGCGGGCGGCGGGACGGGCCGGGCGCTCGAGGTCGCGCTCGCCGAGGGGCGCGCGTTCGTGGTGCTCGACAACTGCGAGCACGTCGTCGACGCCGCCGCGCGCGTGGCCAAGCGGCTGCTGCGCGCCTGTCCGCGGCTCACGCTGCTCGCGACCAGCCGCGAGGCGCTCGGCTCCGAGGGCGAGACCGCGTGGCAGCTCCCGCCGCTCGCACACCCGCCCGCGGCCGGCGCCGTGCCGTCGGGGGCGGTGCCGTCCGCGCCGGCCCCGACCGCGGCCGCCCTCGCCGGCTACGACGCGGTCGCGCTCTTCGTCGACCGCGCGCGCGCGGCGAGCCCCGGCTTCGCGCTCACCGACGCGAACGCGCCGGCGGTGGCCGAGATCTGCGCCCGGCTCGACGGCCTGCCGCTAGCCGTCGAGCTCGCGGCCGCCGCGCTCCCCGCGTTAGGCGTGGAGGGCGTGGCGGAGCGCCTGGGCGACGCGCTCGGCCTGCTCACGCGCGGGCGGCGCACCGCCCTGCCGCGCCACAAGACGCTCCGCGCGGTGCTCGACTGGAGCTACCGCCTGCTCGACCCCGCGGCGCAGGCGCTGCTCGCGCGCCTCGCGGTGTTCCGCGGCCGCTTCCCGCTCGACGCGGTCGAGCTCGTGGGGGCGGGGCCGAGCCCGGCCGACGCGCTCCCCGGCGCCCTGCCCGTGCTCGACGCGTTCGGCGGCCTCGTCGAGCACTCGCTCGTCGAGGTGCGCGAGTCGGACGGGGCCACGGACGGCGGCGAGGCCGGCTACGCCCTGCTCGAAACCGTCCGGCAGTACGGCGCCGAGCGCCTGCGCGGCACGCCCGATGAGCCCGCCGCGCGTCGCCGGCACGCCGAGTGGGTGTTGGGACTCGCCGACCCGGCGTCCCCGCGCACGTGGACCGCGGCGCGCGGCGGGACGGTCGAGCGGCTGCGCCGGGTGCTCGACGACACGCGCGCCGCGCTCGCGTGGGCCGCCGCGCCCGACGCATCGCCGGCCGACGCGTTGCTCGGCGTGCGCCTCGCCGGCGCGCTCAACTTCCTCTCGAACACCGGCGTACCCTGGGGGGAGGGGCTCGGCTGGGCGCGGGGGATCGCGGACGCGGCCGACCACGCCGGCCTCGGCGAACCCTCGCAGCCGCTGGCGGTGCGCTTCGCCGCACTACGCGCGCTGTTCTTCCTCGCGGGGCAGGAGAACCTGGCCGACCGCCCGGACGCGGCGCTCGCCGGCGCCGACCGGATGACCGCGATCCTGACGCACGCCGCGGGCGAGGTCGAGGCGGCGCGCGCGGCGGCCGCGCTGGGCGGACACGGTGGCGCAGTGGACGGACACGGTCGCGTGGGGGCGCACGGTCACGGACGGCGTCCGCGCGGACGCGCTGCTGCGGCGCGGCGATCACGCGGCCGCCCTCGCGCACGCGGAGGCCGCGTACCGGCAGTCGCTCGCGTTCCGCGGCACGTGGTACCCCACGCCCTCGCGCGCCCGCCTGGGTGCGGCGCTCGGGGCGGCGGGGCGCGCCCGCGAGGCGCACGAGGCGTTCCTCGCCGCCGCCGGGTTCCGCAACGAGGGGCACCGCTGGATGCTCGCGTCGGCCCTGGACGGCGCGGCGGCGCAGGCGCTCGCGTTACGCGACGCCGCCGGCGCGGCCGCCCACGCGGTGGAGAGCGCGGCGTCGCTAGGTCCGGAGCCCGAGCCGTGGTTCCTGGCGCGTGCGCTCGACGCCCTCGCGACGGTGTGCGTCGCGCCGACGGCCGGGACGGGGACGGCCGGCGCGCGTGCCGCCGCACGGCTCCTCGGAGCGGCCGCCGAACTCCGCCGCCGGTCGGGTGTCGTCCCACGGACCGCCGACCAGGCACGTCACGACGCCGCGCGCGCCGCGGCCGAGCAGGTGCTCACCGCCGCGGCCGCGGACGGAGGCCGCGGTCAGGAGGAGCGCTTCGACGCCCTGCTCGCGGCGGGCGCCACGTTGCGCGCGGACGCCCTGCCCGCGGTGATGCGGGAGGCGGCCGCGCTCGTGCGGCGGCCCGCGCAGGGGCGCGCGGAGGAGTCCGCGTCATCGCGCGTGCAGTCTCGCGCGCCGCAGCACCGGGCTGCGGATGCGCCGGCGCCGGCCGCGGAAGCGCGCCCGGCCGCGGGCGCCCGCGCGTTGCGCACCGACGTGCTGGGCGGCTTCGCGGTGTGGCGCGACGGCCGCGCGCTCGCGGACGACGAGCTGCCCGGCAGCAAGGTGCGTGAGTTACTCCTCTGGCTCGTGCTCCACCCGCGCGGCGGCACGAAGGAGCAGGTCGGTCTCGCCCTCTGGCCGGAGGCGTCGGCCGCGCAGCTCCGCTCGAACTTTCACGTCACGATGCACCACCTCCGCCGCGCGCTGGGCGACGCGCGCTGGGCGACGCGCGCTGGGTGACGTTCGCCGCGAACGCCTACGCGCTCGCCCGCGGGCCGGCCACGACGAGCGTCGGAGCGGGCGCGGTGCTCGACACTGACGTCGACGCGGTCCTCGGTGCGGCCGACGCAGTGCGACAGGCCGTCCGCCGGAGCCCGAACGACCTCGCCCACGCGCTCGACGCCGACGCGCTCGATGCCGCGCGCGCCGCGCTCGCGCGCGCCCGCGAGGCGCTCACGACGGCGACCGGGCTCAGCGCCGTCGCCGGCGACTGGATCGTGGCGCACCAGGACCGCGTGCGGGGCGCGTGGAGCGACGGCATGGCGCTCGTCGGCGTGCTCGAGAGCGCCGCGGGACGCCACGCGGAGGCGGTCGCGGCGCTGCAGCGCGTGCTGGAAGTCGAGCCGCTGCGCGAGGGCGCGCACCGCGCGCTCATGCAGGCCCACGTCGCGGCCGGGGAGCCCGCGCGCGCGCTGGCGCACTACGACGCGCTCGCGGCGCTGCTGGCGCGCGAGGTGGGCGCGCGCCCCGCGCGCGAGACCCAGGCCCTCGCGGAGCGGGTACGGCGCGGCGGCTGATCCGGGCAGGCGGCGGGCAGGGGTGGTCGGCGGGCGGGGGCGGTAGGTGCTTAACGCGGCGGCCCGCGGGGACGGGGGGCGCCGATAAGCGGCGCTCAGCGGGGACCCAAGCACGGCGCGGGATGCTTCCCGCGTTCCGCAGCACCCTTCCGCTCCTTACCGGATCTGACCCATGCCTGCCCGCACCCGCCGCCTCGCCCTCCCCGCCGCCCTCGTCGCGTTCTCCCTCGCCGCCTGCGCCGGCGACGCCACCCACACCTCGCCGACCGAGCCGACCGGCAGTCCGACCACGGGCACGCCGGGCACCACCGGCGGCACCACCGGCGGTACGACGGGCGGCACCACCGGCAACCCCAACCCGAACGCCGGCTTCGTGACCGGCACCGTTGTCGACGCGCTCGGCCGCCCGCTCGCCGGGGTGACGGTGAGCGCCGAGAACACGATCATCTCCGACAGCTTCATTTCGGGCGTCACCGACGCACAGGGGCACTACAAGCTCGACGTCAGCGCGCCCGCGGCCACGTGGCACGTGCGCGCGTACTTCGACCACGCGTACAACAACGACTCGTACACGTTCGACCTGCACCCGGACAACGACGACGCGTTCGCCGGCGCCAACGGCGCGCTGCGCAACTTCGACTGGCGCCTCGCGGGCGTGCGGCCCAACAGCGGCGGCACGGCGTTCTACGGCGCCCGCGTCGACTTCTACCTCGACTTCTGGCACATGCCCGACGGCGCCACGAGCAAGGACGTCGAGTTCACCTTCGTGCCCGCGGGCCCGCTCGTCGACGGCACGCCGGGGAAGACGCTCACGCTGCGGGCGCCGAACGGCGGCGTGGTCATCGACGACGTCCCGGTCGGCACCTACAACGTCACCGCGCGGCTCGTGCAGGCGGGGCAGGCACCGCGCCCGCTCCAGGTGCGGCTGACGAAGGGCACGGCCGACTTCGCGGACACGGTCGCCGCGGCGTCGTGGCCGAAGGCCAAGTACCTGAGCGTCGTCGGGGAGCTCGAGCTCGACGTGCGCGACCCCGCGTCGGGCGTGTACCCGGCAGGCCTCCGGGCGGGCACGACGGCGGTGGCCCACCGCTAACTGCCTAACAATGTTTCGCCGGCGCGTACCATGCCTTATCCATGCATCGGGGATGCGTCATCTCGCGGTGGTGGCCGCGACGGCCCTCTGTCTAGGCGCCGCCGGTCGGGCGGCCGCCCAGGGCTCGACCCGGGGCGACCCGCCACCGGACGCCGCCCTCCCCGCCACCCCGCTCGGCCGGCTCGCCGGCGCGCTGCTGGCGGCCGCCGACGCGGGCGACAGCGCCGTCGTCGCCCGGTTCGTCGCCGCCCACGTGGGCGGCGGCGTGCACGGCGCCACCGCCGCCGCGCGCACCCGCACCCTGCTCACGCTGCGCGCGCAGAGCGGCGGCCTCGATGTCGTGCACGTCGAGCCCCCGGGCGGGCCCGGCGACGCACGCCGCGTGTTCGCCGCCGCACGCGACACGGCACACGTCGGACGCCGCCTGCTCGGCCTCGAGTTCGAACCGACGCCGGGCGACACCGCGCGGCTAGCCGACGTCGGGCTTTACCCGATGGACCCGGCATTCACGCGCGGCCCGCAGGTCTGGGCGGCCGGTCCGTTAGGCGACGCGCAACTTGCCGCGGTCGTGCACGCGCGCGTGCGCCAGGCCGTCGGCTGGGCCGACGCGCGCGCCGCATGCCGAACACGACGGCCACGCGGTTCCAGACCACGTCGGCAGGGTTTTCGAGCCGCCGCCTGCGCCTCCGTGAGACGCTCACAGCCCAGCGATACGTCACGCGGGCCGCGCGGGACGCCGTGCGCGCCACCGCCCACGGGCGGGCCCACGTCGCGCGGGTGCCGCGCGCCGTGGCGCGCGCGAAGGCGGCGGCCACGAGCACGACGGCCGTCAGGTGGAGCGCACCCACCCCGGTCGGCGTGCGCTCCCAGGGGAACCACGGGTCGGTCGCGCACAGGCCGGCCGCGGCCAGTCCTGCCGCCGCGCTGAGGAGTGCGGGGCGGACGGACGGCACGGCCGCGCGGCCGACCGGCCCGCGCGCGAGGAGTGCCACCCCGAGAGCGCCGGACAGCACCGCGAGGCGCCACAGCCACGCGTAGCCGGTGTGCGCGTAGGAGCTCAGGGGCTGCGTCAGTGGTCCGGCGCCGGGCGCCACCACGTCCAGCACGACGAGGTCCCCGACCGCCACCGCCAGCGCGCCCCCGCCGAGCACCAGCCCCCGCGCGGGCGAGTCCCGCACCGTCTGGCCGGAGCGGACCGGTCACGGAGCGGTCGCCACGTCGGGGCGCGCGGGACGTCGACGCCACCGGCGCGCGATGCCCGCGACGACGGAAGCCGCAGCGAGGTGCGCGAGGATGAAGACGCCGTCCGCGGCCAGGTTGAACCCGGGGCCGAACCGCCGCGGGTCCGGGTGCCATTGCCACGCGTAGAGCAGCTGGATCAGCGGGACCGCGAGCAGGTCGAGGCCCGCCACGGTCGCGAGCACCGCCGCGGCGTACCGCCCCCACCGCTTCGGGCGCGCGAACCGCGGCACCAGCACGCGGGCGTTCGCGGAGACGGCCGCGGCGGACGCGCCCACCAGCACCGCCGTCGCCCCGACCGCGATGGCGCCTGTTGGGTGGTAGGCGCGCGTCGCCACGAGCCAGCCGGCGAACACGCCGAGCCACAGGCCGACTTGGAGTGCAGCACGCAGAGCGGATACCTCATCGCAGGGAGCGGAACGGATCCGCCCCGCAGCATAGCAGGGTGCTCGGGCGGCGCGGACTCGAGTCCCCGTGTCCGGGACGCCCCGTGAGCCCGCGAGCGGAGGGCGAAGAACCTGCGAGTTTCCGCGACGGGTGCGTCCCGGCGCTGCGGGCCGCCGTCAGGCCCGCCCGCGGCCTACTTTCGACGGTCTGCCCGATGGAGGGCCTGACGGCGGAACTCGTGCGTGACTGCGACGGGACTTGCGGCAGTACGTTAGGCACTCCGTCCACCAGCGCGATGCGTGGTGAGACTCTCGCCAACGAACCCGCGTGATCGTTGCGCCTACGTCACGGGATCGCCGCGGCGCACGGGGGTCGGGTGGACCGGCCCCCACGGTCGCCTCGAGTCCGGCAACCTTCGGCCCCGGTGCGCGTGTCCAAGCAGTACCCCCCCGCACGCCGACGTCGCGCCTCGTCGGACGTGCCCCTCGTTCCTCGCCGCCCGACATCTGTGATCGGCTGCCCCCCGCGCCTCATCGCCCGCGTTGCCCTCACCACCTTGTGGCCCCTCGGCCTTGTCGCGCCGCCGTCGTTCGCCCAGAGGGCACCCCCGGCGCCCGTCGCGCCCGCGGCGCCGCGCCGCGAGGCGCCCCGGACCGGCGGCGCGGGGGGGGCGGTCGCGGTCGGGTACCGCGAGGCGGCCGACCGCTTCGAGCTGCTCGACCAGGTGAGCGCGTGGTGGCCGGACTACGTCGAGCCGGCGTACCGGCGCGCGTGGGAGGCGCGCGGCCTCCAGCGGTCCGGCGACTCGGCGGCGTTCGCAGTCTACGCGCAGCTGCGCGCCCGGCACGTCGACCGCACCGGTCAGGGCGGCCGCGACGCGGCGGCGTGGCGCGCCGACAGCACGGGCGGCGGGCTGTTCAGCGCCGGCACGGCGCTCGCGGCCGACCCGGTCGCGGCGGCCTTTTACGGGTCCGCGACCGTCGACGCGGCGCTCGCCCGCCTCGCCGACGTGCTCACCCGCGACGAGCAGGCGTTCCTGCGCGGCTTCTACCGCCGGTTCGCCCCGCGCGTGGACCCGCTCCTCGCCGAAACGCGCGCGCGCACGGCACCGTCGATGGCCGTGACCGCGGCCACCCTCGCCGACACGGCCGTGGTCGCCTACTTCGGGCGGCTCGCCGGCCTGTTCGCGCCGGACGGCGATGGGACCGCCGCGGACGGCGCGGCGCGCGGCGCCCGCGCGATGGACGCGCTCTACGTGTGGTGGCCCGACTCGGCCCAGACCCGCGCGTCGCCCGTGGGGCGCACCCTCCTGCTGCGCGTGCGCCCGCCCGCGGCTGACACGGTCAACAGCGCCGACGTGGTCGCGCACGAGGTCGTCCACGTCCTTGCGGCCGGGATGCGGCCGGCGACCCAGCGCGCGCTGAGCGCGGCGGTGCTCGCCGGCTGCGCCGCGGCGCACGGGCCGCCGGCCGGGGTGCGCCGGCTCGCCGTGCTCGAGGAGCCGATCGCCACGGCGCTCGGCAACCTGGAGTTCCGCCGCCGCTTCCAGCCGCGGCGCTTCGCCTGGGGGCGGCG
The DNA here is from genome assembly GCA_019973575.1 of Gemmatimonadetes bacterium T265. NCBI lineage: Bacteria > Pseudomonadati > Gemmatimonadota > Gemmatimonadetes bacterium T265. The sequence continues at coordinate 156,845 of BPUI01000004.1, forward strand.
CTGGTACGGCGACGCGTGGGTGGACGTGTCCGCGCGCCTGCTGCACCCCGTGCTCGTGGAGCGGCTGGCCAGCGGGCGAGCCCTCGACGCCGCGTTCGCGCGCGACGCGGGGGCCCTGTGCGCCGCGCTCGCCCGCCTGACCGGGTCCCCCGGGGAGTAGGATTGCCGGACGGCGTGCCGCGTGCGGACGTGCTCAGCACCCGGCGTGAACGCGCCGAGGCTCAGCGGCGTCGCGCACGGCTCCACTCGCGAGCGTTCACGAGCCGCCGCTCGAGCCGCCTCCGCTCAGACGCTCACAGCCCGTACGTTCGCGAGACGGGCCGGCCGGGGCCGCGGTAGGCGCCGCTGCTGATTCTGAGAAGCGTTGTGCGACGCTCGTAAACGACCGTAGTTGTCGCCTATCAGCGGCCCGGCCCCACGCGCCGGCGCGCGTGCCGCGCCGTGGCCGGCAGCAGCCGGTCGGCGTGCCGCGGCGGGTGGCGCGTCAGCCGGCGCTCCGGTCGGGCGACGCCGGGGACGGCGCGGGCGGGCTCGCGGCGATCCCGTCCAGCACCCGCCGCAGCCCGAACTCGAACGCGCTCGACGTGGCCGACGCGGCGACGTCGAAGCCGCCGGCGTCGGCGACCCGGGTCAGCGCCGGGTAGCGCGTGTCGCCGCGCACCGCGTGTAGGACCCGGGCGAAGTCGTGGCTCCAGCGTTCCGTGCCGGCGGCCCCCACCGCGAGTTGGGCCGTGGCGCGGACGTGGCCGTCGACCAGCATCACGGCCGCGACCAACTCGTCCGGGGGCAGCCCGCTCGCCGCGAGGGCCCGGAGCCCGGCCTCCAACCAGTCCAGCCAGCGGGGGCCGATCGGCACCCGGCGCTGCGCCGACTTCAGCAGCCACGGCCGCCGTGCGAACAGCGCCAAGCTCGCCCGCGCCCAGCGCGTGATCTCCAGCCGCCACGCGTCCCCCTCCGCGGCGGGCGGTGCGCCGCGCGCCGCGTCGGTCATGAGGTCGACCAGGTCCTCCTTCCCCGGTACGTACCGGTAGAGCGCCATGGGCGTCACCCCCAGGCGTGTGGCGACCCGCGACATGGTAAGTGCACCGAGGCCCTCGGCGTCCGCGAGCGCGATCGCCGCCTGCACCACCGCGTCCAGGGTCAACGCCGGCTTCGGGCCGCGCGGGGACCGGTCGCGTGCCGCCCAGAAGAGCGCGAAGCTCCGGCCGCCGTCGGTGGGCGTGCCATCACGCCCTGCGGTCGCCGTCTGACTCGACCTACCGCGGTGCGAGCTCATAACGCGAAAAGAGACACTTGCGCCCCTCTGTATATGTTATACACTATGTGATATATGACGTACGCTGTTTCACCATGACGCCGTGAGCCGGCGGGTTCGCAGGAGCATTTGTGGCGATTGACTTAACACCTCCTGCGCGGTCTCGCCCCGGCCGGTCGGCGGCGACCGCAGCGGGGAGCGGCACGCCCGTGGGAGGATGCACCGAGGGGGACGACGCGCGGGCATGGCGGGCGACCGGCTGGCTCGGCGTCGGGCTGGCCGCGCTGACCGCGGTCGAGGTCTCCCTCTACTTCGTGTACGCCGGGCCGCCGCCGGACGTCAACATCCTGACGCGCCTGCTCGTCAACGTCCCCCTCATCGTCGGGCTGATCGTGTTCTTCGCCAGTGTCCGCGCCATGGTCGTGCGGGCCGCGCCGCACCTCGAGTGGGCGGCGACGCTGCTTCTCGCGCTGGTCGTCATGTACGGCACGCTGACGTTCGTGGCGAGCGCGCTCGAAGGCGGCCTCGCGATCGCGTCGCCCCAAGACGTCGACCCCACGATCGCCGCGAACGGCGTGTACCTTCTCTACGGGTCGATCGGCCGCGTCCTGACGGCCGCGTTCGTGGGGCTCGCCGGCTACCTGGCGGGTGCCGCCGGGCTCCTGCCCCGGTGGACCACCCGGTTCGCCTACGCGCTCGCGCTGTTCAGTCTGGCCTTCGTGCCGTCGCTGTACTTCGGCAACGACCCGACGTCCTTCTACAGCGCCAACGGCTGGGGCACGACCGCCGTCGCGGGGAGCTCGATGCTGTACTGGGTGCTCGCGGCCGGCCTCGCCATGCTCGGGAAGGCGCGCCGGCTGCGGGGGTAGGAGCCGCCGCCCCATCGCGCCGGCGTGCGACCGGGGCGACCCCTTGGGGCACCGCAGCCGAGGCCACCCGGCGGACCGCCGCAGCGGGGGCGCCGCCGGCAGGGGGCGCCGAGCGCGCGGCACCCCGGGCGCAGAACACGAGCGACCTGGCGACCCTGGGCCGGGGCGACGGCCGCGACGTGGCGCGGCGCGCGACGAGCTCCGGGACGGCGCCGGCGGCCGCCCGCGCTGTCGCACCACGCACGGCAGGCCGGATCCGTTCGACCGTCTGCGTCCGGTGACCGCCTAACGCACAACCGACCGTCCGTGCACGGGGTGCGGGGCGGTCACTCAGCCGACGGGGGTCGTTGCCTCCGCGCCACGCGGCGTGGGCCGTGCGGCACCACGCCGGAGCCGGAGGACCCACGCCAGCGTTGCCGCGGCCGCGACGTGGGCCGCGATGATGGCGCCGTCGGACGCCACGTTGAACCAGAACCCGAACCTTCGCGGATCCGGATGCCACAGCCAGGCGGAAATGAGCTGGATCGCCGGGACCGCGATCAGGTCGAGGAGACCCACGAGCGCCAGCACCGACGCGACGTGGGACCACCTGGGGCGGCGGCCCGCCGCGAAGCGAGGGCCAAGGAGCCGGTGATTCGCGTACACCGCCGCGGCGGACGCGCCCACCAACACCGCCGTTGCACCCGCGGCGATGGCGAGCGTCGGGTGGTACGCGCGCGTGGCCACGAGCCAGCCGGCGAACACGCCGAGCCACAGGTCGACATGGCGTGCAGCGCGCAGAGATGGAACCTTCATCGCGGTGTGTGAGACGGATCCACCCCGCAGCATAGCCGCGTGGGTGGGCGGCCCGGCGTCGAGTCCCCGTGTCCGGACGCCCCGTGAGCCCGCGAGCGGCACGCCGAGAACTCGCGGCTTTTCGCGACGGCGGCGTCCCGGGGCTGCGGCCGATGCGTAGGGCGACGTGCCGCCGGAACACCGGGCGAGACCGGCTGCGCGTCGATGTCCGATGCGTAGTCGCCTAACAGCTCAGTAACGACGGTGGTCTCGACGCGCCCCGGCGCGGGACGCACCGCCGGATCACCATCCCGCCTGTGCGGCGAGCGGCGAGCGCGCGTCCATCCCCGCCGGGCGGCGCGGCCGTCGGCGCGACCCGCTCGCCCCGCTGGCGCCGCTGGCGCCGCTGGCGCCGCTGGCGCCAATCCGGCTCCGGGCGTACCGTATGGCGTACCGATGCCTCCTCGCCCGTGACTCCGGCCCGCCGGCGCGCCCTTGCCGCGGGGCTCGCCGCGGCGGTCGCCGCCTGCGCGCCCCCGGCGCACCCCCGGCTGACTCCCGCGCTGGCCCCCGCCGCGCCCGCCCCCGCCGCGGCGAGCCCCGCGGCCGCCGACGGCCACACGCCCCACGACATGGGCGCGATGCCGGGGATGGGATCCGACCTGCCGGCCATGGCGCCCGTCCCCATCCCCGCCGGCGTGCTCTACACCGAGGCGGACGTGCGCTTTCTGCAGCACATGATCGCCCACCACGCGCAGGCCATCGCCATGTCGCGCCTGGCGGTCCCGCGCGCCGCCAACCCGCGGCTCCTGCGGCTCGCGCAGAAGATCGACCAGTCGCAGGCGGCGGAGATCGCGACGATGCAGCAGTGGCTCCGTGCCAACGGCCAGGCCGCGCCCGACACGGCGTCGTGGCACACGATGACCATGGCCGGCATGCTGACGCCCGCGCAGATGGCCGAGCTCGGGGCCGCGCGCGGGGCCGCGTTCGACCGGCTCTTCCTCACCGGGATGATCCGCCACCACGAGGGCGCGCTCCGGATGGTGGCCGACCTCTTCGCCGCGCCGCGCGCCGCCCAAGACGTGGACGTCTCCGTGCTCGCCAACGACGTCGAGACCACGCAGACGGCGGAGATCGCGGTCATGCGCCGGATGCTCGCCGAGCCGTAGCCCTCCCACCCGCCCCCACCCCCGCCCATGCGCACGCCCCGCCCCGCGCTCGCCGCCCTCGCCGGCATCACGTTCGGCACTACGTTCGGCACTACGTTAGGCGCCACCGCCCTCCGCGCCCAGACCTACCCGCGCGGCGACGACCCGCGGGATACGCTCACCGCCGGCCTGCACGACGCGGGCGTCGCGCTGAAGGGGATGCGCCTGGTCGCCGCCGCGCCCAAGCCCGCGCCCTTCGACTCGGTCCGCGGCCTCACGTTCGTCAACAGCGACCTCGCGTTCGCCGGGCGCTACGTCTACCAGGGCAACTTCGCCGGCTTCACGGTGTGGGACGTGGCCGACCCGGCGCGGCCGGCGCCGGCGGCCGTGGTCCAGTGCATCACCTCGCAGGGGGACCCGTCCGTCTACGGCCACCTGCTCTTCATCAGCGCCGAGGGCGGGGGGAATCGGAAGGACTGCGCGAAGGGGGGCGTGCACGACCCGGCCGACCACATGACGGGCGTGCGCATCTACGACGTGCGCGACCCGCGCGCGCCGCGGCTCGTCACGAACGTCGAGACGTGCAAGGGCTCGCACACGCACACCCTCATCCCGAGCCCCACCGACACGGGCGTCGTCTACCTGTACGTGTCGGGGAGCCAGGGCGCGCGGCCGTCGAGCGAGCTGGCCGGGTGCCGCAACGGCGCCGACCCGGCCGACCCCACCAACTCGCTCTACCGGCTCGACATCATCAAGGTGCCGCTCGCGCGCCCGCAGGACGCGGCGGTGGTGACGGGCGCGCGCCTCTTCACCGGCCTCGGGCCCGCGCCCGCGCGCGCCGGCCGGGCGCGGCCGGCGCGCGCGCTCCCCGGCGCGGACAGCGCGATGCTGGCGCGGATGGCCGCGAACGGCCCGCGCAACTGCCACGACGTCACTGCCTACCCAGCGTTCGGCCTCCTCGCCGGCGCGTGCTTGAGCCACGGGCTGCTCGTCGACATCCACGACCCGGAGCGCCCGGTCCGGCTCGACGCGGCGTCCGACACCAACTTCTCGCTCTGGCACACCGCCGTGTTCAGCAACGACGGCGGCAAGGTGGTGTTCACCGACGAGTGGGGCGGCGGCATCGCGCCCAACTGCCAGAAGACGAGCATGCTGGAGATGGGCGGCAACACCACGCTCACCATCGCGCGCGGTCGCAAGCTCACGCAGCACGCCTACTTCAAGATCCCCACCGCCCTGAGCCCCACCGCGAACTGCGTGTCGCACAACGGGTCGCTCGTCCCGGTCCCCGGGCGCGACGTGATGGTCCAGGGCTGGTACCAGGGCGGGGTCGACGTGATCGACTTCACCGACCCCGACCACCCGTTCGAGATCGCCTACTTCGACCGCGGGCCGGTCGACCCCCCGCCGGCGCCGGGCGCCGCCCCCGACAGCGCGGGCGCGGCCGGCGCCGCGCGCGGCACGTTCCGCAACACGATCGGCGGGTCGTGGGGCGCCTACTGGTACAACGGGCTCGTGTACTCGTCGGAGATGGCGCGCGGGCTCGACATCCTCGAGCTCGTTCCCGGCGACCAGCTCTCGGCCAACGAGATCGCGGCCGCGAAGCTCGTGCGCTTCGCGGAGTTCAACCCGCAGAGCCAGCCGCACCTCGTGTGGCCGGCGGCGTTCCCGGTAGTGCGGTCGTACCTCGACCAGCTCGTGCGTGCGCAGGGGCTCGCGCCCGCGCGCACCGCGGCGATCGCGCGGAGGCTCGACGCGGCGGAGCAGCAGACGGGTGCGGCGCGGCGGACGGCGCTGCTGGCCCTCGCGCGCCAGGCGGACGCGGACGCCGCGGGGGCCAAGGACGCGCCGCGGGTGCGCACGATGGCCGGCGCGATGCGCGACCTGGCGCGCGCGACGCGCTGACCGGCGCGCCACCCTGACGGCGCGCCGCCCCCCACCGACGCGGTCGCGCCCTTCGCGCGGGCGTTCCCCGCGCGAAAGGTCCCGGACTCGGTCCGGCGCACGCGGCCGGACTCGCGGCCGACCGCCAGGGCGTACGCGCGGCGGCCGCGGCGACGTCGCGCACATAGAGCTGCGGCTCGGCGGCGACGAGCGTCGCCGCACCCGCGGGGGCCGGATCTCGCGTGGTCGGGGGCATGCGCGTGGAGGGTGGGGTGGAACGGACCGTCGTGCGGGCCGGGGCGACGCGCGCGCTACTCCGGCGCCCGCCGCCGCGGCCGCTGCTTGGCCGAGACGGACCGGATTACGAGCGGCCCCGGCGGGCCGTCGCGCATTGGGGCCGCCACGTCCGCCACCGCCGCGGCGAGCAGCGCCTCGACCTCGGGCCGGTCGAGGTCCGCCGCCGCGGCCACTCGCAGGAAGCGCGTCTGCTGGCCCTTGCCCGAGAGCAGTCCCGCGGGGTCGGGCAGCGCGGCGCCGCGCACGAAGCAGACGCTCACCCCCGAGGCGGCCGCCGCGATCGACAGCGGGGCGTCGGAGGGCCGCGCGGTGGGCGAGTAGCCGATGACGAAGAAGTTGTAGTTGTCCCACACCAGCTCGTGCGCGGCCGGGTAGCGCCGGCGCAGCGCCGCCCGCAGCTCGGCGATGAGCTGTTGGCGCGGGGCATCGAACTTGGCGACGAACGCCCGGAGCCCGGCGTCGGGGTCGGACGACGCGAGGTGCGCGGGTGCGGGTCCCGGGATGGCGGTGGTGGTCCGCCTCATCGTGCCCCGTCGGTCGCGGTGGCCGCGATCGCGTCCATCGCCTCGGCGATGGCCGACCGGAAGCGGAGCGTGAACCCGTCCGGGTCGCGGGCCGAGACCTCGCGCATCCCGTACCCCGTGACGTGCGGCGGCGTGGCGTCCACGCCCCGGCTCCGCAGGTGCGCGTAGACGGCGCCCACCTCCGGGCAGCCGAGGTAGAGCGCCACGTCCGCGTGCCCCGCGGCCCGCGCTGGGTCGGGCGCGGCCGGGCGTTCGTCGTCGGGGTCGTACGCCGTGTTGAGCATCAGCTCCGCCGCGCCCTGCCGGAGCCACACCCACCCGTGCGTGTCCGGCAGCCCCGAGGCGGCGAGGGGCGACGCGGAGATCACCGCGAAGCCGAGCGCGTCGCGGTAGAACGCGAGCGAGGCCGGCATGTCGAACACCTCGAAGTACGGGCAGGTGGGGCGGAGCGCGAAGGGCATGGCGGCCGGGGCGGGACGGGCGGCGGGCTGGCGCGAAGATGCGCCGCCAGCGCGGAACCGCAACCGCCCCGGGCGGCGGGCGCACCACCGGCACGTGAGCGGGTGCTCGTCACCGCGGGCCAACCGCGTCGGGCGGCCACGGTGCGGGGACGTCGAGAACTCATGCGGTAACGCACGGGGGCTGCCGACGTCTCGTTAGGCCAACACGACGTTATCGGGACCCATGCCGGCCGTCTCACAGAGGACCGTGTGCTCCAGCGGTGCACGCTCCGGCGCCGGTCGGGGCTACGGCTCGCCGCCGCTCAGCCAATCGACGGCCCGCCGGGCGATCTCGTCGGGCCTGAGGAGCTGGTAGTGGCGCTCTGGCGCGTCGCGCCCGCAGCCCGGCGCGCCGTAGCTCACCCAGTGCAAGACGATGTACCCGTACGGCGGCCGCGGGCGCACCCGCGGCCGCCGGACCCAGCCCGCGTAGAGCCGCACCTCGCGGTCGCCGGCGCGCCAGGCCTCGGCCGTCGCGAAGTGCAGGGCGCCCGTGTCGCACGGGAGCGCGCTCAGGCGCCCGGCACGCACCCACCCGTCCAGAGCGCGCCGGGTCGAGTCCAGCGCGGCCCGCCAGCGGAGCGAGTCGTCGAGCGTGCGCAGGTGGTTGGCCCAGCGCACGGCGCGCGTCCACACGTTGACGTCGAACGACGCCTGGTCCGCGGCTGCCGCGTGCCAGGCGGCGCGCAGCGCGGGGGTCGGCCGCCCGCGCGCCCGCGCCAGCGCCGCCACCAGGGCCGCCGGGATCGACGTGCACGAGCGCCCGCGCCAGGTGGCACGGCACTGGCCGCCGCGCACGACGGCGCGGTAGTCGACGCCGAGGAGGCGCGTCGGCCCGACCGGGCGGGCGTCCCACGCGTATCCCGCGCCCGCGAGCCCCGCCGCGAGCGCGGCCAATCCGGCCCGCCGGACGTCGCGCCGGCGGCGGGCGGGGGCGGCCGGCGCCGCCCCCGAGCGCTCCCCCACGGACGTTCCCGGCTCGGACGGGACCTCGGTCGGCGGCACGCCGGGGAGCATGCACGCGGGCCGGGTCGCCCGCCACTCCCGCCACCCGTCGGAGCGCCCGGCCCACGAATCCGTGAGTCCTCTCGTCCGCAAGGGCGGTGGTGCGACACCGAGGCGCATAGGCGTCGTCGCCTGAACCACCGGCCAGGGCTTCGCGCGCGGCGCCGCAATTCGATGCTGGACCGGGCGCTACCATTCGCCCGTGCGCTCCCGCCGTCGTCCCCTCCGGCCCGCGCGGCCCGCCGCACCGCGGGTACGCCCGCGTGCCGAGCAGCTCGCACGTTGGAGTTGCCCCGCTGAAACGGACGCCTCGATAAGCTCTGCTATGCTGCAGGGCGGAGGTGGACGATGGCGGGAGAGCCGAAGACGCGGCGCGCGTTCAGTGCCGAATTCAAGATCGAAGCGTTGCGCCGGATGGCGGAGCGGCGCGCAGCCGGGGTGTCGCTGAAGCAGATCGGCCGCGAGCTGGATGTACGAGACGACCTGCTGCGGAAGTGGCAGCGCCAAGCCAAGGAGCGCGCCGGGGCGCCGCCCGCCGACGTGTTCCCCGGGCAGGGGCGGTTGCCGGCGGACGAGGCCGAGTTGAAGCGCCTGGAACGGGAGAACGCGCGGCTGAAGCAGGAGGTCGCGTTTCTAAAAACCGCGGCGGTGTACTTCGCGAGGGAGTCGCGGTGAGCGACAAGTACGCCGTGATCGCGGCCGAGCGCGGGACGTACCCCGTGCGATGGATGTGCGCGCTGTTGGGCGTGAGCGTGGCCGGCTTCTACGGCGCACAGCGCCGGCCGCCGGGCACGCGCGCCGCCGCGGACGAGCGGGTGCGGGTGGAGGTGCGCGCCGCACACGCGAAGAGTCACCGGCGCTACGGGGCGCCGCGAGTGCATCGCGAGCTGCGCGCGGCCGGCGTACGCGTCGCCAAGAAGCGCGTCGCGCGGCTCATGCGCGAGGACGGCCTCGTGGCGCGCCGCGCGCAGCGCCGCGTACGCACGACCGACTCGGCGCATGCGCACCCGGTCGCGCCGAACGTGGTGGCGCGCGACTTCGCGGTCGCGGACCAGCCCGGGCTCGACCGCGTTTGGGTCGCCGATTTCACGTACATCCCCACGCGCGAGGGCTGGCTGTTCCTGGCGGTCGTGCTCGACCTGGCGAGCCGCCGCGTGGTGGGGTGGGCGGTGCGCGAGACGATGGAGACCGAGCTCGTGCTCGCGGCCCTGCATGCGGCGCTCGCCGACCGGCGCCCCGCGCCCGGGCTCGTGTGTCACTCGGATCGTGGGTCGCAATACGCGAGCGCGGCCTACCAGGTGCTGCTCGCTGCGTCTGGCGCGGTGCCGAGCATGAGCGCAAAAGGCGATTGCTACGATAATGCTGTTGCCGAGGCCTTCTTCGCGACGCTCGAACACGAGCTACTGGCTGATGTCACCTTCGTGTCGCGCGCGGCGGCGCGGCCCGCGATCTTCGACTTCCTCTTCTGGTACAACGGCGAGCGGCGCCACTCGAGCCTCGACTACGTGAGTCCCGTCGCCTATGAGCAGCACCTGACCGCGCGCCCCGCGCGAGCAGCCTAAACTCCGCGTCCGTTCCTCGGGGTCAGCTCCAATCACCGGGCCGGACCCGACCGCACGCCGTCGCACCACGCGCCAGCGGCCAACGTGCGCCAAGCGTGCTGACTGAATCGCGCCGGTGCGGGTCGCGTAATCGACCGGCGTCGGCATCGTGCGGTGCGGAGGCGCTGGTGGTTGGTCAGTAGCCCGCGACGGAGACGCCGAGCACTCGTCGGTGATCTGGACTGGGGGATCGCGTCTCCGCTACATGCCTAACACGTTTCCGAGACGCCTCGAAGTAGTCGCGCAAACGACCCGTTGGGACCCCGACTATTAAGCAACGGACGGGAGGTCGGTTCCGCTCGGCGCGGCGGCCGGCCGCTGCACTTCGTACCGAAGCGCTACCATGCCGCTCTGGTACGCCGTCACCTCGAGCAGGTGCAGGGCGACGTCGCGGTCGAGCCCCGCGAAGAAGGCGACGCCGTCGCCGATGAGGACGGGCAGGATCGAGTAGCGGAGTTCGTCGGCCAACCCGCGGCGTAGGCACTCGCCCGCGACCGCGCCGCCGCCGACCACCCAGATGCTGCGATACGTCGGCTTCAGCCGCTCCTCCACCAGGCGCTGGAGGTCACCCGCGTAGAGCTCGACCGTACATCGGGTCGTGCGGAGCGCGCGATGTGTCAGCACGACCGTCGGCGTCTCGCCGTAGACCCAGCCCAGTCCCTTGGCCTCAAACGCTAAGGCGGTCTCGTAGGTGCGCGCCCCCATCACGTAGCACTCGATCGTCCGGAGGAACGCGGCGGCGGCCGCCGGCGTCGGCACCTCGCCGCCCGCGAAGTGGTCGGCCGTCTCCAGCCAGTCGACCCGCCCGTCCTTCCGCGCGATGTAGCCGTCGAGGCTCGCCGCCATGTGGATCGTGACCCGCGCGCCCGCGTGTGCCATGGTCGTGATCTGGGGTGGAGGGCGTCGGCCGACAGGACGGCTCGGGCCCGTGACCGGCGGGCGTCCGTCTCACGCGCCGCCGGGAGCGAGCGTGGAGTGGGAGCGCTGCGCGTCTCGCGCTGGACGTCGGCCGGCGGCGCCCGCCCCGGCATATACGATGGCGAATCTCGCAGCCACACACGCGGGGGGCAGCTGCCCCTGTCGCGGTCACCGCTCGGAGCGGAAGCGAACCGCTGGCCCATGGCGACCGCCGCAGCGACGCGGCGGCGGGTGCCGCACGCGATGCGTGCCGGGACGTCGCCGGCTGACCTCCAGGCTGTCGCACAACGGGCCGGGGGCGGCATCAGGCCGGACCAGCCAAGCAGCGGAGGGCCTACCGCGCAACCGACCGACGCATCCGCACAGGGCGCGGGCGATCCGCGCAATCTCGACGCCTTCCCCGGGTAACACCCGTCGGCGCTGGGGACGCGTCCCGATCGCGACGGGGTGACCCGTGGGGCGCGGCGGCCGGGGCGCTCGCGAGCGATGGGCGTCGGCGGCGCCCGGTGCTCGGTGCTGCTTAACGGCCGGGTGCGGGACGCGTCTCCCTTGTACGCCCGGGTTGGGCCGCGACGTGGGCCGCGACGGCGGCCGCCGCCGTCCGTGGTGGGTCACCCCCCGCGCCGTTCGGCGCTCGACCCCTCTTCCCCTGCCGGAGCCATCCATGTCTACTCTGTTTACTCGGTCCCGCACGCGCGCCGCCCTCGCCACCCCCTTCACGGCCACCCTCGCGGCCACCACCTCCGGCGCGCAGCAGCCCGCGCCCGGCGCGGTCGCCGCCCCACTGCGGGGCCGGCGCGGCGAGCGCCACCCGGAGATCCGGAAGGCGATCCGCGCGCTGGAGCGCGCCCGCACCGCCCTGCAGGACGCCAGCCACGATTACGGCGGGCACCGCGCCGACGCGCTCGCCGCGGCCGACACCGCGATCCGGCAGCTCAAGCTCGCCCTGCAGTTCGACAAGCCGTAAGCGACGCGGCGGGGCCCGGTCCCGTCAGTGTGGGGACGTCGCGCCGGGACCTCCACCCGCCGGCCCGCGCCGCAGCGTCCGAACCCGTGTCGCCGGCGCGACCGCGCGCGCGGCGGGCGCCCACACTGTCCGCCCCGACCGGCACGTCGAACGCCCGTCGCGCGCGGGGGCGCCCGCGGCGTCCGCCGCGCATCACGGGACCGGGCGGGGTCGCCGTGGTCGGGGTGCGACGGTATCATTGCGCGGCCCCCGCGTGGCGCGCGCCGCCCGACGGCGGGCGGCATCGGTCGACATCGCGAAACTGCTCGGTACTGCACGTAGCAGATTGCTGCGTATGATCACCGGCAATATCGCCACCGCGGCCTGGAGCGCGACCCGTGCCGTGGCGCCGGTGCGAGGGATCCTACCGCGTCCCCGCTGGCGGCGCTCCCGCCGGCCCGGGCGGGACGTCCGCGGCCATGACGTGGTCGAGCACCAGCTGGTACGCGTCGGGTCGCACGCGCACCTGCCCGCGGTACGGGTGGTCCAGCGCGGCGATCACGAAGATGAGCAGCGCCATCGTCGCCGTCACCACGCCCGTGAGCCACGCGTGCTCCGCATAGCGCGCGACCGGGAACGTGTAAGAGAGCGCGACCACCAGCGCCGCCCCGCACAGCACCACCGCCCACAGCACGCCCGGGATCGAGGCCGCCACCGACTCCGCGCGGCGGCGCCGGTGCTCGACGACCGCGTTGAACTGCCGCAGCGCCTCGGCGTGCACCGCCTGCTCCCCCAGGTCGGCCGGCTGGAAGCGGACGAGCACCTGCTGGAGCGCGGTCACGCGCGCGTCGCCCTCGGCGTTGCGCCGCCCCAGGCGCTGGGCGGGCCACGCGACACGGACCACGTGGAGCGTGTAGTCGCAGACCTGGCGCCGGACCGCGCTGCGGGTCGGCTCGGGGTAGCCGTCGGCGTCGCGGTAGAGCGCCGTGAGGGCGGCCGCCTCGGCCGAGGCGACGTCGCCGACGGCGGTGTAGGTGCCCCAGGTGGCCACGGTGACGAGGCCGAGCGTGATGCCGTAGAGCGTGAGCACGCCGCCGAAGAACCAGCCCACGGCGTCGACGCCGACGCGGGGGACGCCCCACCACGGCCGCGACGCCCGGCGCTGAGGGGACGCCGCGGCCCGGGCTGGTGGCTGCGCACACCGCGGCGTCGAGCACGGCCGGCGACGCCGGCTTCCCGAGTACGGCGGCTGCGCCGCACCCGGTCGCCGGTGCGCACGGGTCCCGCGAGCGGTCGCTCGGGATCGCGCCCCGGCCCGCGCCCCAGCCCGCGTGGCCTGCGCCCCGCACGGCAGGGCGCCGGGGGCGACGGTGGAGCGCGCGGTCGTCGCCCCGTTCGGTGGCAGGTCGGCGGGCGTCCGCGGACGGACCCGGTCGGGGGGTCCGGCTCGGTCGGGAACATCGGGCTCGTACGGCGCCGGCGCCCGCGACGCTGTCCCCGGCGGTATGCGCGAGCGTGAGGTCGACGCGCGTGCGGCCGTCAGGCGACTGTGCGACGATGCGCTCGGCGCGGGCGCAGCCCGCGAGGGCCGCGCCGGCCGTCAGCCCGCTCACGCGCACGAGCACGCCCGCGACGGCGCGCGCGAGGACGCGCGCGCGGCGGGCGGGGCGGGGCGCGGACACGGGACGGGCGGGCACGAGCGACGGCGTGGGATGGCAGTACGGGCGGGCGGGTCGTCGGCCGGGCAGCTGACGCCGGCAATCATACGCCCCACGTCAACGCCCGCGGGCCCCTCGCGGTTGGAGACCGTGTGCTGCTGTGCGTCCGGCGTACGACGTCCGCCCGACACGGCGCGCCGGCGTCGGCCGGCGCCGGCCGCGCGAGCACGGCGCCGGAGGTCGGGCATCGCCCGTGGTAGGCGGCGTTGCGGGGCAGCCGGCTCGGCGGTATGGTAGCACGACTGCTGCCCGCTCGTCGCTCGGCCCCGTCGGTCGCCCCCGCTTCGGAGTCCCATGCGCGCTCGCCTCGTGCTCGCCGCCGTCCTGTCCGCCGCCGCCCCGCCTCTCCGGGCGCAGGCCGGCCCGAGTGTCCTCGAGGCCGGCGCGGCGTTCAACGACTGCCAGCGGGAGGGCTTCTCCGCCGCGCCCGTCGGGATCACCGCGTGTCCCGAGCACGGCGTCGACGGGAGCGCGGCCGCGCAGGCGACCTTTACCGCCCTGCACGCCCGCGCGGCCGTCGGCGGCGCCGCGCAGGGCGGGGTCGTGTTCTCGCCCCAGGCTGCCGCGTCGGCGTACGCGCACGACACCTTCACCTTCACCGGCGCGCTCCCGGCGGCCGTCCAGCTCGACTTCGCGCTCGACGGGACCGAGAGCGGCAGCGTCGGCAACGCCCGGACCGAGGCGTACGCAAAGTTGGCATTCGACGCCGCGTGGGCGAGCGGGCGGGTGACGGCGGACGCCGGCTACGTGTACCTGCTCGACGCGCTGGGCGCGCGCGCCGACACGAGCGCGGGCCCGGAGGGCGCGTGGGTCGGCTCCGGCGGGCAGGGGCACGCCCGGTTCGCGGTCACGACGGCGGTGAACACGCTCACGCTCGACCTGACGGCGACGGTCGACCTGTATGATTTCGTCGACGGGACGCGGGCGTCGGGGACCGCGGCCGCCGACTACTACGCCACGGGCCGGATCACGGGCCTGCAGTTCTTCGACGCGGCCGGCGCCGACGTCACGGCGACCACGCCGTTCACGGTCGCCTCGGGCGCCGCGTACCCGCTCGGCGCGCCGGGGAGTACGACGACGGCCCCGGAACCCGGGCCGCTCGCCCTCGCGCTCGGCGGGCTCGCGGCGGCCGGGGCCGCGGCGTGGGGCCGGCGCCGCGCGGCCTAACGCCGCGCGACCCGCGCCCGCGCCGGCCGGCCCCGCCGCCGGTGCGGCCCCCCGCCGCCCGATGCCCCCCACCCCCAGCCTCGCCTCCGACGCGGTCGCGCGCGCGTGCGCCGCGCGCTTCCCGGGCCTGCCACGCCGGGCCCGGGCGCGCCTCGTCGACTACCTCGACCGGCTCGTGCGGGCGCTGCCGCCCGACGACCGGAGCGTGTTCGTCGCGCTCGTCGAGGGCGGGGGGCTTGAGCCTGCGGTGATCGGGTGGTGGATTCGGGGGCGGCCCCGCCTGGCGCGCGCGTCCCTAGAGCTGGTGTGGGCCGCGGAGCTCCGGCGCCAGGGCCTGCCGTTCGTGCCGCTGCCGGTCCTCCCGTGGCCCGAGGTGCCGGCGTGGGCCGCGCCCCCGGCGGCGTAGCGGCCGTGCGCCCCGTCCGGGTCGGGCGCCCGTGACCCCCGCCGCGCTCCGCAACGCCGTGGCCCACGCCGCGCGCCGCGGCCTCGCGGGGCTGCCCGGGCCGGGCGCCGCCGCGCTGCTCGACTACCTGACGGCCCTCGCGGCGGCCCTCCCGCCCGACGACCGGAGCGTCCTGCTCGCCCTGATCGCGCGCGGGGACCTCACCCGGGCCGCGCGGTCCTGGTGCTGCGGCCGGAACGCGCCGAAGGCGCACGCCCGGCTCGACGCGGCCTGGCGGCTGGCCCTCGCCCGCGAACGCCTGCCCTTCGTGCCGCTCCCGGCGCTCGACTGGCCGGCGCTCCCGTAGGCGGGCCGCCCCAGCGGCGGACGTTCCGCCCCCCCGCGTACACGTCCCGCCCGGGCCGCCGCACCGCCGGCGCACCTCCAGCAATGCGCCCGCGCGGCGTGGTGAGACGAGAGGCGAGGTGCAGCGCCGGGGCGCGTGGCGCACCGCGCTCGCGCGACGGGGAGCGAATGGGCAGCCATACGTTCGCGAGACGGCCCCGCCCGGGTGCGTTCCGCCCTTGGGGGGCGGTCTCAGGCGGTCAGTGCACCACCTCGCGGGTAGGCCAGTTCTCTACCGGAGGTGAGGCGTGAGCGAGACGGTGCCGGGGCGCTGGTCGGCGGCGGAGCAGGAGGAGATCTGGGCGCGGTGGCGCAGGGGCGAGTCGTTCCGCGCCATCGGGCGGCACTTCGGGACGCACCTGCACGCGGTCCGGCGCTTCGTCGCGCGCACGGGCGGCTGCCGGCGCCCGCCGCCGCGGCGCGCCGAGGGCGTGTTGACGGCGGCCGAGCGCGAGGAGGTGTCGCGCGGGCTCGCGGCCGGCGAGTCGTACCGCCAGGTCGCCGCCCGACTCGGGCGGGCGCACACGACGATCTCGCGCGAGGTGGCGCGCAACGGCGGCCCGACGCAGTATCGGGCGGGCGCCGCCGACGCGGCCGCGTGGCGCCGGGCCGAGCGCCCCAAGCCGGCGCTGCTGGCCACGCGGCCGGTGCTGCGCGCGGTGGTCGAGGCCAAGCTCGCGCTGCGCTGGTCCCCGCAGCAGATCGCCGCGTGGCTGCGCCAGGCGTACCCCGAGGGCCCGGAGATGCGCGTGTCGCACGAGACCATCTACCTGTCGCTCTTCGTGCAGCCCCGCGGGGCCTTGCGGCGGGAACTGGCGCGGTACCTGCGCACGGGGCGCGCGATGCGCTGCCCGCGCGGCGCACGCTCGGGCGGCGGGCGCGGGCAGCTCAAGGACACGGTGTCGATCCGCGAGCGCCCGGCCGAGGTCGAGGACCGCGCCGTCCCGGGGCACTGGGAAGGGGACCTCGTGTTCGGGCGCGGGGCGAGCGCGGTGGGCACGCTCGTCGAGCGCACGACGCGCTACGTGGCCCTGTTCCCGGTGCCGGGCGGCTACAAGGCGCCGGCCATGCGCGAGGCGCTCGCGGCCGCCGTCGCCCGGGTGCCCGACCAGCTCCGCCGCTCGCTGACCTGGGACCAGGGGAAGGAGGTGGCCGAGCACGTCCGGCTCACGGTCGACACCGGGCTGCAGGTCTACTTCTGTGACCCGAGGAGCCCCTGGCAGCGTGGCACGAACGAGAACACGAACGGGCTGCTCCGGCAGTACCTGCCCAAGAGCGCCGACCTGAAGCCGCTCACCCAGGCCGACCTCGACGCCGTCGCGGCCGAGCTGAACGGGCGCCCGCGCGAAACGCTCGGGTGGCAGACGCCAGCCGCGCGCTTCCTGGCGCTGGCGGAAGCCGGGTAGCGCCTAACGCCACCGGCCCGTATGCTCCCGATCAGGCCGGTGGTGCACTGACCCCCTGAGACCACCGGGGGTAAACAGCGGGCGAGCGGTGCGCGTGTGTCTGCAGGCGAACAGCAGTTCACGAGATCCGGAGCAGCGCGATGAACGGAATTACGAGACGGACGCGACGCGCCGGCGCGGTCGCGGCGAGCGGGCTCGCCGCGGGCCTGCTCGCCGCGACACTGACGGGCTGCCGGGGCGCGGACGGCAGCCCCGGGGCGGGGGGTGCCGACCTGCGGCGCGACCTCGAGGCGGCGTCGGCCGCAGCCGCGTTCGCGCCGCCGATCCGCAAGAACGCCGCGGCTCAGGTCGTCTCGGCCCTGGAGCTCGGCGCGTCGCCGGCGTCGGCGGGGGCCGCGAAAGCGACCGCGCCCGCACCGCAGCGCCAGGTGCCCGCCCCCGTCCCGGCCCCGCAGCACACGCCCACGCGGGTGATCGTGCGCGTGCGCTACGTCGACGCGCCAGCGACCGACGCGCCGGCCCCGGCGGCCGCGTCGGCGGCAAGCGCCGGGACGGCCGCCGCCTCGGGCGGGGGGGGCACGTTCTCGCCGGGCACGGTGGCCGGGCCGGCGCAGGGGTCCGGCGCGGGAAGCGGGGCTGGCAGCGCCCCTGGCGACGCGCCAGGCAATGGCGCCGGGCGCAGCTCGGGGCGTCACGGCAGCTGCACGGGACACGGGCGCGGGGGACGGAGCGGGTTCCCCGGGCTTCCCGGCGGTTCGATCGGGCAGCCCGGTAGCGGCGGGCCGTACCGCGGCACGATCTGACCCCGCGCGGCCGCGCCTAACCGATTGAGCCGCCGCGGGATCGACGGCGGCTCCACGCCCTGAATGCCCGGGTGGGGCGTCCGAGAGCGGTGCGCGTCAGAGCGGCGCTCACGGGACGTCTGGCACCTGAGCGTCGGTGCGACGCAATCGGCCGGGTGGACCGGCGACGCCGAATCGCGAGGCCCGGGCTGCGACACGTACCAGACTTCGGCAAGGATCCCGATCGCGTGTTCCAACGTCCGACCCGGACTGCTCGGCACCGCACGGCCGGATACGCGGCCCACCTCGCCGTCGGCGGGACGAGAACGCCGCGCAGGGTTCGCCGACCCTCGCGTGTCTCTCACCGAACGAGCAGACCGGTGCCGCCGACGGCTCCTCCCTGCCCGCCTCACCCGTTCAGTGTCCGTGCCTCACTCAAACGCTTCGCCGTGCGCGGTCGCCGCGTTCGCCTTGATGCTTGCCGTCGGGCCACCATGGACCGCCGCGGCACGCGCCCAGATCTCGACCGCCGGTCCGGACAGCGCCGCTCTCGCCTCCCCCGCGCGCGGACCGATTCTCGCCGCCCCCGCCGGCCTCGCAAGTGCGGTCCCCGCCGACACCGGCCGTCCGCACGCCGTGACGTACAGCGACGCGTACGGCACGCGCCTCACGATCCACCGCTACGCGAGCTACGCCACGCTTCCGGTGTTCGCCGCGGAGTACGTGCTCGGTCACAAGCTCCTACACTACCGCGACGTCGGCCAGCCCTCGCCCGACGGCACCAAGACCGCGCACACCGCCGTCGCGCTTGGCCTCGGCGCGCTCTTCGCCGCGAACACCGTGACCGGCGTGTGGAACTGGTGGGACGCGCGCCACGACCCGAACGGGCGCGCGCGCCGCACCGTGCACTCCGCCCTTATGCTCGCCGCCGACGCGGGGTTCGCAGCGGCGGGTGCGCTCGCCGGCCGGGCAGGCAACAGCCGCTCGGGCGCGTACGTCCACCGCAACGTGGCACTCGCCTCGATGGGTGTCACCATCGGCGGCGGCGCAATGATGTACCTGTGGAAGGAGTGAGGGTCGCGTGACCGGGACCGACACTGGCACGTACCACGCGCTCGTCCAGCGCCTCGTCGCGCTCGCCGCGCCCTGGAACTCGGCATACAGTGACTCCAAGGTTATCGCGGTGGCGGTGGTGTTCGCGCACGTCGCAGGGCTCGTGATCGCCGGGGGCTTCGCGGTCGCAGCGGACCGCAGCACGTTCCGCGCGTGGCGCGCCGGCGGCGGCGACGCCGGCCTGGCCGCGCGTTCGCACCACCTCGCCGAGCTGCGGGCCGTGCACCGCCCGGTGGTCGTGGGCCTCGTGATCGTGAACGTGAGCGGAGTGCTGCTCTTCCTGGCCGACGTGAAGACGTACGCGGCGTCGGTCGCCTTCGGCGTCAAGCTCCTGCTCGTCGCGCTGCTGCTCGTGAACGGCCTGTGGATGACGCGCGCCGAGGAGCAACTCCGGGCTGACAACGCGAGCGCGCCCGCCGTCGGGCCGCGCGGTGGGAGGCCACAGGCCGACCGAACGTGGCACCGCCTGCGCGTCGCGGCCGCGGCGAGCGCCGTCCTGTGGGTCGCGACCACGTTCGTCGGCGTCGTGCTCAGCAACGGCTAAAGCGCGACGGCTCATCAGCAGCATCTCACTCATGCCTAACAGCACCCCACCGGCCGATCCGTGCGGCCGCTCCTGCGCCGGCGCCGCGGGCCCCGACCCGATCGGGCCCGATCGCCGCACCTTCCTCGCCGGGCTCGGCGCGGCCGCCGCGGCGGCGCTCGTCGCGGCCGGCACCGCGCCCGCGCGTGCCCTCGCCGAGCCGCTCGCGCTCGTCCGCGCCGTCGCCCGCTCGGCCGACGGTCACGCCGGCGGCGAACACGCGTACCCGATCCCCGCCGGAGACGGCGCCTCGATCGACACCGACAACGAGGTGATTCTCGTGCGGTGGCAGGACGCGGTCTACGCCTTCAACCTCGCGTGCCCGCACCAGAACGTCGCGCTCCGTTGGCTCAACGCGGACCGGCGGTTCCAGTGCCCCAAGCACAAGAGCCGCTACCAGCCCGACGGCACGTTCATCGAAGGGCGCGCGACGCGCCCGATGGACCGGCTCAACGTCCGGCGCGCCGGCGACACCGTCGTCGTCGACACCGGCGCGCTCCGCAAGCAGCCCGACGATCCGGCCGCCTACGCCGCCGCCGTCGTTCGTCTTGTCTAACGTATACCTGGCCTAACAGGCCCAACACGCCGCCCGGGCGCGCCCAACGGGCGCCCCCGGGAGGCACCACACGGGCCACCAGAGGCCGTGCACGGTCCCACCCGGGGCCGACCACCCGGAGTACCCGCTCATGTCGCACACCCCCACGCCAGCCGGCGTCTGCGGCGGCTGCCCGCTCGCCCCCGCCGACGCCGGCCCGGCCGATCCCGGCCGCCGCGCCTTCCTCTCGCAGGCCGCGCTCGCGGCCGCGTACGCCACCGCGGCCGCCGCGCTCGCCGCCTGCGGCGCGGGCGGCGACGGCCCCACGTCGCCCGGCAGCATCACGCCTACCGCGCTCTCGGTTGCCAGCTACGCCAGCCTGGGCGCAGTCGGCGGCGTTACCACGCTCACGATCAGCGGCGTGCCGATCGTCGTCGTGCGCACGGGGGCGTCGAGCTTCCTCGCCCTCTCGCGCGTCTGCCCGCACCAGGGGACCACGGTGAACGTCGTGTCGGGCGGCTTCTACTGCCCCAACCACGGCGCGCAGTTCAACACCACCGGCACCTGGACCGGCGGGCAGCGCGCGTCCAACCTGACGTCCTACCCCACGTCGTACGACGCCACAACGGGAACGCTGACCATCGGATAGCGGACTGGAGTGGGGTCGCGCGAGCGTCGACACTCGAGCGCCACGACGAGGCGCGTGAATCAGGCCGCGCGCGTTCGCGACGCCGAGATTTCTCCTCGCCTCCGGTTCCGGTATAGTTGTCGACGACTCGCGGCGTGCGAGGCCGACTCGAGCCCGTGTTCCACGACTGCAGCACGGAGCGTTTCTGAACCATTGGCGCCTACAGTGCGCCGCGCTAACGAGACCAGCATTGCGACGCGAAGCTCACGTCGCCAGAGGGCCGAGTCAGGTGCCCAGGCGGCCGGATACCGGCCCGGCCGCGGATTCCCGAGTTGGCCGCAACACAGCGTGGCGAACGGCCGGAGCGGCTACGTGGGCCGGCTCGCCTCGAGCCACGCCATCACGAGCGCTGCGTAGTCGGGGAACGGCAGCGGCGGCGGGTCGAGCTCGGCCGCCTCGACCATCGCCGGCAGGTCGGTCCGGAACGCCGCGTAGCGCTCGACCATGCGCTTGCCGCCCGGCACCGCGCCCGCCGCGTACGGGCTGAGCCAGTTCCGCACGACGGTGATTGCCTGCGCCGGGTCGCCGCCGTGCGCGGCGGGGTCCTGCCCGGCGATGTCGGAGCAGAACTTCTGGTAGCGGTACTTCTCGGTGTCGAGCACGAGGCAGACCTTCGATCGCTGCCGCGCGGGCCCGAAGCGCATCGCGCCCAAGAACAGCCCGAGCTCCAGGGGCATGTTGAACCGCGGGAGCCGGTTGACCGGGTCGAGTTCGGTCCGCGACAGGTCGTGGATCCCGAACCGGCACTCGCCCACCATATCGAGCAGCCGCGTGATGCGCGGCGTTCCCGTGTTCTGCAGCTCGAGCGCGGAGCGCGCGACGAAGCCGCAGTCGTGCACCGCGAAGACGATCGCGTCGAGGAGGGCGCCGTACTCCGCGTCGAACGGGCAGTTGACGAAGACGGACTCGGCGTACTTGGGCGTGGGCACCCGCACCTGACCTCGCCCGGCCCCGCGCCGGCTAACGCGCCGCCGCTAGCGGGTCCCCGCGACCTCGGGGGCCCGGATGACCGACGGCGCGTGGATGGCTGCGCTCGCGGCGCTGCCCAGCGCGCCAGCCTTCGACGCAGGGTTCGCTGCCGTTCTCGACCGCCCCGGGGCCGGCGCCGCGGCCGTGCCTCGCGCGACGGCTTTCCCCCCAAGGCCCGAGCCGCCGGACCGTCCCGGGGCGCCGCTGCCCGCTGCGGCGCTGTGCGCCTCGGCGTTCCGCGCGACTACGGTCCGGGCGGCCGCGGTCAGCTTCGCCCGGCTGACGGAGGGGGTCCCGGCGGAGCGCTTGATGGTGCGGAACGTCTTCGACATGGGGGACCTCGGAACAGGCAAGGGGGGACGCACGAAAGCTACCAGGCGCCGCAACCAACCGCGCCGCGGGGTGGCGCCGGCGCCCGGGGCGGCCTGGTGAGACGATCGGAACTCATGCGTTCGCGAGATTACACGGTCGGGGACGCGTTAGGCACCGCCGTTGATACTGAGACGCGTGCTGCGACACCCGCAAACGACCCCGGGTTGTGAGGCGCGCCGGGCGCCTGCTTCATGAGGGGCGGCCGCGCCCGGCGCCGCTCACGGGCGCAGGGGGGCTGACGCCCCCGTGTGGCTGACTGGAGCTGACCCCGAGTCACGGACGCGGGGTTTAGGCTGCTCGCGCGGGCTGCGCGACCAGGCGCCGCTCGTAGGCCACGGGGCTGACGTACCCGAGACTGGAGTGGCGCCGCTCGGCGTTGTACCAGACGACGAAGTCGAAGATGGCGGCCCGCGCCGCGGCGCGCGACCCGAAGGTGCGCTCGGCCAGCAGCTCGTGTTCGAGCGTCGCGAAGAACGCCTCGGCGACCGCGTTGACGCTCCCATGTCAAGGCGAGGTGTCGAGCACCCGCGAGATCGGCGAGGAGCAGCGGGTAGAGCTCGCGGATGATGTAGCGCTTGAGGCAGCGAAAGATCTCCTTGCGCGCGCGCCCTTCCCCCGTGCGGCGCTCGACGTACGCCTGCGTGCGCGCATCGCCTCGAGCGCGCACGAGCGTGATGGTCCAGAGCGCGTTGTTCGCCTGGCGGTCTCCGCCGCGGTTGAGCCGGTGTCGCGTGACGCGACCCGAGGACGCCTCGACGGGGCTCACGCCGCACAGTGCCGCCAGCGCGGCTTCGCTGCGGAGTCGTTCGGGGTTGTCGCCCGCCGTGATCAGCAGCGTCGCCGCCGTGTGGGGGCCGACGCCGTGCTGGTCGAGCAGCCGCGGCGCGGCGACGGCGGTGAGGCGCGCCATCGCGGCGTCGAGTTCGGCCAGTGCCTCCGTGAGCAGCGTCCACCGCCGCGCGAGCGCCCGGAGCGCGCGCAGGCGCGCCTGCTCGAGCGTGGGGACGGCGGTCGGCTCCAGCGCTAGGCAGCGCGCCACACACGCCGCGAGGCGCGCGCGGCCGAGGATCGCGTGTTCGCCCGCCGGCGCGGTGATGAGCAGGCAGCGCAGCTGGTTCCCGGCCTGCGTGCGCACCTTCACGGCACTGCGGCGCGCGACCATGAGGATGCGGAGCGCTTCGACGACGCCGTCCTGCGCCTTGGGGACGGCGTGGGCGTCGCCCGACAGGACCGCGCGAGCGGCGTTCTCTGCGTCGGTGGGGTCGTTCTTGCCCCGCCGCCGCCGGCGCGCGCGGTCCGGCCGGTTGATCTCGACGACGAGCACGCCGGCGTCCCGGAGCACGCGCGTGACGCCGGCGCCATACGACCCGGTGCCCTCGATGCCGGCGTGCGTCACTGGGCCAAAGGCGCGCGCCCAGGCCAGGAGCTCGTCGTAGCCGGCCGGCGTCGTGGCGACGCCGCGCATGCCGAGCGAGCGGCCTAACGCGTCGAGCGCCGCGCACGCATGCGTGTCGCGATGGGTGTCGATGCCAAGCGTGATCGTGGGCTGCGTCGTGGACATGAGACCTCGCCGTGGTAGAGGGTCGGAGCCCCAGCGGCGGCAGCGCGATGGACAGGACACTCACGGCGCAGTGGCAACGAAGCTCCTATCGGGTCACATGCACCGGCGAGCGGGCGACTCGGAGCTCGACGTCGGCTCGACAGGTCAACGCAAAGGCACGGGACCAATCCCAGCACGGGTCAGGGCCGACGGCGAGGCTCCGCCCGGAATCTCAACTTAGTATCCCAACAGTCGCCTCTCGCACCCATGCTCGCCACCGCGCCGTGCGCAGCGAGCAGCGCCTGGTAGGCAGCGCTCGCGTACTGACTCCCGCGATCTGAGTGCTGCACGAGCCCCGGGGCGGGGCGCCGGTCGGCGAGCGCCATGCGCAAGGCCGCCAGCACGAGTTCGGTCTCCATCGTCTCGCGCACCGCCCAGCCGACCACGCGGCGGCTCGCGAGGTCGAGCACCACGGCCAGGAAGAGCCAGCCCTCGCGCGTGGGGACGTAGGTGAAGTCCGTCGCCCACGTCCCCACGAGCCGGTTGAGCAGGGCCAAAGTAGGATCGCGGGTCATCCACCCCTCGCTTCTCGTAGTGCCTCACGAGCCGGCTCGGGCGCGTGGCTCGGGGTGCCCGAGGCGGGCGGGTCGGCCGAGCAGGAGAACCGGTGCTCGACGTGCCGGGCCCTCACGCCGGCGCGGCCGCGCCGCGCACCGCCGCCTCGATCCGGGCGACGTCGATCTTCCGCATCGGCATCATCGCCGCGAACGCGCGCCGCGCCACGTCGCCGCCCCGGGCCATCGCCTCGGTCAGCACGCGCGGCGTGATCTGCCACGACAGGCCCCACTTGATCCTTGCACCAGCCGCACGCGCTCTCCGCGCCGCCGGTGCCGACGATCGCGTCCCAGGACCGGTCGGTCTCCGCCTGGTCGTCGGTGGCGATCTGGAACGAGAACGCCTCGCTCTGCGTGAACCGGTCCCCGCCGTTGAGGCCGAGGCACGGCACGCCGCACACCGTGAACGCGACCGTCAGCACGTCGCCCGCCCTGCCGCCCGGGAAGTCGGATGGCGCGCGGTGCACCGCGCCGACCGTGCTGTCGGGGAAGGTCCGGGCGTAGAGGCGCGCGGCCTCCTCCGCGTCGTGGTCGTACCACAGGCAGATCGTGTTCTTGTCCTGCGTCGTCTCCATCGGGATCCTCCGCTGGGAATCGGCGACCGGGGACACGGCCGCCCGTGCGAATCGGGGCCCCGGACGATCCGGGTGTGCGGCAGCGTCCGAGGCGGCGTCGGAGGCATCGTTCGACGCGACGCTGCCGCGCTCGGCCGGTCGGGGCGCGATGCCGCCGGAGAGCATTTGGCCGCCGTCGCTGGGTGTCAAGGACCGTCCGCCCCTCCGGACCGTCGCTCGTCGCGACGCCCCAACGTCCGGGCATCGAGCGGCATCCCGCCCACGCCGTCGCGCACCACGCGGCGGCGGCCTGAGGACGCAGAACGTGCTGACGCGCGACGGCCCTGGTGGCACAACCGACTGTCCCCCGCGCGGGGCCGCCACGCCGTCCTGGGCGCGTGTGTCGCGCGTCGGCCGCCCGGACCTCCGGGGAACACCGCGCACGGTCCGGAACTGTACCGGATCCCCGGTGCGTGGGCCGGCGCCCCCGCAGGCGCGGCCGCCGTCGCTAGGCCAGGCTAGTACGGGCTAGTACGGGCTAGTACGGGCTAGTACGGGCTAGTACGGGCTAGTACGGGCTAGTACGGGCGCGGGCGCCGGTCGTCGGCCGGGCGGCGGCGGTCGTCGCCGCGCTGGTCCCCGCGCACCCCGCGGTCCCGGCGGTCATAGCCCCCGTCGGCTGGCTGCCAGTACACGCGCACGCGGTACATGTCGGCGCCGCCCTGCGGGTCGCGGATCCGGACCACGTTGTTGCCGATCACGTCGACCGACCCGCGGCCGCGCAGCGTCTGCACCGAGAGCTGCCCCGGCCCGCGCGGGGCGCCGCCCGCGGCCCGGAACCGGCCCGGGTTCTCCTGCCCGCCGATCCCGCGCACGCGGCCGCCGGGCGCGATCTGCACCTCGTGGTCGACCCGGCCCTGCCACTCGTAGAGCAGCTGCGCGCCGCGCTGCGCGCCCTGCTGCGCGCGAACCGTCGCTGCGGCGCTGGCCAGCGCCGCGGCGGCGGCGAGGGCGCGGCGGACGAACGAGGGTACAGGCATGACGAGTCTCCGGAACGTCGAGGCGACGGCGCGCGGCGCCGCGGGCAGACCGGCGTAGGCAACTCCGAGGCCGCGCGGGGTGCGCGGCGCGGCATGGCCTGCCGTGGCACGGCCCCGCGGCACGGCCCTCAGCTCCGCGCGTGCGACGCCACGTGTGAGCTGTCGTCGGCCGCACCGGGCATGACCGCCAACACGCGCCGAGCACGGCGGCGAACACGGCGGCCGGCGCACGACGCGGCGGAGCACACCCGCCCCGGCTGGCGCTCGCCGGAGCGGCGGCGCCGGCGGCCGGTTCCAGCGTTAGGCAATGCGAAGGGCCCCGCGTCGTCCGAGGCATTCGCACGGGCCCTACACGGGCCCTACGAGGAACGCCGACGTCCGCGTCCGGCGCTCGATGCCGAAAGGACCGGACCGCAATCGTGCCGTGGTGAAGGGGCACCGTTTCACCGAAGAGCGGAATCGAGAACAGCGCTCCGCGAATAAGCCGAGCTAACGCGCTACGTTTCGCGACGCCCAAGGCACCGCTCCGAGCCCGCAACCGCGCCCGTTGACCGCGGCGGTCCCGGCAGTGGGCCGCATGCGACGTGCCCGCGACGTGCCCGCGACGTGCCCGCGACGTGCCCGCGACGTGCCCGCGACGTCGCCCACTGAGCCGCCGCGGTGCTAGGCTGGGCGAGGTCGGCACGGCGGGGGTGCGGACGTGCGCACGCGCGCTCGACCCCGCGGTGCGCCCCGTCGCACCCAACTTTATGGCCCACTTCACCACCCCGCGCCTCCGCGTCCTGTACGGGGCGGCCGTCGCGATCGGCCCCGGCAAGGCCGACCTCCTCGACGCCATCGCGCGCACCGGATCGATCAGCGCGGGCGGCCGCGCACTGGGGATGAGCTACCGGCGCGCCTGGCTCCTGGTCGAGACGATGAACCGCTGCTTCCGCGCGCCCGTGGTCACCGCGGCCAAGGGCGGCTCGCACGGCGGCGGGGCCCGGCTCACACCGTTCGGCGCCGACGTGCTCGCCTGGTACCGCGTCCTCGAGGCCGAGGCCGCGGCGGCGCTCCGCGACCTCCTCGCCGAGGTGCCGCCGGCCCCCCCGGGCGAACGTCTGCCTGGCCGCCCCGACCGCCGGCGACCGCTCGCGGGTCCGGACGCCGACGTCCCACGCGCCTGAGCGTGGTGGGGGGCGGTCCGCGCCTTTCGCGACGCGAGCCGGGCGATATATTCGGCGCGGTTTATCGACCGGCCACCCTCCGTGCCGGGTCGCGCACGCCGCGCGCCCCCCGCCCTCCGCCGCAGGATCACGATTGCGCAATTCGATGGCGCCACCCCGGCCGCCGCGTGCGGCGTCGCACGCCCGGTCACACGCCCGGTCGCACGCCCTGCTGCCGGGCGCCCTCTTGCTCGCCCGCGTCGCGGCCGCCCAGACCACGGACGCGGCGATCGTCGGCGCCGCGCGCGACGGCGCCGGCCGGCCGCTGGCGGGCGTCGAGGTCACGGCCCGCGACGCGGCCACGGGCTTCCGCACCGCGACCCGGACCGACGCCGCGGGGCAGTTCAGCCTCCTGCAGCTGCCGTTAGGCGGCCCGTACGCGGTCACGCTCCGCGCCCTGGGCTACCGCGCGGTGACCCGCGCGGGCTACCAACTCGCCCTCGGCGCGCGCGTCCGCGTCGACGTGGCGCTCGCGCCGGCCGTCGCGGCGTTGACGCCGGTCCGGGTCGAGGCCGCGCGCGACGCGGACCGCCGCGCCCAGATCGGCGGCAACTACCGCGTCGGCGCCGCCGAGATCGCCGCGGTGCCGGCCGTGAACCGCTCGTTCACCGACCTCGCCTCGCTCGCCCCCACCGCCGGCCCGCAGAACGGCCTCCTCGGCCAGCGCTGGACCTCGACCGACGTCCGGATCGACGGCGCGCAGGCCCGCAACCTGTTCCGCGCCGGGGAGGCGGGCGCGGGCCCCTACACGATCTCGCTCGAGGCCGTGCGCGAGTTCCAGGTCACGGCGGCCGACTACGACGTGACCCAGGGACGCCAGGGCGGCGGCGCGATCCGCGCGGCGACCAAGGCGGGCACCAACACGACCGAAGGCTCCGTGTTCGCCTACCGGCGCGGGAGCGACCTGTCGGCGTCCACCGATTACCAGGGGCGCGGGCGCGACCTGCGGCAGTTTACCACGACCCAGTTCGGCGGCTCGGTCGGCGGCCCGATCGTGCGCGACCGGCTCCACTATTTCGCCGCGTTCGACCGCCAGGAGGGGAGCAGCCCGCTCGTCAGCGGCGTGCTGAACACGAGCGGCGACCAGATCGCGGCCGGCGTGGCGCGCGACTCGGTCACGCGCCTGCTGCAGATCCTGCGGTCGACCTACGGGCTGAACCCGACGCAGCCGCAGCTCGGCCGGCTCGCGCGGCGGCCGGGGGCGACCACCGGGTTCGGCCGGCTCGACTGGGAGCTGTCCGCCCGGCACCACCTCACGCTCCGTTCCAACCTGGACTGGTGGGACAACCCGCTCTCGGGGGGCGTGGACCAGGCACTCACGTTGTACGAGGCGCGCTCGGACTTCGCCTCGCACGAGCAGCAGCACGTGGCCGCGCTCCGCTCGACGTTCGACCACGCCGTCGGGGGCCCGCTGGAGAACGACCTCACGCTCGGCCTCAACACCGCGCGGCGCACGCTCACGCCCGTCAGCGGCGAGTTGCCGCGCGGCTTCGTCCGGATCCAGAGCACGCTCCCGGACGGGACGAAGGGGGACACGCGCATCCAGTTCGGCGGCAACCGCCTCGCGCCCGACGACAGCCGCGAGCGCGAGTGGCAGCTCCTCGACGTGGCGCACGCCCAGCGGGGGCCCGTGCTCTTCACCGCCGGGACCGACAATACGCTGACCCGGACCGAGACGTTCATCGGCGAGTCGCAGTCGGGGCTGTTCGAGTTCCAGTCGCTCGCGGACCTCGCGGCCGAGCGCCCGTTCCGCTACAGCCGCACCGTGCCGTTAGGCGGCAGCACCGGGCCGAGCACCGCGCAGTCGGTCCTCGAGCTCGGCGCGTTCGTGCAGGGCGAGTGGCGCCCCGCGGCGGCCGCCGACCGACTGAGCGTCACGGCCGGGCTGCGCTGGGACGGCACCGCGTTCCTCACGCGGCCGGCGTACGACCCCGCCGTCGACCAGGCGTTCGGCGTGCGCACGGACCGCCGCCCGAGCGACTTCACGAAAGTCGAGCCGCGCGGCCAGGTGGTGTGGGACGTCGTGGGGACCGGGCGCGACGTCGTGCGGGTCGGCGGCGGGCGCTTCGCGGCCCAGCTGCCGTACTACCTGGAGCACAACCAGCTGCAGAACACCGGGCTCACGCTCGCCGACGTCGCGCTGACCGGGACCGCGGTCCCGACGCCCGACTTCGCGGCGTACCGGGCGAACCCGGCGACCATCCCGGGCGTGCCCGCGGGCGCGGCGGCGCCCCCATCGTACGTGAACGTCGTCGCCCCGGGCTTCCGCACGCCGAGCGTGTGGAAGGCGAGCGCGGCGTACCAGCGGCGCGTGGCCGAGTGGTTGACGCTGACGGGCACCGTGCTCGGCAGCCGCACCACGCAGAATTACACGTACTACGACCTGAACCTGCGCCCCACGGCTGCGTTCACGCTCGACAACGAGGGCGGCCGCGGCGTGTTCGTCCCGGCGAGTACGATCATCGCCGCGGGCGTGACGCAGAACAGCAACGCGTGGGTGACGCGGGCGGTCGGGCGCACCCTGGAGCTGCGCTCGGACGGCGCGGCGCGCGAGGCGGCCGGCGTCGTGGAAGCGGCCGTCCGGTTGGCGCGCGGCGCCGCGCTCGACGTGAGCTACACGCGCAACCGGTCGCGCGACAACAGCTCGTACGGCTGCTGCCTCGCGCGCACGATGACGACCTACACGCCGGTGCCGAGCGACCCCAGGGACCTGTCCGGGTCGTGGGGGCCGTCGGACGTGGACTTCAAGCACAAGGTCGTGGTGGCCGGCACGCTGCCGGCGCTCGCCGGCTTCCGGGTGAGCGGGCGCTACGTGGGGAGCACCGGGCGGCCCTTCTCGGCCGTGGTCAACGGGGACCTCAACGGCGACGAGGCGAACGGCAACGACCTCGCCTTCGTGTTCAACCCCGACGACCCGACCACCCCGGCCGACGTCGCCACGAGCATGCGGAAGGTGCTCAACAACCCGGGCAACGTCGCGCGCGACTACCTGCGGGCCAACCTCGGGCGCGTCGCGACGCGGAACGGCGCGACCGTGCCGTGGACCGGGCGCGTGGACCTGCGGCTCGCGCGATCGATCGCGACCGCGCGGGGGCCGCGCGTGCAGCTGACGGCCGACGTGTTCAACGCGGCCAACCTGCTCAACCGCAGATGGGGCGCGCAGGACGTGCTGCCGGCGGGCATCTCGGACCAGAACCCGGTGACGCAGCGCGTCCCGCTGCTCAACGTCGTCGGGTTCGACCAGGCGACGCGGCGCTACAAGTACACGGTGAACGAGAACTTCGGCGTCCTGACGCGCGGCGGCGACCCGTATCAGATTCAACTCGGCGCGCGCTACGCCTTCTGACGCCGTGTGGATAACGGCGGCCGAAACGCGTCCCGAACGCCTGCGGAACGCCGCCTGACGTCGCCCGACGGCGGGGAACCCGCAGCGCCGACGCGCCCCCGCGCCCTCGGTGGCGCGTCGGCTGGTCTCCGCTCCTCACACCCCGCCTCATGCCCGTCAGCGCACGCAACCAACTCGCGGGCCGCATCACGCGGCTCCGCACGGACGGCCTCATGGCCGAGGTCACGCTCGAACTGGCCGGCGGCCAGTCCCTGGTCTCGGTCATTACCCGCGCGTCGGCGGAGGCCCTCGGGCTCGCCGAAGGGCAGACGGTCACGGCCGTGATCAAGTCCACCGAGGTGATGGTCGCCACCTGATCCGCAGCTGACGGACCGGCGTCTGACGAGCCGCCCGGCCGCCTACCCCGCGCCGGGCCGGCTCGTCTCGGGCGCGGCCGGGGGTGCCGCAGCGGGTGCGGTGTGCCGGATTGTGAGCGCCTGCACGCGACGGCCCCCGCGCGCCGGGCGCTCGTCGGTCGGCACCACGAGCCGGAGCGGGCCCTCTGCGGGCCCGAGCGGCTGCCTGTCCCGCTGGTCGGCGATCTGTTCGGAGTGTTTACGAGACGCCGCCCTCGCAAGCCGAGCGAAGTTCTGCGACGGGTTGTGCGACGCGTCGAGACGACGGCGCGCAGGTTAGACGCTCGACCGACGAGTCCAGGTCCGACGCGTCGGCCGCGTCGCGCACGGGCACGCCTATTTGGCGGAAGAATGGCTCGAGCCCGCTGGCGCCGTCCGACAGCAGCATTCCGAGCAGCCAGCCCGCGGTGTCGCCCTAACGCTCGCACCAGTGACGAACGTGCGACTCGACGGTCGCGCCATGTGACGGCGCCATCTCAAGCCGCGGGCCGATGCTCGAGAGCAGTTTCCCGAGGGCAGTGCGTACAGATGCTTCTGCTTCCCCCAAGCCGCCGAGATCGCTCGTGTCGGCAGCCAGGCGCATCCGGTTACGCGACACGCCTATAGCTCACCTGAGTCCCGCACTGGCTATCATCAAATCACGGCACGTTCACGGCGTGAACAGGCGTGGCTATCGGCCCTTGACGTTCAGAATCCGCGTTCAGCATGTGAACCCGGTACTTGGTGGTGCCGCGGACGAGGGACTTCAGATCTGAGATGGCGGTTCTAAGCACGACCCGAGCAGGCGTTCACGACGTGAACGCTTCGTGGCTCTAGCGGGAAGTTGGTGATCGGCGACCAGCGACGGTGCGGTTCGGGGTCTGCCGTCGGAGGTGGAGGATGCCCAATGGGCTGCTGTGTCCGGCGCCGGCCGAGTTGCGTGTCGAGCACCTCACGGTCGAGGGTGCCGTGATCACCGTCGTGGCGCGCGCCTGCCGCCCGGCCGTGGCCTGTCCGGCGTGCGGCCAACTCGCCCGACGTGTCCACGGCTGGTACGTCCGCACGCTCGCCGACCTGCCCTGGGAAGGGCACCGCGTGCGGTTGCTCGCCCACGTGCGCAAGTGGTGCTGCGACGCGGGTGGTTGTGCTCGGCGCATCTTCGTCGAGCGCCTGCCGCGCACGGCCGCGCTGTACGCGCACCGGACCTGTCGCGCGGCGGGCGCGCTCGAAGTGATCGGCTTCGCACTCGGGGGCCGCGCGGGCGCTGATCTCGCGGCGTCGCTCGGGCTCGACGCCGGACGCACGGCGGTCCTCGCCCGCCTCCGCGCGGCGATCCCGGTCGCGTCCCCGACGCCGCGGGTCTTGGGCGTGGATGACTGGGCCGAGCGCCGCGGTCGCACCTACGGCACGGTGCTCGTCGATCTCGAGCGGCACGCCGTGGTCGATCTCCTGCCCGACCGGGAAGCGACGACGTTCGCGGCCTGGCTCCGCGCCCACCCGGGGGTGGAGATCATCGCGCGCGACCGCGGGGGCGTGTACGCCGAGGGCGCCCGGCTCGGCGCACCCGACGCCATCCAGGTCGCCGACCGGTTCCACCTCGTCCGCAACCTCACGCAGGCCATCGACCGGCTCGTACTGCGCCATCACACCGCCGTGCGCGCCGCGGCCGTGGCGTGCGGAGCCGCGACGCCGCTCCCGCGCGACACCGGACGGCAGCGTGCCTATTCTGGCCTCCCCGCGAACCGCCCCGGCCCGACCGCGCCCGAACGCCTCAGCGCGGAGCGTCGCGCACGCCGGCTGGCGTTGTACGAACAGGTCGTCGCCCTGCATGCGGCGGGCACCTCGCTGCTCGGCATCGCGCGGCAACTCGGGTGTGCCGTGAAGACGGCGCACGCCTGGGTGCATGCGGGCGCGTTCCCCGAGCGGCGCGTGCGCGCCGTGCCCCAGCCGCGCGTCATTGATCCGTTCGCCGACTACGTGCGGCAACGGTACGACGCGGGCCTGGACCGCGCGCGCGTGCTGGAGCAGGAGCTCCGACCGTGAGGCTTTCGCGGCAGCTACCAGGCGGCGGGCCGATACCTGCGCCACCTCCGCCGCACCCGCCCACGCGACGTCGCCCCGGCCCCATCGACGACCACGGCGCAGCCGCCGGCGTTCACGGCGCGCGAGGCCGTCTGGGTCCTGCAGCGGGCCGACGCGGACGCCACGCCCGACGAGCGGCGCTTCTTCGCGGCGCTCATCGCGCACGGTCCGCCACTGGCGGGCGTGCACGAGCACGCGGTCGCGTTCCGGGCCATGTTTCGCACGCGCGATCCGAACGCGCTGCGGCCCTGGCTGGTCGCTGCCCGCACGAGCGAACTCGCGCCGTTCGCGGCGGGGCTGACGCGCGACTTCGACGCGGTGCTCGCGGCGCTCACCTTCCCGTGGAGCAGCGGGCAAGTCGAGGGGCAAGTGCATCGCCTCAAATTGATGAAGCGCGCGATGTACGGGCGGGCCCGCCTCGACCTTCTTCGCGCGCGGATGCTTCGTGCCGCGTGAAAAAGCCGAGGCCGCCTCGAGTACCGCACGAGCGCCGATCACCAACTTCCCGCCAGAGCCCGCTTCGTGTCGACACAGGCCTCGCCGGGCCGGCGGTATGGTGAGCTGGAGCGGACCAGACGAATCTTCCGGCGATCGAGGGTCCCGTTTACGTTCTGCGTTCCCGGTCCTGTTCAGTCCTGTTCACGTCGTGAACACTTTGTGTCTCACGACATACTCTGGCGAGATGGCCGGAGCACGGCCAGTAACTCGCACTCGGCCCGGCGTAGCTCGCCACCCTTCCGCTTGCATCACCAGCACGCCCGTCATGTCAGAGCACCGGATCGTCGCCGTCGCGGCGGGGCGTGGAGGGAGCGCCAAGACCACGCTCACCTTCGCGATTGGAGACGTATTGCACCGGCTCCGGGGAGTGGGGGATGTGGCGTTGCTCGACCTCGATCCGCAGGCCAACCTCACCAGCTACGCCGGCCAGGATCCGGTGGACGATCCGCTCGGAGCGCCAAACGTGACGGTCCAAGGGCTGACGCTCTACCGCGGGGGCAGGGGGCTTGCTCTCGCGGACGTGCGACAGCGGGCGGCCCACGTAGAGCGCACGCTGGCAGAAGGCTCGTCCGAACGTGTGGTGATTGCGGATCTGCCCCCCGCGCTCCACGACCCCAGTCACCGCGTGCTGTTCGATCGACCGGACGTGTTCTGGATGGGCGCGATCCGAGCGGAACCGGGGTCGTTCCAGTCACTTAACGAGCTCGTGGCAATGTGTGCTCGGGCGGAGGCGCCGTACGTCCTCGTACCGACGTTTCACCTGAACAACCGCAGCGTCATCGCGGCCACTACCATGGCGCTTCGGTCGCAACACGCCGGGCACGTGTCGCGAACCGTGCTCCCGGACGACAGCAAGGCGAAGGAGTGTGTGCTCGCTGGCCTGCCAGTGACGATGTTTGCGCCCCGGGCCAAAGCGTCGCAGGCGGTCGTTGCCCTGATCGACGAGGTGTTCGGGGAAGGCGAGCCCGAACCCGAGGCGGCCGACGCGGCGCCCGGTGAGACTACGACACGTCCGGCGTCCCGTTCTCGTAAG
The DNA here is from genome assembly GCA_019973575.1 of Gemmatimonadetes bacterium T265. Classification (NCBI taxonomy): domain Bacteria; kingdom Pseudomonadati; phylum Gemmatimonadota; species Gemmatimonadetes bacterium T265. Next base: position 190,975 of record BPUI01000004.1, read on the forward strand.
ACCGCTGCCCAAAAGACCGCTCCGCCGAAGGCTGCGAGTTCCGGGAGGACCCCGCCCGGACGTGCCTAACGCTGTGTGTCTAACGGTGCTGCGGCTCTAGCGGACTTGGGTCCGTCGTCGCGGCCCCTCCAGTCATCGGTACCTCCTCCACAACGACTCCAGCATGCCCCTTAGCTCCCGCTTCGGATCGAGTACCCCCGACGGTAAGACGACCGGCGGCACAAGCCGCGCGGACCGGCTCGCCGCACAGGCGGCTTCTCTCGCTGCAAAGCGCCCGACTGAGGTCAGCGTGGAACGGATGGAGCAGGCGCCCGCAACCGAGCCGACGGCCCCGGTCGCACCGGCACCAGACGCCACGGTGCCCGGCACCGGCGCGGGCACGACCGAGCGCCACGCGCTCGGATCGATCCGGCCCTCGCCGTTCCAGCCCAAGGGGCGGCCGTCTGCAGCAGCTGTCGCGTCCGTCGAAGCGGCCATCCGCGAAGCGGGTTCGCTCGAGTCGCTGGTAAGCCGGGCCGGCGCCCCGATCTTCGCGCGTCTCGACCCAGAGGCTGCGCGCCTCGCGGAGCTCGCCTACAGCATTGCAGAGAACGGAGTCGAGACCCCGATCGAGGTACGCACGGCCGAGGACGGCGAGGATGAGTGCCTGTCCGGGCACCGGCGGCTCGCGGCCGCGCGGCTGGCCGGTCTGACTGAGGTTCCGGTGGTCTCGCGCGGCGTGTTGTCGAGCGCGCAGGCAGCCGCGCGGGTGTTGACCGGCAACCTGCACCGGGAGGGATTCACGGCCTGGCAAGAGGCCGTGCTCGTGAGCCAGGTGCAGGAGCGCCGCCGTGTGGACGGCCTCGCCGCCGACGTGCGCACGCTCGGCAGCGTCATGGGGTGGAGCGCCGGCAAGGTCCACCACCTCCTGCGCGCACGGCAGGTGTTCTCGCCCGAGGTGCTTGCGCGGATCGGCGGCGGCGACGCGGCGCGGGTCGAGGACGGCTTCGCGCGCCTACAACCCGCCGAGCTGAAGCGCCTCGTCGAGCGACCTGACGACGCGGCGCGCAAGGCGGCCGTCGAGCGCATCCTCGGCCTCTCGACCGCCGACCCTGCTCTGGCGGCCGCGCCCCGCGCTGCGTTCACGCACCGGCCCAAGCGGGGGGGAGGATTCGTCGTCGAGGTGCACGAGCCCATCGAGTCGCTTGCCGCTGGCGACGCGGCCGTCGTGTACGAACTGCTGTCCACTCAGGTCGCCCGTGTGCGGGCGCGGCTGGAGCAGCTCGGGCACCCCGTGCGGTAGCGTCCGCGGTAGCAGCGGTCGGCTTCCGTCGAGGACTGGTATCCGCTGATCCGATTGCCCCTGCTCGAGGCACTGCCGCGTCGGGACCAAGGGCGTCGCGCACGCTGGTGATGTGCCCCCGATGTGGCCGCCGACCGACGAGTTCTGGCGGGGCCGGGGCCGGTGTGCGGGTCAGGTGCCCGGCGGCGCAGTCAGGTGCACGTGCGGCACCCCGTCGGCGTCGAGCTCCACGCTGGCAGTCATTCCCGCAGCAATCGCGACGGTCGCCCCATTCAGGCTGAGGCGGAACGCCGGCGCGGTCTGGTGCGACGGCGCGGGGGGCGAGGCGGGAGCAGGTGCCTCCGACAGGCGCTGTGGGCCGACCGGGGCCGCAGGAGCCGGGCCCCCGCGGCCGAGCAGGGCGTCGGTGATCCGGTACCGGGTGGGCTGGCCGGGTGACTCGCGGGTGGCTAGCACGCCCGCCGCGATGAGCCGCTGCAGCGCGGTGCGCACCTGTTTCTCACCATACCCGGATCGGGAGGCGAGCTCGCGGAGCGTGAGGGGCGCCGGGTCGTCCAGCGCGGCCAGGCCGTCCACGACCGCACGCAGTGTCAACAGCGCGGCCGGCTCGCCTCGGCACGCGCGGAATGCGGCGCCCCAGTCCAGCTCGAGTCCGGCCCGGTGCGGGACGAATGCTCTCGGGCCGAGGGTGACCGCGCCATCACCGCGCGAGTCCGCGAGCCCGACCTGCTTCAGGAGCGCGACCGCCGCATCCAGCCGGTGACGATCCGGGTCGCCCCGGAGTTCCGGCCAGTCGGCCGGGGAAAGGGCGACCGTCCACGGGTCGGCCGCCCCGACGATCCCGCGGGCATGCAGCACCGATTGCCACCCGATCGTCCACGCTCGCGCCCAGCGCACGATCTCCGGGTCCGGCGATCCGTTCGCTGCCCACGCGCTCCCGTCGACCGCACGTGTAAGCGCGAGGTCGTCAACCAGAACTGGCGCGACGCGGACCGCGCGGAGTGCGACTGCCGGGGGTCCGCCGTTCACGGGCAGGACCTCCAGCGTTCACACCCGCAAAGCGAGCAGAGACAGCGCGAAACCGGGATCAGGGGACCTCCAGAGTTCACAGCCAGAACGTACCGGCGCCTCCGCATGATGCAAGCCCGGACGCGGTACATGGCCCCTCACGGTGGCAGGACAGGCCCGACGGTCGTGCTCTTCGGGCCCACCCTGGTGAACGTCTGACGCTAGTGTTGCGCCAGTATCGACTCAGCGGTGCTCTCGCGTCGCCTTGGTTGCTCCTCAGTGAAGCTACCAACGGTTGGGAGATTTGCGGGAGGGGTGAAGTGACCCCTCCGGGGAGGGGTCCGGCGTACTCTAGGCACCCCTCACCCAATTTCAGTGCCAGGGTGTGAACCTTGGCGCTCCCTAATTCGGGTCGTGGTTCCGACCGCGCTACCCGAGAACATCACGTGGTCGTGACCGCGAGCATTCAGCACCCGTAACGGTGAACGTTGGCGCCCCCAGCGGCGAACGGTGCGTGTGGGTAACTCCTTGCTTGCCATCACGATGCACGTTCGGCGTAGGACGCTCGATCCCCAACCCTTGGGTGTGTGGTTGATCGTTGGTAGTTACTGCTCCAATAACAACACCCCACCCCCGCGTGCACGGCGTCAGTCTGACCTTGCCAGGTGCGCATCAAGTGGCGGCTCCGGCCTCGGTGCGACCCGGTTGCTGCACCCGGAGCAGTGCGCCAACCTTCCATCTCCGAACGCGCACGCCGTGGCTCGGGCATACACCGTCTCTCCGCCGATGCGCTCCGACTCCCGCCTCCTGCTCTCGCACGCCGTTGCCAGCTCGAGGCGGGCGGTGAACGACGCCAGCGACGGTGCGCCACGGCTGCCGGCGCTGCCGAGCCCGGTCGCGCTGCAGTTGCTCGACATCCCGTTCGTGCTGCCGCTCAAGCAGCTGCCGGAGCGAGTGGACGGCCTGCTGCCGCGCTGGGCCTACGAGGTCCAGTACACGCTCGTAGGAACCGACCGGACGCGCTACGACGTCCGGGTGAGTGGTGACCCATCACTCGGTCTCCCGTTCGGGCAGGACGCCGACGTGCTGCTCGCGTTGTTCAAGATCCTGGAGAGCGAGCCGGGCCAGCACGACCTCGCCACCGGCGCCTTTCGGAGTCCGAGCTACCAGATGATCTGCCGGGCGCTCGGCAAAGTGCCTACGGGACGCCGGTTCCGGGAGATCCGCGACGCCCTCACGCGTCTGGCGGGGGTACGCATCTACAGCCGAGTCGTGATTGACAAGACGGCGCTCGCGGGGCGCATCGCCGCCGGCGACGGGGCGACCCCCGAGGTGCCGACCGCGAGCACGGCCCGCCGCGACGTCACGCACGAGATGCGGTGGCTGCTCGAGTATCGCGTGACCGAGCGGGTGGAGGAACGGCGGCCCGTACGCCGCGCCGCTGGTGACGGTGGGGAAGCTAGCCGCACGCTCACCGTGTCCGAGCCTGGCGGCGGTGAGGAGGACGGCGACGACGGCACCGAGCGGCAGAGCCAGATGTGGATCCAGCATCTGGCGATCAATCCGTTCTGGGTGGCGCAGGCCGTCAGCGGGTGGGCGGGATGGATCGACGTCGAGCGGCACGCGCGACTCAAGAGCCCAACGGCGCGCCGGCTCTACCAGATCTGTGCAGCCACGGCCGCCCGGCAGGTTGCCGCGCCGTGGCAGTTCGGCGAGGACGCGCTCGCCGCGGCGTGCCTGCTTACTACGAGCGCGACCAAGAAGCCGACCAAGATTCGCCAGCAGCTCGACAGCGCGGCCGACGAGCTCCGCGAGGCCGGGCTGGTCAGCGCGGCTGCGTGGCAGGGCTCACGCCGCGGGACCAAGACGTTCGAGGTGCACCCGGCGCCGCTGCTCCAGTTCGCTGACCTCCTGCGGGGCATTGGACTCACGGACCCGCCGGACTTCCGCGTCCAGTACGCTGTGCTCCGCCACTTCGGCGTGACACCGACGAAGGCGCGCGCTCTCTTGGTTGACCACCCGGCGCAAGTCGGCGAGGTGCTCCTCCGGGCGTGCCACCTCGAAGCCACCGACCCCGGTGCGATCGAGAAGTCGTGGGCGGGGTGGATCGTCCACCACGTGCAGGCGGCCACGTCGTTCCGTGGGGAAGTGGGCTTCCAGAAGTGGCGGACTAATGCACTCCGGGCGCTGACGGCTGGGACGGCCGACGCTCCGACACGCTCGCTGCCAACGGCAACGGGGCATGCGGCGGGAGCCAGCGTTGCTGAACCGGAATCCGCAGTCGCACGCCCAGACGGCGCGGCTGCGCGGCTCCGTGCTCACTACGCTCTCCTATTGGAGGACGCGGACACCGCCCAGACGTGGCGTGCGGCGCTCGATGCGGTGCTGCCCACGGTTAGCCCGTTCGAACTTTACGGGCTCGAAGTCGCGGTGCCGCTCGGGATTGTCGAGAGCGACGGCGGCGCCGACGCGCTTAGTGTATGGGTGCACCCAAACGACGAGGTGGCGGCAAACATGCTCGCCCGCGCCGTGCCGCGGATTGAGCAGGCGCTTGAGGAGATTCGAGGATCGTCGACGCGCGTACGCGTGGACCGCCGCGACTGGCGGATTTCAGCTCCTCATCATCATGACGAGTGACCGACCCGACGACAGCATCCGCGTGCTGGTCGTCGACGATGAGCGGCTGAGCCGGGAGCGCCTTCGGACGCTGCTCGACGCGGAGTAGGGCGTGATGGTCGTTGGCGAGTGCGAGAACGGGATCCAGGCGCTCGATGCCATCACACGGCTCGGGCCGGAGCTCGTGTTTCTCGACGTGCAGATGCCCGACCTCGACGGCCTCGGGGTGGTCGACGCACTCGGGAGCGCGGACCAGGTCACGTGCCCGCAGATCGTCTTCGTGACCGCGTACAACGCGTACATGGAGCGGGCGTTCGAGGTGCACGCGGTCGACTACCTGCGGAAGCCGTATACCACGGCGCGGTTCCAATCGGCGCTCGCGCACGGGCGCCGGCAGGTGTTGCTGCGCCGGGCGGAGCGGGAGAGCGTGTACCCGGCGGGGTATGCGGCGGCGGTGGCGGCGCTACAATCGGAGATCGACGACGGCACGATCCGCGTGCATGTGCGGGAGACGTCGACGTGGCACGTGATCCCGACCGAGGAGATCGGCCGGATCGAGTCGGACGGAAGTGCGCACGTTCGCATCCACCGCGGGCCCAACTCGTACCGGTGGCGCAAGTCGCTGGCCGAGTGCGAACAGAAGCTCGCGAGGCGCGGTTTCCTGCGCGTCCACCGATCGTACGTCGTCAACACCGCCCGCATCCGGTCGGTGAAGTCGCTGCAGAAGGGGGAGTTCGCCCTCCTGCTGGATGACGGGACTGCGATCGACACCGGTCGCACGTTCCGCGACGCGGTGCTGAACTTCCTCAACCGCCGGTGATGCGGTCCCGGGCCGCGCCATGAGCTTCGGCCAGGGGGTAGGGAAGCCGTTCCTGGTCGTGTCCGACGTGCACCTGGGGCGGTGTCGGCCGAGACGGAACGGGCGTTCCGCGCCTTTCTGGACTACGCCGGGGCGACAGCGGCCGGGCTGCTCATCAACGGCGACCTGTTCGACGTGTGGCTCGCGACGCGGCACTTCGTCGTGCGGCACCACGTCCGCGTCCTCGCCGCGCTCGCCGACGTGGTCGACGCCGGCGTGCCGGTCTACTTCGTCGGCGGCAACCACGACGCGATCGAGTTCGGGGGCGAGATGCTGCGCGACGAGCTCGGCGTGATGCTGCTCGACGAGCCGGCGCGGGTCACGTTAGGCGGCCGGCGCGCGCTGGTCGTGCACGGTGACGGCGTGTGGCCCGCCCCGCGCGGGTATCCGAGCTATCGGAAGCGCCACCCCGTACTGCGGCATCGCGCGTTCCGGTGGGCGGCGCAACGGGTGGCGCACGTGGACCGGATCTTCGACCGGGTCGCCGAGTGGTCGGGGACGCGCGACTTCGTGGAACGGCACGGGGCAGGGAAGGGGACGGGACCGAAGCCCCTGGCCGGGCCGATCGAGGCGTGGGCGCGCTCCGCGCTACTCGCCGAGCCGGAGCTCGATGTGGTGCTCGCGGCCCACAGTCACCTGCCGGCGCTCGTCGAGGTGCAGCCGGGGCAGTACTACATCAACTCGGGTGACTGGATCGAACACATGACGTACGTGGTGCTGCCCGCCGGCAGGCGTGCCCCGGAGCTTCGGCGCTGGCCGGAGCATGCCGGGTAGGCACGGCTCCAAACGGGCTTGCGCACTGCGGAGTGATCAGATCGGCGGCGAGCGTCGCAAAAGCCGTCCCGGTAGCTCACTGCGTGGGTAGGCTGCTCGTCGCACAAACCCTCAAGTGAGACGCGGGGAACTCGTGCGTTTACACGCCGGTCGTCGCTCGATGGTGCAGCGCCCCCTTGAGACCGCCACCCGGCCAGAGACGTGTCCGGAAAGGCGAGTACGCTAGTGCGCGTCGGTGTCGGTCGTACGCTCGCTCGGCGGGTACGCTCGCCGGCCACCCCAGGCAGTGCGGCCATCACGCACCGCGGCTAACCGAGCAGGCGGCGCACGATGGCCGGTCCCGAGTAGCGGGCGGTGAAGTAGTACGTGCCGAGGAGGATCACCCCGGTCGCTACCGCAAGCACGCCCGCGGCCGCCAGCCGGAGCGCCGGCGGCGTCGTGACGCGGCGCGCGCGGCTGAACGCGTCGGCGACGAACAGGTTGGGCAGGTAGAACCAGAATGCCATCGCGATGTCGAACGGTCCGCGGAAGTCCGTCGTGTGGCCGGCGCCGCCGGTAGCCGTCATCCACACGCCGAAGTCCATGCGGTAGAGCCACGAGCCGATGGCGAGCGCGAAGAGGCGCAGGCCCCAGACGCGGTGCGCGTCCATGCGCCGGGGGGCGGTCCGGCCGGCCCGGGCGTGGCGGACGGTCTCGACGGCCGCCACCACGGTGAGCACGCCGTAGAGGCCGAACCCCACGTCCATCGGCGTGCCGCCGACCGTGCCGTTCAGAATGATTAACGTCGGCCCGCCCAGCCCCGCGAGGAGCGACGCAGTCACGTAGACGCGGCCGGCCCAGCGGTGGACGGCCGGGGCGTCGTGGCCGACCGCGGGAACCAGCTGCACGCCGCCCAGCACAAGGATGAGCCCGCCCGCGGCGAAGTGCAGCCCGATCCCGGCGTTGGCCGCCGGCGTCCCTGATTCGTAGAGGCGCGGCAACTGGTCGTTCCACCGCGCGGCGTGTCCGTCGGCGGCCGAGCCGGCGTAGAACGCGAGGACGTAGAGCGCGAAGAGCAGGGCGCTGGCGAGCGCCGAGGCGGCGAGCGCCACGCCCACCCAGCGCAGCAGCCGCGCGCTCGCGCGGTCCGCACGGTCGGATACGGTCAGGCAGGTCGCAAAGGGGGGGAAGACCGACCGCGGGGGCGAGCGGCGGCATCGGCGGGCGTGGGAGGAGGGGTGAGGGCACTGCGTGGGTCGCGCGGCGGGGCGCGTCCGCGCCCGTTCCCTCCTCCGGCAAACCGTCCCGAAAGCCGCCACCGCGGGGTGGTGAGCTACGGCTGGGGCGTGATCAGCGCCACGAACGGCGGGTACGCGCGCAGGCCGGCGAAGTCGGGGTCGACGTCGGCATCAGGCTCGCTGCCGGCGCCCTCGGGGGCGGCGACGGCCGCGCCCTCGCGGCGTGCGCGCGCGAGGAGCGCGACCGCCCCCGCCCGGTCGCCGCGCAGGGCGGCGATGCGGGCGCTCCACACGGCGGCGGCCCCGAACAGGTACGGCTCGCGCGCCGCTGCGAGGCCCGCCGCGATGCGCGCTGCAGTTGCCGGGTCGCCCATCCGAGCGGCGGTGGTGCCGAGCAGGCCGAGCGCGGCGATGTCGGCGGGGTCCGCGGCCGCGCCGGCCGCGATGCGCCGAGCATCGGCCCAGCGCCCGGCCTCGTAGAGCAGCATGGCGCGGTAGCGCGGGCCCGCGCCCGCCGTGTTGGGCTCGACCACGTCGCGGTCGGCCGTGTCGGGGGCCGCCGGGTTGGGGCCGACCCCGCGCGCGGCACGGGCTGCAGCCGCCGAGTCGGCGCGCACGGTGGCCGCGGCGCCCGGCCCGGTCAACCCGACGTGCACGAGCGCGGCGGCGAGCACGCGCGTGGCGGCGGCCAGCTGGCCGTGCGCGCGCAGCTCCCGCACGGCGGTGAGGGCGCGCGCCTCGAAGCGGAACGGGTAGTACACAGTACCTTCGGGGTCGTGGGCCAACTCGCGCTCCACGTCGCCCGCGCGGCCCAGCGCCGCGAGCGCGCGCACGATCAGGAAGCCGACGTGGGACGACGTCGGGAACTGGCGGCGGGCACGGCGCGCCGCGTCGAGTTCTGCCGGGTAGCGGCCCATCATATGGAAGGCCACGGCGCGGTAGTCCCAATACCACGGCGTCAACAGGTTGAGCCCACGCTCGGGGTCGGTGCGGTCGAGCGCGGCGAGCGCGGTGGCGGGACGGTTGGCCCTGATCGCGCACACCGCCACGAGCAGCGGCACCTCCACGGAGCCCGGCGAGCGTGCGCTCAGCGCTTCGGCCGCCCGTAATTGGCCCGGCACGTCGCCGGCCAGTTGGGCCGCGAGGACGTCACGCAGGAGGCGCTCCGCCGGGGTAAGCAGCGTGTCGAGGTGCGCGACGCGGCGCAGCAGGCGGTCCGCCCGCGGCCACCGGCCATATTGCTCCGCGCCCCACGCCGCGAGCAGGAGCGGCGTCGCGTAGGTGCTGTCGAGGGATCCCGCGCGGTCGAGCCGGGCGTAGAAGTCCGCCCGGTCGCCGCGGAAGAAGCTCTCCCACGCGCGGCTCACCTCGCGGTAGGCCGCGTAGGACGGCGGCCGGCCGGCCGCGCCCACCGTGGCCCCCGCCGTCGTGTCGACGGTGGCCGCGAGCGCGGCCACCGCGCGCCCCGCGAGCGCCGCGACGGCCGCCGACGGCGCGTCCGCGCTGCCCGTCACCGCGGGCACGGGGCGCAGGAGGCGGCCGGAGGCCACGTCGACGAGCCGCACTTGCAGGCGGAGGCTGTCGCGGCCATCGCCGCGGCCGGCGCCGACGCGATCGATGCTGCCCGTGACCACACGGCCCGCCCCCGTCTCCTGGGCGAGGGCGACGGCCGGGTCGCCCGCGCGTAGTGGGCGCGGCACGCGGGCGAGCAGGGCACCCGTGGTCGCCGCGGTGTGCGGGTCGACTACCTCGAACTCGCCGGTCTGCATCAGCTCCTGCGCGACCCAGTCAGCCGCCATCGCGCCGAGCGCCGTGAGGGCGGAGTCGCCCGTCCGGTTCTCGAGCGGGGCGACGACCACGCGGCGGGGGGCGAGCGCGGGCGCGCGGCGTGTGAGCAGCGTGACGAGCGTGGCGCGGAGCTGGGCCGGCACCGCCGCCATCGCGCCGCCGCCGAGCACGAGCACGACGCCGAGCGCGGTGAGGGCCCAGCGCCGCCGCCGGGCGCGCGGCGCGGGCGGCGCCGCCGCGGCGGGCGCCGCCTCAGGCTCGCCGTTCGTCACTGCGGTAGACCGTGCGTTCGGTAGCGCGTTCGGTGACGCATTCGGCCACACGTCAGGCGTCGCGCCGGGCGACGTCGCGCCCGCGATCGCGTCGAGCGCGGCGCGCACCGCGCCGGTCGACGCGGGGCGCGCCGCCGGGTCCTTTTCCAGGCAGCGCATCACGAGCGCCGCCAGCGCCGGCGGCGTGTCGGGGCGGTGCCGCGCGACGGGCTCCGGCGCGCGGTCGACGTGGGCGCGCACTAGGCGCCACGGCGTGTCGTCGGTGAACGGCGGCCGCCCTGCGAGCAGCTCGTAGGCGACGCAGCCCAGCGCGTAGAGGTCCGCCCGGTGGTCCGCGGCCGGGTCGCCAACGGCCTGCTCGGGCGCCATGTAGGCCGGCGTGCCGAGGGCCACCCCCGCCCCCGTGAGCCCCGGCGGCGCGGCGGCGTCGGGCGCGTCGCCATTGCGCGTGTCGCCGCCCGGGCCGGCCGCTGCGGCGACGGCCTTGGCCACGCCGAAATCGGCCACCACGGCCACGCCGCCGGACAGGAGCACGTTCTCGGGTTTCACGTCGCGGTGCACCACGCCCTGCGCGTGGGCATACTCGAGCGCGAGCGCGACCTCGCGGACCGTCCTCAGGACGTCGTCGAGCGGGAGCGGGCCCTCGCCTGCGGCGGCCCGCCGCCGGAGCCGCGCGCGGAGCGTCTCGCCGTCCACGTAGGGCATCGTGAACCACAGGCGCCCGTCGGTCTCGCCCGAGTCGAGCAGCGCGAGCACGTGCGGGTGCTGCAGCCGTGCGGCGAGCCGGATCTCGCGCTGGAACCGCGCCGGCCCGAGTGCAGCCGCGAGGCCGGGGTGCAGCGTCTTGAGCGCCACGACGCGGTCGTGCTTGGGGTCCTGCGCGAGGTAGACGGTGGCCATCCCCCCGCGTCCGAGCTCCCGCAGCACGCGGTAGGGACCGAGCGCGGCGCCAGCTGGCACGCCCGGCGGGGTGTCGGGCGTGTCGGGCGCGCCCGTCGACCCCGGCAGGTCGTCCTCGAACGCGGCGCCGAGCGCGCCGAGCGGGGCGTCGAGGAGGGGCGGCGCGTCCGCGTCGGCGGCGAGCAGCGCCTCGACCTCCGCGCGCACGGCGGGGTCGCCGGCGCACGCCGCGTCTAGGAACGCCGCGCGCTCGCCCGCGGGACGCTCGACGGCGTCGTCGAACACCGCCATTGCCCGCGCGTACCGCGCCGCGGACCCGCTCACGGGGCGCTCACGCACGCGGCGGTCACGCGGCGGTCAGCGCCTTGGCCAGCCACGCGCGCGCCGCCCGCCAATCGCGCTCGACCGTCGGCACCGACACGCCTAACACCTCGGCCGATTCGGCGGCGGTGAGGCCCGCGAAGAAGCGGAACTCCACCACCCGGGCGCGCCGAGGGTCGACCGCCGCCAGCCGGGTAAGCGCCTCGTCGAGGGCTACGACCTCATCGGCGCGCGTCGGCTGCGCGGCGTCGGCGGTGCCGAGGGTCACGAAGGCCCCGCCCCCGCGCTTGTCGGCGGCGCGGCGCCGGGCGGCGTCGACCAGCACGTCGCGCATCGCGCGCGCGGCCACGCCGAAGAAGTGGGCGCGGTCCTCCCACGTGCCCGCGCGCCCCGGGCGCAGCTTGAAGTACGCCTCATGGACGAGTGCCGTGGTCGAGAGCGTGGCGCCCGCGCGCCCGGCCCGCACGCGCCGGGCGAGGCGACGCAGCTCGTCGTAGACCCGGGTGTAGAGCGCGTCCTTGGCGGCCGGGTCGCCGCCCTGTGCCGCCTGGAGATAGCCGGTCACATCCCCGCCGGCGCCGCCGGCCGGCGGCGTACCGGCGGATGGCACGTCGTCTTCAGCCGGCCGCTGCACGGGAGGCGACGGACACGCACATCTGACAGCTCGTGATGGGTTCCCAGCGCGTCTTGCGGAGGTGGAAGGGAGCGACGTTCGACCCCGATCCGCGGCCTGCGCCCTCGCTCCAATAGGGGACGCGGTCGGCATGCTGTCAATCCCTACACCTGCTACGAAGTACACAGAGTTCCGCACGGCGCCGCGCACTGCGTATCTGGCAGGCGCCATAGCCCGGCACCGGGAGGGGTGCGCTATGCAACAACCCGTGGGACTTCGGTGGGGTGCGTACGCACTCACGACGACACTTGCCCTGTTCAACGGGGCGTGCAGTGACGAGGACGTGCTCCCCGGTACCGGGGTCAAGGAGTAGGTTGGGGATCTGACCCCGCCCGGCGTGGCGGAGGAGGCCCCGATGAAGCGGCAGCGGTTCATGGAGGAGCCGATCGTCGCCGTGTTGCACGAGGCGAGCGGCGCGACCCCGGCGCGCGACGTCGCGCGGCGGCACGGCGTCGCCGGGACGACGCTGTACCGACGCTGTACCGACGCTGTACCGCGGACGCGCCAAGTACGGCGCCATGCAGCAGAGCGAAGTCCGGCGGCTCAAGCAGCTCGCCAGCGGCGAGTCCGAGGATGAGAACCGGCGGCTGAAGCACGTCGTCGCCGACCCGTCGCTCGACGTTGCGATGCTCAAAGACGTGGCGGGGCGAAGCTGGTGACGACGGACCAACGGCGCAGCGCTGTCACCTATCTTCGCGCCGCCTACCCGGTGAGCGAGCGCCGCGCCTGCCGCCTCACGCGCCTGGCGCGTTCGCGCGGGCAGCATCGCAGCACGCGGCCGGGTGACGCGCCGCTCGCGGACGCGTTGAAGGCGAAGGCGACCGACCGGCCGCGCTGGGTGAGCCCCCTCCGGGGGCTACCGCCGGCTCGCGATCCTGCTGCGCCGCGACGGGTGGCGCGTGAACCTGAAGCGTGTGCTCCGGGTGTACCGCGCCGAGGGGCTGCGCCTCCGGAAGCAGCGGCGGCGCAAGCAGGTGAGCACGCCGCGGCGGAACGGCCGCCCCGTGCCGCGGCCGGTGCACGCGGGCCCGAACACGCAGTGGACCATCGACTTCATCAGCGACCAGCTCGCGGACGGCCGGCGCTTCCGCGTGCTGAGCGTCGTCGACGAGTGCACGCGCGAATGCCTGCGGCTCGACGCGGACGTGTCGTGGCCAAGTGCACGCGTCGCCGCTGCGCTCGACGACGTCGTGGCGCGACGGGGAGCGCCGCAGCGGGTAATCCTGGACAACGTTATCATAGCGCGATCATGGTGCGAGGGCCGCAGGACAGGGGACCGGGACGGGACCGGGGCGGGGCGGCGCGCCGGTCAGTCCGGCGTGTGCGCGCGCCGCAGCCCCGCCGTACGCGCCCGGCGCCGCCTCGTGTCACCCCGTCGTCGCGACGTGCGTAGCCGTCAACGACGCGCGGGTCCACGGCGCGAGACGCCGCGGCGCGGGACGATGCCTCGACGGTCCGACGGCAAACCCTTCGGCCCGCACGTGTCTGGTGTACGAGTGCGCCGGCGATGGACGCCCGTCTCACGCGCCGGGTGCCCGCCCCGACCACGCGCCGACCCCCGCCGAGCACCACGGCCCGACCTCTGATCGCGATCCCGACGCGATGCTGCCCGGTGCACTGGATGGCGGTGGGCCTGGGCGTCGCGGCGGCCGCGCGACCGGGCGCACCGTGCGTCACCGCCCGAACCGCGGTGGCAACCGGCAGGCGAAGGACGCACTCTGGACCGTCGCCCTGGTCCGGGCCCGCAGCGGCGAGCACACCAGGGCCTACATCGCCCGGCCCACCGGCGAGGGGCATGCGACGGGCATTCCTCACGTGAAATCACGCGCTGCCGCAAGCGGTACCTCGTACGCGAGATCTACCCCCTCTTGCTCGTCGACCTGGCGGCCGCCCGGCATCTCGTCTTGACATCGGAGCGTCAGATCGCCTCTGACCTCCTACCGTCGCGCGCCACGAGTCCGCATGTTCATCAGGTCATCTGCTGACACGATGTTATGCCTCAGCTCGTCACTAGAATCACAATGTTGTCTCGCGTGACACCGCGGGTGCGACCGCGCGTAGTATGCGCGGTCGCACCGATCGCCGTTGCACTTGGATCCGCCGTCGCCTCGGTCCATGCGCAGCCGCCCGAACGGACGACGTCCGCAGATTCGATCCCCGGGGTTCGACTCGATACACTCCTGGACTTGGACGACGTCGTTCGGCGGGCGCAGGCGGTCAGTCCCGCCGTGACCCAGGGCGTGCAGGGTGTGCGGACCGCCGAGTCGGAACGGCGCGTCGCGCGCGGTGCCTACCTTCCGACGCTTACCGCGAGCACGTCGGCGCTTCAGTCCAATGTCTACGCCGGCCCCGGCGCTGTCGCGGCGGGGCTACCCAACAACTACGCCGCCGGCGTCGCCGTTTCGATGGACGTCTTCAGCGGCGGCCGGCTCGGGGCGGAGCGGGCGCGGGCCGAGGCGAACGTCGGCGCCGCGCGCGCCACCGACGTCGCGCAGCGCTTCGGCACCACGCTCCAGGCCGCGCGTGCCTTCTACGAAGCGCTCCGCGCGCGCGACCTCGTCGAGGTCGCGCGCGCCCGGGTGACGCAGGGAGCGCTCGGGCTGCGCTACGCCCGGGATCGCGTGCGCGCGGGCACCGCGACGCGCTCCGACGCGCTCCGCGCCGAACTCGAGCTGACCGCGGGGCGGCAGCAGCTCGTCGCCGCGCTCGACACGCTGCAGACGGCCGCGTACGGCCTCGGCCGCCTCGTCGGCGCCGACGGGCCGGTCGGCGCGCGCCGCCCGGCGTCGCTCGACCCGCGGCCGCTCGCGCTCGACGACAGCGCCGTCGTCCGCCTCGCCATCGACGCGTCGCCCGGGGTCACTACCGCCGCCGCGTCCGAGCGGGCCGCGACGGCGGGGACGCGCGTGGCGCGCTCGCAATACCTCCCCGACGTGCGCCTCACGGGCGGCTACAATGTGGCCAACCAGTCGGTGGTCGTCGGCGCCGTGCGCCCCGGCTGGGTGGTCGGCGTCGGCGCCGCGCTCCCGCTCTTCAACGGGTACCAGCGCGAGGACGCCGTCACGCGCGCCGAGGCGGGCGCGGAGGTCGCACGCGTCGCAGCGCGCGACGCCCGGCGCGAGGCGCGGGCCGAGGCGGCGCGGCTCCTGAGCGCGCTGCGCTTCTCGACCCAAACCATCGCCCTTGCGGGGACCGCCGTGCGGAGCGCGCAGGAGGACCTCCGCGTGCAGACCGAGCGCTACCGCGCCGGGATCTCGACCACGCTCGACCAGCTCACGTCCGAGCTGACCCTCACGCAGGCTCGGCTCGGGCTCGTCGCGGCCCGGTACACCTACCAGGTGACGCGCGCGCAGCTCGAGGCGCTCGTGGGGCGGGCGCTGTGACCGCCGTAGAGGCCTAACCCCATGTGGCTCGTCCTCCTCGCGCTGCGCCGTCCGTACACGTTTGTCTGCGCGTCGCTCCTGCTGCTCGTCTTCGGCCTCGTCGCGATCCTGCGCATGCCGATCGACATCTTCCCGGCCATCAACATCCCGGTCGTCTCCGTCATCTGGCAGTACAACGGGCTGTCGCCGCAAGAGATGGAGCAGCGCGTCGTCACGCTCGGCGAGCGCGTCTACTCGAGCTACGTCAACGACATCGAGCACATCGAGTCGCAGACGCTGAGCGGCCTGAGCATCATCAAGGTCTACTTCCAGCCGGACGCCGACGTGCCGGCCGGGATGGCGCAGCTCACCGCCGCGTCGCAGGGCGCCATCCGCCAGATGCCGCCCGGCATGACGCCGCCGTTCATGATCCGCTTCAACGCCACGGACGTCCCCATCCTGCAGCTCGGCGTCGGCAGCGCGCAGCGGAACGAGTCGGAGCTCGGCGACCTCGCGACCAACTTCATCCGCGTCCCGCTGGCCACGGTGCACGGCGTGACCGTGCCGCCGCCCTACGGCAGCGTGCCGCGCCTGGTGAACGTCGACGTCGACCCGCAGGCGCTGTTCGCGAAGGCGCTCTCCGCGGCGGATGTGAGCACCGCGCTGAACGCGCAGAACATCATCCTCCCGGCCGGGACCGCGCGCATGGGCTCGCGCGAGTACTTCGTGCGGCTCAATTCCAGCCCCGACTCCGCGAAGGACCTCGGCGACCTGCCGGTCAAGCAGGTCGGCAACGCGACCGTGTACCTGCGCGACGTGGCCCAAGTGCGCGTCGGCGGCGGTGTGCAGACGAACATCGTGCGCGAGAACGGCCACCGCGGCACGTACCTCACGATGCTCAAGAACGGCAAGGTCTCGACGCTGCGCATCGTCGACCAGGTCAAGGCGATGCTGCCGCGGATCAAGGCCGGGCTCCCGCCCGACGTGACGCTCCAGATGCTCGGCGACCAGTCGGTGTACGTGCGCGCGACGATCGCCGGCGTGCTGCGCGAGGGCGTCATCGCGGCCTGCCTCACGGCGCTGATGATCCTGCTCTTCCTCGGATCCTGGCGCTCGACGATCATCGTCGCGGTCTCGATCCCGCTCTCGGTGCTCGCCTCGATCATCTGCCTCTGGGGCGCGGGGGAGACGCTCAACGTGATGACGCTCGGCGGGCTCGCGCTCGCCGTCGGCATCCTCGTCGACGACGCGACGGTGGCGATCGAGAACATCCACCGCAACCTCGAGCAGGGGAAGGCGCTGCGCCCGGCGATCGTCGACGGCGCGGCGCAGATCGCGATCCCGGCGTTCGTCTCGACGCTCTCGATCTGCATCGTCTTCCTGCCGATCTTCGCGCTCACGGGGCCGGCGGCGGCCCTGTTCCGACCGCTCGCGCTCGCCGTGATCTTCGCGATGGCCGCGTCGTACTTCCTGTCGCGCACGCTCGTGCCGACGATGGCCGACTACATGCTCCCGGCCGAGATCGCGGCGCACGCCGCGGAGCGCTCGGCGCGGCCGAGCGCGTTCCGGCGCGTCGTGCACGGCTTCGACCGAGCGTTCGAGCGCTTCCGCGGCGGCTACCACGCACTGCTCGCCTGGGCGGTCCTCCACCGCCGGGGCGTGCTCGCCGCGGCGGGCGGCTTTGTGCTCGCCTCGCTGCTCCTCGTGCCGGCGATCGGCGAGGACTTCTTCCCGCAGGTCGACGGCGGGCAGTTCCAGCTGCATGTCCGCGCGGCGCCGGGCACCCGCATCGAGGAGACCGAGCGCACGTTCGCGCAGGTCGAGCAGGTCGTGCGCCGCGTGATCCCGAAGCGCGACCTCGCCCTCGTGCTCGACAACATCGGCCTGACCACCTACGGCGTGAACATCGCCATCGGCGCCAACGCGAGCCTCGGCCCCGCGGACGGCGACATGCTGGTGCAGCTGACGCCCGAGCACGAGGGCTCGACGTGGGACTACGTGCGCGCGCTGCGCCGCGAGCTCCCGCGGCAGTTCCCGGGCGTGACGTTCTTCTTCCAGCCGGCGGACATGGTCAACCAGGTGCTCAATCTCGGGCTCCCGGCGCCCATCGACGTGCAGGTCGTGGGGCAGAATCGCACGCAGAACTACGTGGTCGCCCAGCGGCTCGCGCGCGACATCGCCCGCATCCCCGGCGCGGTGGACGTCCACGTGCAGCAGGTGATGGACGCGCCCGTGCTCAGCTTCGACGTGGACCGCGTGAAGGCGGGGCAGATCGGCGTCACGCAGCGCGACGTCGCGAACGACCTGCTCGTCTCGCTCTCCTCGAGCGGCCAGACGGCGCCCAACTTTTGGGTGAACCCCCAGAACGGCGTGCAGTACGCGGTGAGCGTGATGACGCCGGCGTACAAGATGGAGACGCTCTCGGCGCTCGAAGCGACGCCGGTCACGGTCGGCACGGGCCCGAACGCGGCACCGCCGCAGCTCTTCGGTAACCTGGCCACGGAGCACCGCGAGGTCGCGCCGGCGGTGGTCAACCACTACAACGTGCAACCGGTGTTCGACGTGTTCGCGACCGCGGACCGGCGCGACCTCGGCGGCGTCGCGCGCGACATCGACGCCGCCGTACAGCGCGCGCAGCCGACGCTCCCCAAGGGCTCGCAGGTGGTCGTGCGCGGGCAGGTGGAGAGCATGCGCTCGTCGTTCACCGGGCTCGGCCTCGGGATCCTCTTCGCGATCCTCCTCGTCTACGTCCTCCTCGTCGTCAACTTCCAGAGCTGGCTCGACCCGCTCATCATCGTCGGCGCCCTGCCCGGCGCGCTGGCGGGGATCATCTGGATGCTCTACCTGACGCACACGACGCTCACCGTGCCGGCGCTCATGGGCGCGATCATGTCGATGGGGGTCGCGACCGCGAACAGCGTGCTGCTCATCACCTTCGCCGACGACCAGCGGCAGGCGGGACGCACGGCGGCGGAGGCTGCGGTGGACGCCGGGTTCGCCCGGCTGCGGCCGGTGTGTATGACCGCGCTGGCGATGATCATCGGCATGCTCCCGATGGCGTTAGGCCTCGGCGAGGGGGGCGAGCAGAACGCCCCGCTCGGCCGCGCCGTGATCGGCGGCCTGCTCGTGGCCACGTTCTTCACGCTCGTAGTCGTGCCGCTCCTCTACACCGTGCTGCGCCGCCACGCCGTGGTCCGCACGCCGGAACCGACCGACGCCGGCGCGCCCGCGTCACGCCCCGCGCGCCAGCCCGCGTTCGCCGCGGCGAACGGCGCGGCGGGTACGCTCTGACCCTCCCCACCATGACGCCGAGCACGCCCGACGGGGCGCCCGACCGCTCGTCCGACGGGGCCGTCCGCGACCGGACCCTGCGGGAGGCGGCCGCCCGCGACGCGGCCCTCCAGCACGCGGCGCACCGCGACGGCCTCTACGACGGGCCGCACCGCGACGCCAATTCCGTCTTCCCACGGGACCTCCCGCCCGAGCACCCCGGCCACCCGGCGGTCGAGCACGTCGCCCACCGCGCCGACACCGGCGCGGCGCCGCCGGTGCGCCCGGCGTCGACGCGGCGCGTGCTGACGATCGCGGCCGCGTCGGGCGTCGTCCTCGTGGGGCTCTTCGTCGCGGCGACGCTCCCGCGCCGCGCCGTCGGGCGCGAGATCGCCGCCGACGCGGCGACGGCCGACGCCCCGCCGGCCGTCGCGGTCGCGACGGTGCACCGGGCCGCCGCGCCCGGCGAGTTCACGCTGCCCGGGACGATCCAGGCGCTGCACGAGGGCGTGATCTACGCGCGCGTCCCCGGCTACGTGCGGGCGTGGCGGGCCGACATCGGCACGCTGGTCCACGCGGGCGACGTGCTCGCGGACGTCGACGCGCCTGAGCTGCGCGAGCAGGTGCGCGAGGCGCAGCAGCAGGTCGCGCAGTCGCGGGCCGCACTCGGGCTCGCGCGCGCCGACGTGGCGCGCTGGCGCGACCTCGCCGCCGACAGCGCGGTCACGCGGCAGGAGTACGACCAGAAGCAGGCCGCCTACGCCGCCGCGCAGGCGGGCACGGGCGCGGCCGGGGCGAACCTGCGGCGGCTGACCGAGATGCAGCAGTTCACGCGCGTGACGGCGCCGTTCACCGGCGTTGTCACGGCACGCAACGTCGACATCGGCTCGCTCATCACCGCCGCGGGCGCGACCAGCGCGGCCGTCGCCGGCGGGAGCGGGGACGCGTCGGCGGCGGGCTCGAGCCTGTTCCGAATCGCGCAGACCGACACGGTGCGCACCTACGTGCCGGTGCCGGAAGGCGAGGCGACGGCGATCCGCGCCGGGCAGCCCGCGGAACTCGAGATCCAGGAAGTGCCCGGGCGGCGGTTCGTGGGGCGGGTCGTGCGCACGTCGCGGTCGCTCAACGTCGCGTCGCGCACGCTGCTCACCGAGGTCGACGTGCCCAACCCGGGGGCGGTGCTGCTGCCGGGCATGTACGCGCGGGTGCACCTCCACCTGAGCGGCGGTACGCCGCCCCTCGTGATCCCGGCGGCGGCGCTGGTCGTGCGGCAGGGTGGCCCGCAGGTGATGGTCGTCGACGCCCCGTCGGGCGGTGCGGAGAGCGGCACGGCCGTGGTCCACCTGCGCCCGGTGCAGGTCGGGCGCGACTACGGGGCGACGCTCGAGATCCTGGACGGCGTGCCGGAGGGCGCCACCGTCGTCGCGAACCCGAGCGCCGAGTTGGGCGAGGGATCGCGCGTCCGGCCGGCGGCCGCGGCGGGACGTTAGGCACGTCGATCCCGGGCCGCCGGTGTTGAAGAGCGTGCCGCGCCGGCAGGTCGTCGACGGCGTCCTCGCGCAGCTGCAGGCGCAGATCGAGGCGGGCCTCTTTGCCGTCGGCGATCGCCTCCCGACGGAGCCCGAGTTGATGGCGCAACTCGGGGTCGGGCGCTCGACGGTGCGCGAGGCGGTGCGCGCGCTCGCACACGCCGGGCTGCTCGAGGTGCGCCAGGGAGCCGGCACGTTCGTGCGCGCCCGGCGCCCCGCGGGGGACACCGTCGAGGTGCAGCTCCAGCGCGCGGCGATCCTCGAGGTCTACGAGGCGCGCCGCGCGTTGGAGCTGGAGACGGCTCGCCTCGCGGCCGTGCGGCGGGACACCGCCGACCTCACGGCCATGCGCGCACACCTGGACCAGCGCGGGGCCGCCGACGCGGCCGGCGACCGCGCGGCGTTCGTGGCGGCCGACGTCGCGTTCCACGAGGCCGTCGCGCGCGCGGCCAAGAATGGGGTGCTGTTGACGCTGTACCGCGCGTTCGCGACGGCGCTCGGCGACGCGATCGCGGCGCAGCTCGCCGACCCGGCGCTCCACCCGGGCGACGTTGCGCCGCTGCACGACGCGCTGCTCGCGGCGATCGCGGCGGGCGACGCGGCGGGCGCGGTGCAGGCGACGGCCGAGTTGCTGGACCGGACGACCGGGCAGCTGCGGCGGTCGGTCGCGCTAAGTCCGGATGGACTGTGAACTGACACCACGTGGG
This sequence comes from Gemmatimonadetes bacterium T265, assembly GCA_019973575.1. Lineage (NCBI taxonomy): Bacteria > Pseudomonadati > Gemmatimonadota > Gemmatimonadetes bacterium T265. Next base: position 211,553 of record BPUI01000004.1, read on the forward strand.
TCGCCTGCGCCGGCCTCCTATCACGTTTGGCGCCGAAGCGGGTCCGATGCTGCGGGCGAGGTCGCCACCGTGCATGTTGCCTGCATGTTGCGTTCACTGGCGTCCAGCGCCCTGGCGCGCGGCGCCCGATCGACTCGGCGCGGCCGGTGGCCGTCCTGAGCGGTGCGGCCCAGCGTCGCGAGCGAGCGGCCTGCGACGGCGCGGTGGGCGCTGTCAGATGTTCGCCGGCGACGGCCACCGTTCCCCGGCGCCGCGCGTCGACCGTCCGGCGTGGCCGCGGTGGGCCGGGGTCCGTGCGGACGGCGGGAATCGGGTAGGTTGCACGCCCGGCGTGCCGGCCCGTCGCTGCCGCGCCTGTCGCCCCGTCGTCCTCCCCCTCGATGCTGTCCGACGCGCCCCCGGTCGAACCGTCCACGCCGAACGCCACGGCCGCGGGCGGCGCCGGCCCGCTCGCGGCCGTGGCCGACGCCCTCTACCTGCCCCCGGCCGTGGCCGAACGCCTGGCCGCCACCGCCGCACGGGTCGCCGGGGCGCGGGCGCCGAACACGCTCCGGGCGCTCCGGGCCGACCTCGCCCGGTGGACGCGCTGGTGCCGCGCCGCCCGGCGGCTGCCGCTGCCCGCGCGCGCCGACGACGTGACAGCGTTCGTCGACGCGCACGCGACCACCCGCGCCCCGGCCACGCTGCGGCGCTACGTCGCGAGCGTCGCCGCGCTGCACCGCGCCGCCGGCGTGCCCGACCCGACGAAGGCCGAGGACGTGCGCCTGGCGCTCACGGCCGCGAGCCGCGCTTGGGCGGACGCCCGCGCCGCGGCGGGGCAGGGGACGCGCCAACGCCAGGCGGCGGGGCTCACCGAGCGGGCGGTCGCGCACATCCTGGCGAGCTACGACGCCGACGGCCCCGCGCGCCTGATCGATCTCCGGGACGTCGCCCTGCTGCTCGTGGCGCGTGACCTGCTCGCGCGCCGCTCGGAGCTCGTGGCCGTGCGGGTGGAGGACGTGGTCGCGGCCGACGACGGGGGCGCCACGGTCCACGTCCGCCGGAGCAAGACCGACCAGTTCGGCGCGGGCGCGACGGCGTACGTGGGGCCCGAGGCGTACGCCGCGCTCCGGGCGTGGCTCGACGCCGCGGGGCTCGCGGCCGGGCCGGCGTTCCGGGCGGTGAGCGCGCACGGGCGCGTGGGCCCCACGGCGCTGCACGCGCAGAAGGTGCCGGCGGTCCTGAAGAAGCTCGCGGCCCGGGCCGCGCCGCAGCTCCGGCGGCTCGGGCTCGACCCGGCGCAGGTGAGCGGGCACTCGGGGCGCGTGGGGATGGCGCAGGACCTGGTGGGGGCCGGGCTCGAGCTGCCGGCCGTCATGCAGGCGGGGCGGTGGACGACGCCGGCGATGGTGGCGCGCTACGCCGAGCGGCTGCTGGCCGAACGGGGCGCCGTCGCCCAGTACCACGCGCGCAAGCGGCGGGACCGCCACGCCTAACGAACGCCGCGCGCGACGCGGGTAACGCCTAACGCGCGGCTGACGCGGCCGCGGCGCGCGCCTCGGGGGTCGGCGCCGCGGCCGCCGGCACGCCGGCCGCGGGCACCCCGGCCAGGGCGGTCCCCAGGGCGGCGAACGTGGCGAGGGCGCGCTGCTCGGCCGGGGTCGCCCCGGTGCCCGCCGCGGCGTCCGGGCCGGTGCCATCCGGGGCGAGCTGCGCGAGGCGGCGCGCGAGGCTCCGCTGCAGCCCCCGGAGGCTCTGCCCGGCGTCGGCGCGGCCGGCGAGCGCGGCGGCCCGGCGGGCGCGCACGGCGTCGGCGGCGCGCCCGGCGACGACGCGGTGCAGGTGCGTGAGGTGGGCGCGGTGCGCGGCCGCGTAGCCGTCGGGGTCGCGGGCGAACCACGCGGCGTCCCACCCCCAGGCCACGCCGGGGGCGGCGCCGGCCACGCCTGGCGTGATCGCGGCCGGCGTGCGACGGGTCCGCTGCTGACGACGGTCGACGGTGTGGGTGCTGAATCCCCCGACGGCCGCGCGGAGCTGCCGGCGCAGGCTGCCCGGATCGACGTCGGCCCGCACGAGGCGCTGGACGAGGCGCCAGGTGACCCGGGGGTGGCGGAGCGCGGCGCGCTCGTCGGCCGGGACGTCGGCGAGGGCGCGGCCGAGGCGGAGCAGGATGGAGACGTGGCCCGGGGACTTGCGGCGGCGGCGCGCGATCTGGGCGGCCGAGAGGCCGTGGTCGGCGAGGGCGACGTACGCGGCCGCGCGGTCGAGCACGTGGGCGCGGCGGGCGTCCAGCCGCGGGCCGGTGGGGCCGCCCAGATCCTCGGGGCCCGGCTCCTCGGGGCCTGGGAACTTCGGGTCCGCCGGCGCGGGAGTGCGCGCCGCCCGGCGCGGGGGCGTCCGGGCGGGGCGGGGCGCGTCGGGCACGCGGGACGACGGTGCGGAACGGGGAGCCATGCGCCGGAAAGTAGTCCCCGTCCGTGGAAAGTGTTTACCTGGTAAATACCGGGGGTGCGTTGGCGTCCGGTTGATAATGGCGCTTATCGGCCGTTCACCACGTCCGAGCCGCCTGTTTCACCTCGGCGCCTACCTTCCCCACATGACCGAATGTGCCGTCGGGCCACTGGGGGCCGTGGACGGCCAGGTACGCCCGATCGCCCCGCACCCGCTTGAGCGAGAAGTCGAATCCAGCCGGTGGGGTCGCGGCGGGCGGCAGGACGAGGCCGCGGTCGGCCAGCTTGGCTTCGATGTGCATGACAGTGTGTTCGGGACGTGAGCGAGGCTAACGCGATGGACAGTTCGTCCTGTGCGCTCGGCATCGTTCGACCGCGGGATCCGCCCCCCGATCCGCGAACGTCGGGGAGCCCGCGCCCGCCGATCCAAAATCAACGAGCCGGACGCTCACCGCTCATCCGCGGCTCCTGCTGACGGATTGGCGGTGCCAGTCAGCCCGTCGCGGCGAGCGGCGGTCCGAGGAACTCCACGCCCCACTGCCGCCCGAACGCCTGTCGGGCAGTCTGATCCGCCGGCCCGCCGGCCATCACCTCGGCCGGGCCAGTGAAGAACGCGACCGCGTCCAGGGCCGGCAGGATCAGGATGAACTGGCGGGCCGGCCGGTCCGTGACGTTGACGAAGGCGCGGGCGGCGCCCCCGGGCACGGCCACCACGTCGCCGACGTCGGCGTGGAAGCGCTCACCGTCGACCTCGAACAGATAGCGGCCCTCGAGGACATGAAAGACCTCCACCTCGCGATGCCGGTGCAGCGGTGGCCCGAAGCCGCGTGCGTTGGTCGTCTCGATGATGGTGCAGACGCCCCTCGAGACCGCGCCCGGCAGGCGGACGCGCAGTTCGAGGCCGATCGCTGGCACGGGGATGGGAGCTTCGTCGCGGCGGGAGTGCGGAAGTCGGAAGGTCATCGTGGACGTCCGGAGTTGTCCCGTTCGCGGGATAGCTGGCGGTGGTAGAAAGGGGGACACGACGATCGTCCCGGGCCGGTCAGCGGGTGCGATGTTGGTCTGGACCTGGGGACCCGGGTCGGCGTCGGAGCCGTGATTCTGGTCATGAGTGCTTCGTCGTGGAGGCGGGCCGATGCGGGTCCGGCCGCGCGTGGTCGCATACCGAGTAGCACGCGAAACCGCGCCGGAACCCTTCATCGGCGTGGCGGTTCCCCAGCCGGGTGCCCCCTCCAGCTCCCCGACGCGCGGCCGGTCGCGCTCGCCGGGCCCGCGCTGGGGCCGGCGCGTACGGGTACGTACGGGTACGTACGTGCGACCGGGGGTCGGCCGCAGCGTTAGGCGGTCGTTGTCGCGATGTACGGTGGCGCGCTGCGACCGCGCATGTTTCGCCGCGTGCGCGCGCCCGCCGGTTTGCGCGCGAAGGACTGAAGGGGAGTGCTTACCGCGGCGCCAGAAGCGTCTCGAAGGGCGCGTACCCGCGCAGGCCGGCGAGGTCCGGGTCGGTGTGGAAGTTCGCGCCACGCACGCCCCGGTCCGGGAGGGCCATCGACTCGCCCTCGCTGACCGCACGCTCGAGCAGCGCGACCGCTGTCGGCCGGTTGCCGAGGAGCGCGGCGATGCGCGCGCGCCAGAGCGCGGCGCGCCCGAACAAGTATGGCCCGCGCGCCGCCGCGAGCCGGGCGTCGACGCGTGCCGCCGCCGCGCGGTCGCCGGTGCGCGCCGCGATCGTGCCGAGGCGGCCGAGCCCGGCCAGGTCGGTCGTGTCGGTGGCGCGGGCGGCCACGATCTGCCGCGCGTCGTCCCATCGCCCGGCGTCGTAGAGGAGCTCGGCATGATAGAGCGCGCCGTCGCTCGCGCTGCCTCGGTCGGCGGCCTGCGCCGAGTCGGCGCGCACGGCGGCCGCGGCGCCCGGCCCCGCGAGGCCCAGACGCGCGAGCGCGGTGTCAAGGACGCGCGCGGCGTCGGCCGCGTGGCCGTGCGCGCGCAGCTCGCGCTCGGCCGCGAGCACGCGCGCCTCCAAGCGGTACGAGCCGCCGGCGCCGAGCTGCGGGTCCTCGGCCAGCCCCCGGTCGACGTCCGCCACGCGGCCGAGCGCCGCGAGCGCGCGCACGGCCACGAGGCGCACCCCGGGCGCCTGCGGGAACTGGCGCCGCCCGCGGCCCGCGGCGTCGAGCTCCGCCTCGTACCGGCCTAATTCGTGGAGCGCGACGCCGCGGTAGATCCAGTACCACGGGCTCACGAGGTTGAGCCCCCGCGCGGGGTCGGCGGCGTCGAGCGCCGCGAGCGCGGCGGCGGGGCGGTTGATCCGGACGGCGCTCTGCGCGACTACGAGCGCCACCTCGGCAGAGCCCGGCGAACGCGCGAGCAGCGCCTCGGCGGCGCGGAGCTCGCCGCGCTGGTCCCCCGTGAGCCCGGCGGCGAGCACGTCGCGCTGGTCCCGTTCGGTCGGGGTGAGCAGGGTGTCGAGCCGCGCGACGCGCCGCATGAGGCTGTCCGCGTCCGCCCACCGCCGCTCGTCCTCCGCGGCCCACGTGGCGAGCAGGAGCGGCAGCGCGTACGTGCTGTCGAGGGCCGCCGCGCGCGCGAGCCGGACGTCGTGGTCCTTCCGGTCGGAGCGGAACCAGCTCTCGACGGCGCGGCTGACCTCGCGGTACGCCTCGTACGACGGCGGGCGGCCGACGGCGGCCGCCCCAGCGCCGGCCGCTGTGTCCACGGTCGTCGCGAGTTCGGCGACGGCCCGCCGCGCGAGCGCCGCGACGGCCGCGGCCGGGGCGCGCACGCTGCCGCTCACCGCGGGCACGGCGCGCAGCAGGCGGCCGGACGCCACGTCCACGAGCTGCACTTGGAAGCGGAGGTCGTCACCGACGCGGTCGATGCCGCCCGTGACCACCCGGCCCGCCCCGGTCTCCTTGGCGAGGGCGACCGCCGGGTCGTCCTCGCGCAGCGCGCGCGGCACGCGGGCGAGCACCGCGCCGGTGGTGGCCGCGGTATGCGGGTCGACGACCTCGAACTCGCCCGTGCGCATCAGCTCCTGCGCGACCCAGTCGGCCGCCATCGCGCCGAGCACCGTGAGCGAGGAATCGCCGGTGCGGTTGTCGAATGGGGCGACGACCGCGCGGCGCGGGTTGAGCGCCGCGCTGGGCCGCGTGAGCAGCGTCGCGAGCAACGCGCGGAGCTGCGCCGGCACCTGCAGCGCCGCCGCGACACCCCCCGCCATGACGAGCCCGACCACAAATACCGCGATCGTCCGGCGCGACCAGCGCAGGGGCCACGCCCGCGGCCGGGCGGGTGGCGCGCGTGGCGCCGGCGGTGGCGCCGACGATCGTGTGGCGGGCTGCGCCGCGGGCAGCGCGTCGAGCGCGGCGACCACCGCAGCGGCCGATGCGGGGCGCGTGGCCGGGTGTTTCTCCAGGCACTGCATCACGAGCGCCGCGAGTGCGGGCGGCGTGTCGGGGCGGTAGCGCGCGACCGGCTCCGGCGCCCGATCGATGTGGGCGCGGACGAGGCGCCACGGCGTGTCGGCGACGAACGGCGGCCGTCCGGCGAGCAGTTCGTAGGCGAGGCACCCGAGCGAATAGAGGTCGGCGCGCGCGTCCGCGCCCGGGTCGCCGATCGCCTGCTCGGGCGCCATGTAGGCCGGCGTGCCCAGCGCGGCCCCGACCGCCGTGAGGCCAGTGCGGGGCGCGCCTGCGCGGCCCGGCGGTGCATCCCCCGTCACGGGGCCGGCCGCGGCGGCGATCGCCTTCGCCACCCCGAAGTCGGCCACGACGGCGGTGCCCGCCGAGAGCAGCACGTTTTCGGGCTTGATGTCGCGGTGTACCACGCCGTGCGCGTGGGCGTACTCGAGCGCGAGCGCGACCTCACGCACCGTCCGCACCACATCGTCGAATGGGAGTGGCCCCTCGCGCCGAAGCCGCGCGCGCAGCGTCTCACCCTCGACGTACGGCATGGTGAACCAGAGGCGGCCGTCGGTCTCGCCCGAGTCGAGCAGCGTGAGCACGTGCGGGTGCTGCAGCCGGGCGGCGGTGCGGATCTCCCGCTTGAACCGCTCCGGCCCGAGCGAGGCCGCGAGGTCGGGGTAGAGGGTCTTGAGCGCGACCGACCGGTCGTGCTTGGCGTCGCGCGCGAGATAGACGGTGGCCATGCCCCCGCGCCCGAGCTCGCGCACCACTTCGTAGTTGCCGAAGGTGTGTCCGATCGGCACAATTGGCCCGTCCGTATCCTCGTCCACCAGCATGGCGGCGAGGACGGGGAGCGGCGCGCCGAGGAGGTCGGGCGCGTCCGCGCCGGATGCTTCCGCGTCGGACACCTCCGCGTCGGCCGCGAGGAGCGCCTCGACCCGGGCGCGCAGCGCGGCGTCGCCCGCGCACGCCGCGTCCAGGAACGCGACGCGCTCGGTGGCCGGCCGCTCCGCGGCGTCGGCGAACACGGCCTGCATCTGCCGGTGCCGCTCCGGGGTCATGTCCGCCTCACGCCGGGGACCAGCGCAGGCTTGCCAGTCACCCGCTGCGCGCGAGGCCGCGGCAACGCGGCCGGCACGTCGCGCGGCTGACACGCGCGACGGACGGTGGGTGAAGGGTTCCGGGCGAGGGCTGCGGACGTGGGACTGAGCGGTGTCCGATCCCGCTTCGCGATCCGCGCCCGAGCTCCACCATGGTGTGGTCGGCACGAAATCCATCGCCCGCGAGGAGCCCACCCGTGCAAGCGTGCAACCCCGGCCTGACGCGCCGGAGCCGTCCCACCGCGTCCCGCCGCGCCGCGACGGCCCCCGCCGCAGCGAACGCCGTCGAAGCCGTCCTCGCGTTGCTGGCCGCGAGCGAAGCCGCCCGGCAGAAGGCAGAGCGCGAGCGCGCGGCGGCCGACGCGGCGCGGCGTCGCGCGGTCGAGGCGAATCAGGCCAAGGCACAGTTCCTCGCCACGATGAGCCACGAACTCCGGACTCCCCTGAACGCCGTTGGTGGCTACGTGCAGCTCCTCGACATGGAGCTGTATGGGCCGGTGACGGAGGGCCAGCGCGGCGCCCTCGCGCGCATGCAGGCGGCACAGCAGCACCTGGTGGGCCTCATCAACGACGTCCTGAAGTTCGCGAAGCTCGAGGCCGGCAAACTCGAGTACGACGTCCACGCCGTGGACCTGCGCGCGGTGGTCGCCGCCGCGACGCCGCTCGTCGACCCGCAAATCGTTACGAAAGGAATACAACTCGATGTGCGGTTGCCGGACCGCCCGTGCGCGGTGTGGGCCGACCCGGACAAGCTCGGGCAGGTGCTCGTGAACCTCCTGTCCAACGCCGTCAAGTTCACCAACGCCCGGGGGCGCATCCGCGTGGACGTCACCACGCGCGCGGGGGACAGCGCCGGCGGCCGCGCGGCGGACGGCGCATCGCGCGTGTTCCTGCGCGTCACCGACACCGGGCGGGGCATCCCGCGCGACCGGCAGGACGCGGTCTTCGAGCCATTTGTTCAGGTGCGCGCGCCGGGGGGCGTCTCGCACGAGGGGACGGGGCTCGGCCTCGCGATCAGCCGCGACCTGACGCGGGGGATGGGCGGCGACCTGCGCGTGCGCAGCCGCGAGGGTGAGGGCTCGGCGTTCACCGTCACGCTCCGGCGGGCGCCCGCTGCCGCGACCGCCTGACCGACCGTCGGCCGCGGGCCTCGGGCACGCGTGCGGCGGGCGCGACGAACGCACGGCCTCACGCCGCGCGCAGCTCGAGCGCGAGCCAGGCGCGCGCACCGCGCCACTCGCGCTCGACCGTGGACAGCGACACGCCTAACACGTCAGCCGTCTCCGCCGCGGTGAGGCCGGCGAAGTATCGGTACTCCACCACCCGGAGCTGCCGCGCGTCGAGCGCGCCGAGGCGGTCCAGCGCCTCGTCGAGGGCGAGCAGTTCGTCGCCGCGCACCCCCTGCGCGGCCGCGTCGTCGCCGAGCGTGACGAACGCCGCGCCGCCGCCGCGCTTCTCCGCACCGCGGCGGCGGGCCGCGTCGACCAGGATGTCGCGCATCGCGCGGGCGGCCACGCCGAAGAAGTGCGCGCGGCCCTCCCACGCCGGCGCGCGCTCGGGGCGCAGCTTGTCGTACGCCTCGTGGACGAGGGCGGTCGTGGAGAGCGTCACGCCCGCGCGACCGGCTCGCACGCGCCGCGCGAGCCGACGCAACTCGTCGTACACGCGAGCATACACGGCGTCCTCGGCGCTCGGCGCGCCGGCCTGCGCCGCCCGGAGAAGGGCGGTCAGGTCCCCGCCCGCATCGTGTTCGGGGGGGCGCTGCTCGGGGCTGGGTTGGTTGCGAGGCGGCTGCACGCAGGGCGACGGTGGCGCGACCCGCGCACGGCGGCGGGCACGCACGGCTGACGACTCGTGACGGGTTCCCGGCGGACTTTTCGGAGATGGAGACACGCGGCGTTCGATCTCCGTCCCACCCGCCAGCCCTAATACGGCCGGGACCCCACGCCGTCAATATACCCCTCCCCCGCCACGACCCCGCCCATGCACGCGCGAGCGGCAATTCACGTGCAGACCTCGACACGTTCGCGAACGGCCGCGTTGGCGGCGGGCGCCCTCGCCGGTATCGTCGCGGTGCTCGCGCCGTACGCGGCCAGGGCCCAAGCGCCGGCGCGCCCGAGCGGCGCGGTCGCCGACACGCTCCCGCTCGCCCTCGAGGCCGCCGTCCAGCTGGCGACCGGCCGGGGCGAGCAGGTGCGCCTCGCGCGCATCCAGGTCGACATCGCCGAGACGCAGGTCGCGTCCGCGCGCGCCGAGCGGTTCCCGCAGCTCGCCGCGACCCTGGGCTACCAGCGCACGCTGCGGAGCCCCTACGCCGGCGGCCTGAGCGGGCTCAACATCCCGCGCTACGCCCCCGACACCACGGCGTCGCTCGCGCAGCGCGTGCGGTACCTTGAGCAAAACGCGCCCACGGCCCCGTTCTCCGGGATTGGCAGCCTTGCGGGCGGCCTCGGACTCGGCGTGCCGAACACCTACGGCGTGGAGGTTACCGGGTCGCAGACGCTCTTCAGCGGCGGCCGCACGGCGGCCGGCGTGCGCGCGGCGGAGGCCGGCCGACGGGCGGCCGCGTTCACGCTCGTCGAGCAGACGGCCGACGCCGAGCAGCAGGTGCGCACGGCGTACTACCAGGCGTCCCTCGCGCGCGATCTCGCGGCGATCGCCGACTCGTCGTACGCGCAGGCCGACTGGTTCCTGACGTACGAGCGTCAGCTGCGGAGCGCGGGACGCGCGGCCGACCTCGACGTGCTCAAGGCCGAGGTCTCCCGCGACAACCTGCGCCCGCAACAGGTGCAGGCGCGCAACCAGCGCGACGTCGCGCTGCTCACGCTCAAGCAGCTGACCCACATCCCGCTCGCCCAGTCGCTCCGGTTGACCACCCCCCTCGAGGTGGCGCCGGCCGGCGGCGCGGCCGCGGACGACGCGGACGTCGCGCCTGCGGTGCTGACCGCGCAACGGAGCGCGGTGCGCGCCGCCGCGTCGCAGGTTGCAGCCGCGGAACAACAGCTCCGGGCCGCCCGCGGCGCACGGCTGCCGAGTGTCGCCGTCCAGTCGAGCTTCGCGCCGACGTGGTACGCGGGCGACGTCTTCGGGAACGTGAGCGCGCCGCGCACCAACTGGACCGTCGGCTTCGCGGTGCAGGTGCCGCTCTTCCAGGGCGGCCGCCTCCTGGCCGACGTGCGCCAGGCGGAGGCACAGCAGGAGCAGTCGCGGCTCCAGCTCTCGCAGCTCGAACGGGCCGTGCAGGTGCAGTACGAGCAGGCCCGCCTCGAGCAGGCGCGGGCCCGCGCCGAGATCGCGGTGCGGCGGCGCACCGTCGACCAGGCGCGGCGCGCGTATGACCTGACCCTCCTCCGCTTCGAGCAGGGGGCCTCGACGCAGCTCGACGTGACGAGCGCGCGCGCCGACCTCCTGCAGGCGCGCACCAACCTCGCCCAGGCCGCCGCGGACTACGCCACCGCGGGCGCGGCGGTCGCGCGCGCGCTCGCCGGCGTGAGTGCCCCGCCACCGCCCGCCGTGCCGTCGGCCGCCCCGCCTCCGCGTTGACCTCGCCCCGTGACCAGGACTCTTCCCATGCCCCGCCCCCGTAGACCCCGGCCGCGCGCCGACGCCGCCATCGTTAGACGCCCCGCGAGGCACGCCGTCCGGATCGTCCCGGCCGCCCTGCTGCTCGCGGCGGGCGCCTGCCGGAAGCCCGTCCCCGCGCCCGCGGCCGCCGCGGCCGTCGCCGTGCTCGGCCCGCAGGACGTCGCGCGGGCCGCCCGCTTGGCCGTCAGCCCCGCCGTGGTGCTCACCGGCTCGCTCAACCCGTACCGGACGGCCGAGGTGAAGGCGCAGGTCGCGGGCCTGGTCGGGCAACTGCGGACCGACCGCGGGCGCCCGGTGCGCCGCGGCGACCTCCTCGCCGTCCTCAGAGCGCAGGGGGTGCAGGGTGAGGCGTCGGGCGCCCGGGCCGCGGTCGACGCGGCGCAGGCCCAGGTCGCCCTCACGCGCTGGCAACTCGAGTCGGCCCGCCAGCTCTACCAGGCGGGCGCGATGGCGGAGATGAACTTCCGCAACGCGCAGGCGCAGTACGCGGCCGCGCAGGGCCAGCTCGGCTCCGCGCGGGCGCAGGCCGCGGGGGCGAACGAGGCGGAAACCTACACGCGCGTCGAGGCGCCGCTGACGGGCGTGGTGAGCGCGCGGATGACGAACCAGGGCGAGGCGGTATCCCCCGGGCAGCAGCTCTTCACCGTGGTGAACGCCGACACCCTGGAGCTCGCCGGGCAGATCCCGGTGCGGGCGGCCGGGCAGGTACGCGTGGGCCAGGTGGCGATCTTCTCGCTCGACGCCTACCCCGGGCAGAAGTTCAGTGGCCGCGTCGCGCGCGTCGACCCCACCGTCGACCCGGGCACGCGCCGCGTGGGCGCGTCGCTCTACCTGCCGAACCCCGGCCACCGCATCGTCGGCGGGCAGTACGTGACCGGCGAGATCGTGAGCGGCGCCCCCGCCGAGGACGCGGTGGTCGTGCCGCAGGCCGCGGTGCGCGGCGGCGGCGACTCGGTGTACGTGTTCGTGATCGAGCAGGGCGCACTCGCGCGCCGAGCCGTGTCGCTCGGCGCGCGCGACGACGGGCGCGGCGTGGTGGCCGTCCGGTCGGGCGTCCGCGAGGGCGAGTCGGTGATCGTCTCGCCGGCCACCGACCTCGCCGCGGGCACCCGGGTCCGCGTCGCGAACGTCGGGCCCGCGGTCGCGGCGCGGGAGGGGAAGTAGCATGGCCGGCCCGACGACCCCCGCGCACGACGCGCCTAACGCCGGGAGCGGCGGGCTGCCCGCCCTCGCCATCCGCCGCCCGGTGTTCACGGCGATGGTGATGCTCGGCCTGGTGGTGCTCGGCCTCTTCGGCTACAGCAAGCTCCCCATCGACCAGTTCCCCAACGTCGACATCCCCGTCGTCACCGTCCAGACCACCTACACCGGGGCCAGCCCGGAGACGATGGAGCGCGACGTCTCGAAGCGGATGGAGGAGGCGTTCAACCCCATCCAGGGCGTCGACAAGATCACGTCCACCTCGCTCGAGGGCGCCTCGCAGGTGGTCGTGAAATTCAAGCTCGGGCGCGACGTGGACCAGGCCGCGGCCGACGTGCGCGCCAAGCTCGAGACCATCCGGCGCGACCTGCCGGCCGACATCGACCCGCCGGTCGTCCAGAAGTATGACCCGTCCGACCAGCCGATCGTCTCGCTGGCCCTGTCCTCAACCCGGATCCCGCTCGGGCAGCTCACGACGCTGGCCGACGAGACCGTGCGGCGCCGCATCGAGAGCGTGCCCGGCGTGGGGAACGTGCAGCTCGCCGGCGGGCTCGCGCGCGAGGTGCGCGTCTACCTCCTCCCCGACCAGCTCCAGGCGTTAGGCGTCGGCGTCGCGGACGTGATGCGCGCGCTGAAGGCGCAGAACCAGGACGTGCCGGCCGGGCGCGTCGAGCGCGGCGCGTCCGAGCAGCTCGTGCGCATCACGGGGCGCATCATCGACCCGCGGCAGTTCGCGCGCGTGATCGTCGCCACGCGCGACGGCACCCCGGTGCGGCTGGGGCAGGTGGCCCGCGTCGAGGACGCCACCGAAGACGAGCGCTCGCTCGCGCTCGTGAGCGGACGGCGCGCCGTGTCGCTCGACGTCACCAAGGTGGCCGGCGGCAACACCGTCGCCACGGCCGACGGGATCACGGCGGCCGTCGCGGACCTCCGGCGGACTCTCCCCGCGGGCGCCGAGATCCAGATCGTGCGCGACAACTCGGTGCGGATCCGCGAGTCCGTCGATTCGGTGATCCACGAACTGCTCGAGGGTGCCGCGCTCACGATCGTCATCGTGCTGCTCTTCCTCAACAACTGGAAGGCGACGTTGGTCACCGCGCTCGCGCTTCCGGTGTCGGTGATCTCGTCGTTCATCCTGATGAACGCACTCGGCTTCACGCTCAACGTCCTCACGCTCATGGCGCTGTCGCTCTCGATCGGCATGTTGATCGACGACGCGATCGTGGTTGTGGAGAACATCGTGCGGCACCGGGAGCGCGGGGCCGACGCGCCGACCGCGGCGCGCGAGGGGACGGCGGAAATCTTCTTCGCCGTGCTCGCCACCACGCTCTCGATCGTCGCGGTGTTCATCCCCGTCGCGTTCATGGGCGGCATCGTCGGCCGGTTCTTCTACCAGTTCGGCCTCACGGTGGCGTGGGCGGTGCTTGTGTCGCTGTTCGTCTCGTTCACCCTCACGCCGATGCTCTCGGCCCACTGGGGCGTGAGCGCGCACGACCCTGCGGCCGCCGGCGGCAACCCGCTCACGCGCGGCATCTCGGCCTTCAACCGCTGGTTCGACCGCGTCGCGGGCCACTACCAGGGCGTTATCGGGTGGGCGCTCGCGCACCGGAAGATCACAATGGGGGTCGCGGCCGCCGCGCTGGCCGGCGCGGTCGCGCTCTTCCCGCTCATCGGCGGCGGCTTCCTGCCGACCGACGACACCTCGCAGTTCGAGGTGCAGTTCCAGACCCCGGAGGGGTCGAGCCTCACGTACACGCGCGGCAAGGCCGAGCAGATCGGCGCGGCGCTTCGGGCGCTCCCCGAGGTGAAATACACGTACACCACGATCGGTGCCGGCCCGACCGGCGCCGTCACCAAGGGCGACATGCTCGTCCAACTGGTGCCGGAGTCCCGGCGGAAGCGGTCGCAGCAGGACCTCATGGCGGAAGCGCGCCGGGTCGTCGGGCCGATGGTCGGCGTCGACGTTGCGGTGCTCGACGAGGGTACCGTCGGCGGGCCGGCCTCCCCGCTCCAGACGGAGATCCGCGGCCCCGACGTGGCCGTGTTGCAGCGCCTCGCGCAGGAGATGACCGTCGCGATGCGCGCGATGCCCGGAGTCGTCGACGTGCAGTCCTCGCTCGGCGACCCGCGTCCGGAGTACCGCATCGACGTGAACCGCGACGTGGCGAACGCCGTCGGGCTCGACCTCGGGCAGATCGCCAACACCGTGCGTCCCGTGCTCGCGGGCCAGAAGGCGACCACGTGGCAGGACCCCTCGGGCGAGTCGCGGGACGTCGTGGTGCAGGTGGCGCCGGAGCAGCGCACCTCGGTGCAGAACGTCGAGCAGATCCCGCTCGCCACGGGGCGCACCGACGCCGCCGGGCACGCGATCACCGTCCCGCTCGGGGAAGTGGCGACGGTGCAGCACGGTACCGCGCCGGCCGAGATCGACCGCGAGCGCCTCGAGCGCGTCGCCACCGTGTCGGGCGGGACGGTCGCGGGCTACTCCGTCTCGGAGGCGTCGGCCGCGATCCGCGCGCACGCCGCGCGCATGCAGCTGCCGGCCGGCTACACCGTCACGCTCGGCGGCGAGACCGAGAACCTCGAGGAGACCACGGGCTACGTGCTGCAGGCGATCGCGCTCGCCGTGGTCCTCATCTTCCTCATCCTCGCCTCGCAGTTCGAGTCGGTGACGCAGCCGCTCGCGGTCATGCTCGCGCTCCCGCTGTCGCTCGTCGGCGTGCTCCTCGCGCTCCTCGTCACGCGCGACACGCTCAACATGATGTCGATGATCGGCGTGATCCTGCTCTTCGGGCTCGTGACGAAGAACGCGATCCTGCTCGTCGACCACGCGAACGAGGGGCGCGCGCGCGGCGAGGAGCGGGGGGCGGCGCTGGTCGGCGCGGGGGCGGCGCGCCTGCGCCCGATCCTGATGACCACCCTGGCGATGATCTTCGGCATGCTGCCGATCGCGCTCGCGTTAGGCGAGGGCGGCGGGTTCCGCGCCCCGATGGCGAGGGCCGTCATCGGCGGCCTGATCACGTCGACGCTGCTCACGCTGGTCGTCGTCCCGGTGGCGTACACGTACTTCGACGACCTCGGCGCGTGGTCGGGGCGTCGGGCCGGCGGCCGGCGCCGCGGGCGCGCGGCGTCGGCGCCGCGGGCGGTCCCGCAACTGCTGCCCCAGCCCGTCGCCGGCGACTGAGCCGCGGCGTCGAGGCCCCGGCCTCGTACGGCGCTCGGCGGTCCACCTTCTCCTCGGAGACAGCAACGCGTGTTCGGTACCGCCCAGAGTGTGGCCGCCGTGGCGACGAGCGTCGCGCTGGCCGTCTGCCTGCTGCTCGTCGCGCGGAGGGTGCGCGGTCCGAGCGCCGGGCGCGCCGCGAGCGACGCCGCCGGGTGGCACGTGGGCCTCATCGGCACCAGTTACGCGGTGATCGTCGCCTTCATGCTGGCGCAGGTGTGGACCTCCTTCGGCGCCGCCGCGCAGAACGCGGCGATCGAAGCCACCTCCCTCGCGAGCCTGTTTCGCGTGGCCGAGGGTCTGCCGGCCGCGGAGCGGCGTCAGCTCCAATCGTTGTGCCGCGAGTACGCGACCGTCGCGATCACGAAGGAGTGGCCCGCGATGACGCACGACAGCCTGAGCCCGGCGGGGTTCCCGGTCGTGCAGCAGATGTGGACGACGCTGCTCCGGACCGACGTCCGGCCGGGCCTGGAGCAGACCAGCCTCCAGCAGGCGATCGAGACGCTCACCCGCATGACCGAGCACCGGCGCATCCGCCAGCTGCAGAGCCGGTCGCGGATCCCCGCGATCCTCTGGACCATCCTGATCGTCGGCGGGGTCGCCACCATCGTCGCGTCGTGCACCTACGCGGTCGACGACTTGCGCCTGAGCGCGTTCCAGGTGGTCACGCTGTCGCTGCTCATTGCGCTGATGCTGGTCGCGATCGCGGACATCGACCGGCCGTTCGACGGCCCGGTGCACGTGAGCGCGGAGGGGTTCGAGGCCGCCCGGGCCACGTTCGACCAGCTGATTTCAACGTCGAGGTGACGGCGGCGTTGCGCGTACCCCTTCCGTACCGGGCGTGAAGCCATGGGGGGCGCCACCTGCCTGGACCCGCGCCCCGGGTGCGCACATGAAGGTCCCACGGTCGGTTTCACGGGTGATGGAGTGGCGGCGCTTCCGTCCGAGGCGGCCGGTCGACCCCGTGCCCGCATGCACGCGGCGGGACGTGCCCAACCTCAACTCTATGGTGCTGTCATGGACATGACCGGTGCTGATATCGATGTGACGACCGACCGTCAGAACGTCGTCGCCCTCGGTACCTCGGACTCGGTCGGCGTGCGCGAGGCGTATCCTGTCGGCGAGTTCATCGTCTGGCGCGACCGCGGGACCCTCGCGGTCGCGCACCGCGAGAGCCCGGACCGGCTGCTCTGGGAGGGGGCCCGCGACGGCAACTTCCTCGTCGCCGAGCAGGCCACGGCCGCCGTCCGCGCCTTCGGCACGCCGGAAGGGTCTTTCACGATTACCGACGCGGTGTCGGCGACATACGCCCGGCCGACGATCGACCACGTCGAGCTCGCGCCGAACCGCGCCACGGTGTCCGGACGGCTCACGGGACCGTCGGGCGGCGTGGCCTACGAACTCGCCTTCGAGACCGCCGCCGCGGACACGCTGCGCTTCGTCGCCCGAGTCCGGGCGCCCGACGGCTCCCCGATCAACCGCGTCCGCCTGCGGATCGCGTCGACCCGCGACGAGGCGTTCTTCGGCTTCGGCCAGCAGCTGACCTACTTCGACCAGAAGGGGAAGGTGCTCCCCATCCTCGTGCAGGAGCACGGCGTCGGGCGCGGCCTGCCGGTCGTCACGCAGCTCGTCGACCTCGCCGCCAACGGCGGCGGGCGGAACCCGTACGTGACCGAGGCCCCGGCGCCGCACTTCATCTCGAGTCGGCTGCGCTCGCTGTGCCTGGAGAACACCGAGTACAGCGTGTTCGACCTCCGGCACGCGGACCACGTCGACATCAAAGTGTGGTCCGCCGCGATGACCGGCCGGATCTTCTACGGCCGGACCCCGCTCGACCTGATCGAGGCCTACACGGCGTACGCGGGCCGGATGCGCGCGCTGCCCGACTGGGTCCACAACGGCGTCATCGCCGCGGTGCAAGGCGGCACGGACATCGTGCGCGGCAAGCTCGAGACGCTGCGCAGCGCGGGCGTTCCGCTCGCCGGCCTCTGGATCCAGGACTGGACCGGGGTCCGGGTCACTTCGGCCGGCGCGCAGCTCTGGTGGGACTGGAAGCTCGACGAGTCGTTCTACCACGACTGGCGGCGGCTCGTGTCCGACCTGGAAGGGCAGGGCGCGCGCATGCTCCTCTACGTCAACCCGTTCCTCAGCACGGAGCCGGACCACGACGCGCTATACCGCGAGGGCGGCCGCGACGGGTACCTCGTCGAAAAGGCCGACGGGACGCCGTACCTGATCAAGAACACGAACTTCGCCGCCGCCCTGATCGACCTCAGCAACCCCGAGACGCGCACCTGGATCAAGGCGGTCATCAGGCGCGAGATGATTGACAAGGCCGGCGCGTCCGGGTGGATGGCCGACTTCGGCGAGGCGCTCCCGTTCGACGCGAAGCTGCACGACGGCGACCCGGCCGTCTACCACAACCGCTTCACGGAGGAGTGGGCGCGGGTGAACCGTGAGGTGATCGAGGAGGCCGGGCGCGGGGACGACGCCGTATGCTTCCACCGCTCGGGCTTCACCCAGAGCCCGGGCGCCGCGACCCTGTTCTGGCTCGGCGACCAGCTGCAGTCCTGGGACGAGTACGACGGGATCAAGACCGCCGTCGTCGGGCTGCTCTCGGGGGGCGTTTCGGGCTTCAGCCTGGTCCACAGCGACACGGGCGGCTACGTCGTGCTCAAGCTCGCGCTGGCGGGCCGCGCCGTCCCGGTTTTCGCGCGCACGCCCGAACTGCTCATGCGCTGGATGGAGCTGAACGCTTTCACCGCGGCGTTCCGCACGCACGAGGGGCTCGACCCGGCATTATCGGCGCAGTTCGACACGAACACCGAGACGCTCGCGCACCTGGTGCGCTTCGCGAAGGTCTACCAGGGACTCGCGCCCTACCGGAAGCGCCTCGTCGCGGACGCGGCCGCGCGCGGCCACCCGGTCGTTCGGCACCCATTCCTGCACTACCCCGACGACCCGAACACCCTCGCGTTGCGCTACCAGTTCCTGCTCGGCCCCGACCTCCTCGTCGCGCCGGTGCTGGACAAGGGCGCCGACGCGGTCGACGTCTACTTCCCCGCGGGTAGCGCCTGGACAGATCTCTGGACGGGCATCGACGCGGGCCAAGCGGGAAGCTGGGTGCGCATGCCCGCGCCGCTGTCCAGACCCGCCGTGTTCGTCCGCAAGGGCGCCTCATCCGCCACCGAAATCCTCGATGGGTTGCGGCACGTCGGGGTGTTGTGACCGCGGCAATCGAGATGAACACGAGCCAAGTGGAGGAGCCAAGTGGAGGCCCGCCATGCAGAACCTGTCGACGGGTCGCTCGTGGTGGACCGGCGCACTGATTCGCGTGCAGGTCGCCGGCCCTGACGTCTGGGCCGGCTTCACGAATCGCGCGCCTCCGCGCGACGATGACCTGAGGTCAGTGGGACGGACGAGCGATCGAGGGCGACCCGCTCACGGCGTCGGTCCGCGGGGCGCGGCGCCGCCGGTCGTCGAGTACGTCGGCAGCGTCGTCGTCCGCAATTCGGCCGGGGCGTTCAGGCCGAAAACGATGAGGGTCGGCGACCCCGTCGTCTTGAATGTCGTGCGCGAGACATTGCCCGACGTGGTCGCCACGTACTGCCGGCCGCCCGTCGCGTACGTCATGACGCCACCGGCGATCGCGCCGCGCGTCGGGTAGGTGAAGCGTACCGCCCCGCTCGCCGCGTCGAAGGCGTACAGGGTGCCGCCCAGGTCGCCGGTGAACACGAGGCCGCCTGCGGTGGGCGTCACGCCGGCGACGATCGGCTGCGGCGCGTGGTACCGCCACCGCACCTGCCCGGTCCCCGCGTCGAGCGCGGTGAGCCAGCCGCTCGCCGTGTCGCCCGGGGCGGGCGCGTAGCTCCCGCCGTAGTAGGGCATCCCCGGCTTGTGCCCGGCCAGGGCCTGCTCGGTCGCGGTCGTGTAGGTGCCGCACCAGTCGACCGCGCCCGCGTAGATGAGCCCCGTGCGCGGGTCGTACGCGGGGCCGTTCCACTCGACCCCGCCTAACGGGCCGGGGCAGGCGTGCACGCCCCGGCGCGTCGGCGGCGTGGGCGGCGGCGAGATCGTGGTGACCGCCGTCTTGAACAGGCGCGCGTGGCTCGCCCGGTCGACCGCATAGACGTGCCCGTCCTTGCTCCCCAGCGCCACGCGCGCCCCGCCGCCCGAGGCGGCGTAGAGCATCGGCGCGGCGCCGAGGTCGTAGTCGAGCCCGTCGTTGGCGACGAGCTGGTGGTACCACTTGAGCGCGCCCGAGTGGGCGTCGAGCACGACAACCGCGTTCGTGTACAGGTTGTCGCCGGGGCGGGCCTGGGGCGCGAAGTCGGGCGCCGGGTTGGCGACCGGCACGAAAAGCTCGGCCGCGGCCGTGTCGAGCGTGTACGACGTCCACGTCGCCCCGCCGCCGCGCGCCGCGGTCGCCGGGAGGTGCCACGACGCGGCGCCGGGCTCCCTGCCCATCGGGACCGTGTAGAAGCGCCACGATTCCTTGCCCGTGGCCGCGTCGAAGCCCATGACGCGGCCGCGGATGCCGAAGTCGCCGCCGGCGAGCCCGATGAACACCCGCCCGTTCCAGGCGACCGGAGCGCTGCTCGTGAACTCGCCCTTCGCGGGGTCGCCCACCTGGACGTCCCACAGCACGTGCCCGGTGCGCGCGTCGAGCGCGAGGAGGCGGCCGTCGGGCGTGCCGCGAAAGAGACGACCGGCGAGGTAGGCCACCCCGCGGTTGACCGGGTAGACGTCGGGTGCCCTGGGCGCGTGGGTCTGGCGCCAGACGAGGGCGCACGTCGCGGCGTGCACGGCCACGGTGGTGTGTGCCGTCGTGACGAACAGCGTGTCGCCGACGACGAGCGGGCCGCTCTGGAACGTGCCCTCCTCGCCGAGCCGCACCCGGCAGACCGGCCTGAGGGCGGCGACGTTCTGCGGCGTGAGCTGCGAAGACGCGGCGAAGCGCTGCCCGTCGAGCGTGCCGTTGTAGCTCCCCCACCCGGCATCGGTGGCGCCGGCGGCCGGCTCGGCGCGTGCCGTCGGGCCGGCGCCGTTCGGCCGCGGGTCCGCGCCGCGGCCGCAGGCGGCGGCGAGCAGGAGCCCGAGGGTCGTGACGCGCCGCGCACGGCGCGCTACGCCCGCGGTGGTGTTGAGGTGTGACATGGCGCCGGCGCGTCCGTTACGCCGTCGAGGAGCGCCGGCGGCGTGCGGCCGCGCCGCCGAGACCGACGAGGCCCACGCCGAGCAGGGCGAGTGCGCTCGGCTCCGGCACGGCGGTGCCGGGCAGGACGGTCGCGATGAAGCCGGACGTGGGCTGCCCCGCGCCGCCCGACCAGCCGACGATCTGGCCGGCGTCGTTGATGCCCGATGCCTCGGTGAAGCCAGACCCCGGCACCGCGAGGGTCGTGAACACCCCCCCGCTGTACAGGAAGCCGGCAAACCCCGTCGCACCGAAGTAGGTCCCGACGATTTGGCCGGCGCTGTTGATGCCGGTCGCAAATGTGAGCGCCGCCCCGGGGACGTCGAAGCTCGTGAAGGCCCCCGCGTCGTACAGGAAGCCGTGGCCGCCCGCGCGGTCGGTGTACGACCCGACGACCGCGCCGGCGTCGTTGATGCCGCGCGCCATGGTGGCGATGCTCCCGGGGACGTTGATCGCGCCGAACGTCCCCGCGTTGTCGATGAAGCTGAACGTGCGACCCGCGGCGTCGTTGTACGTCCCGACGATCTGGCCGGCGGCATTGATGCCGTACGGGTTCGTGAGGTCGGCGCCCGGGACGGTGATCGCGCTGAACGCTCCCCCGCTGTACAGGAAACCTTGCACGTTGCCCGCGGCGGTCGCGGACGTTCCGACGATCTGGCCGGCGGCGTTGATCCCGAACGCTTCCGTGGCGGCGGCCCCCGGGGCGTCGAGGAGGCTGAACGTCCCCGCGCTGTACACGAAGCCACGGTAGCCCGTCCCGCCGGTGGTGGACGACCCGACGACTTGGCCGGCGGCGTTGATGCCGCGCGCCAGGGTCTCCGTGGCGCCCGCGACGACGATCGGGCTGTAACCGTAGACTTGGGCGTCGGCGAGCGCGGGCGCGAGCGCCGCGGCGGCGGCCGCGGCGTGCGCGAGTGTACGGGCGCGGATGCGGAGTGTGGACGACATGGGGGGTGTTGGACGGAAGGTGAAGGAGCGTTGCGTTAGTCGCGGCTTTAGTGCGCTGCGGCGGTGGACGCGTCGACGCACGGCAGCGGGTCCGGGCGCGGGACCGTGACCCGCGGGTACGTGCCGTACGACGCCGTCTTGAGGTACTCGAGGATCGCGTACTTCTCGGCGTCGCTCAGGCGGCGGCCGATCCGCCCCGGCCGGTTCGCGTCGTCCGTGAACCAGTGCCCCCCCGTGCTGTTCCCGGCGGCCGCCGAGTCGAGCGTGACGACGTCCGGCCCGGTGGCGGTCCCGAGGCCGAGCTTCACCGGGTCGTACTCGGCGTGGCCGACCGCGACGCGCGCGGGCCGCGACTCACTCAGGAGGTCGAACACCGTCGCGACCGACCCGTTGTGCAGGAACGGCGCGGTCGCCCACACGCCGACGAGGGGGCGGGCCTTATACCCGCACGGCGCGACTAACTGGTTCGCGCGGCCGTAACCGTCGAACCTCGCCCGGGCCGCCGCCGGGATGTTGAGGTCGCGGTACGCCTGCAGTCGGATGCCGTCGGTGACCAGCTTCGTCCCTTCGGCCGCGTGGGCCGCCTTCGAGAGCCCGAGCTTCGTGCCGTCGTAGGTCGTGTTGGCGAAGTTCTCGGCGTCGTGCGCGTCGGTGCCGACGACCCGGAGCGGCACGACCTTCATGCTCCACTCGCCCGACGGACTGCCGGCCAACTCCCGCACGCCGTGGCAGCCGGCGCAGGTCTCTGCGAAGAGCATGCGCCCGACTGCCGCCCGCCGGCCGTCGATCGCGCCGAGGATCTGCGCGGGCCACACCGGCGGCTTCAGCGTGGTGATCTGTTGCTCGATCGCGAACAGATTCATGATCGGGATCGACGTCCGCCACCGCTGCGGTTCCGGCCGCAGTGCGCCGGTCGCCGGGTCGACGAAGTTCGTCAGGGCCCCGACGCCGAGCGCCTCGCCGATGTTGCGGCTCATCGGCTGCCGGGCGAACGCGCTGTACTGCACCCAATCGAAGCGGTGGATGTCCCAGAGGTGCGGGTAGCTCACGGGCGCCGTCGCCTCGTTGGTGTTGGTCGGCACGCCGATGGCGTAGTTGAACAGCACCTGGGTGATCACGGCGACCGCGTCGTTGCGGCCGGGTCCCGCGACCGTCCCGGTTCGCGCGATGCGCGCGCGGGCCGGCGCGCTCGCCACGACGGCGCGGTACCGCGCCTCGAAGTCGGCCGCCATGCGGTCGGCGGGATAGCCGAGCTGCACCGCGCGCGCCTCGAACGCGTGCCGCCGCTCGGGCGCTGCGCCGGTGTACGCGAGCGCCGCCGTGACCTCGTCCTTAAAGCGGTCGAGGTCGATGTTGCCCTGTCCGCCGTTCACCCGCATCTCCTGACCGCGGTAGCGTAGCTGCCCGGTGTGGCAGGCGGCGCACGTTAGGCCGACGGTCGGGACCCCGCGTGCGGCCCGCCCGTCGTCGACCGCGAAGCCGATCGGCCAGCGGTACGGGTTGCGGGCCGATGCGCGGTCGTCGGCGATAAAGCCGAGTCGCGCCATACGCTGCGGCGCCATGAACGGCCGCCCGGTCGTGTCGCGGAGTGCCGCCAGCCACGCGGCCGGCATGATGACCGTCCCCTGCGGCGTGTGGTAGTACGCGTCCTCCTGGTCGGCTGTCCAGCCCTGCTGGAGTCGGGCGATCGTCTGCGGCCGCGTCTGTTGCCGCGCGGCGGCGTACCGCCACGCCGAGGCGGCCAGCGCGGCGGAAACCACCGCGGCGATCGTCAGCGTCCGTGCGTTCATTTCAGTCACCCCCCGGGAAGGTCTCGCGGCCGGTCGGCTCGGCGCGCGCCGCACCGTTCAGCCGGTGGCGCAACGTGGAGATCGCCTCGTAGACGGAGCGCCGGACGCGGTTGATGGTGCCCGCCGGCCGGTGCTCCGGCAGGGCGTGCCACGGCGTGTACGACAGGTTCTCGCAGAATCGCATCTGCTCGGCGCCGGCGAACTGCTGACGCGGGATCGTGATCGTCGCGACCGGCACGAACGGCGAGCGCGCCTCGTCCCAGACGACGGTTGCGTCCTCGACAGGCATCGCGGCCGTGTCGGTCTGCGACTGCACCATGAAGCGGAAGCACGCGTCGCCGTTCGCGAGCGTCTTCTCCATCGCGGCCCGCAGGTAGTCCGGGTCGCGGGTCGCCGGATTCGCCGACGAATCGTGTAGTACCCGGTGGTCGCTGCACGTGATCGGCTCGGCGGAGTACTTGACGTACCGCGCGCCGAGCGTGTACGGCGTCATGCTGAAGAATCGCTGCAGCAGCGGATTCGTGGCCGGAACCGCCGCTGCCGCGTGGGTCATCCGTTCGGCATCCGGATGCGCCGCGAAGAACGCTGGCAACTGCCCGCGCGCCGACTTCGTTAGGAGATCGGCGTAGTCCGCCGCGGACCGGATGTTGAACGCGGGGTAGGTGACGAGTAGGAAATCGTGGGTCGTCTCGTGCGACTCGTTCGCGAGCAGCTTGCGGCCCGGGACGCCGGTGAGTTTGATCGCCATGCCGCGCGACAGGCCCGCGTGGTCGTCGGTGCCGACGGCGTTCGAATACCGGATCCACGTCACGTACGACTTCGGTCGAGCGAACACCCCCACGCGGAGGGCCGCCGGGACATGCGCGTCCACGGTGAAGCGCGCCTTGACGCACCCATGCCCCTTCGGGTGCGCGTCGCGCTCGGCCGGCCGCGAGGCCGGTCGCCCGGTGGCCTGGTACTGCGCCGTCACCTGTTGCACGAGGAGCCGCTCGATGGCAGCGGTCGCACGCGGCTCGTCGGGCGGCACGTGCTCCTGCATTGGCGGCGGCGGGAGCGCACCCGCACGCGCCTGCGCGCTGGCGCGGTGTGAGCACAGCGCCAGCAGCACCGTGGCGCCGCCGGCGTACGCGGACCGCCGCACGAGCATTCGGTTCCTCAGGCGCACGGCCGTACCTCAGCCTGCTCAGCGAGCGAGACCGTACCGTCGCGCGCGCGCGCCCAGAGCAGCCGGTCCGAGCCCTCCCGGTGCACGACCGCCAGCATCACGTGGTCGCGCAGGAGGAGCGTACTGCCGACCCGATGCGTCTCGACCGCACCTGCCGTGTCCCGCGCGCCCGGATCGTACGGCAGCGGTGGTGCCTTGACACCCACGATCGGGCCGCGGGCAGGAAAGGTCTTGCGGTCGATGTTCATGTCCGCACCCACAAGGCAGCTGGAATTCGCACAAGGTCACCACACGGCTTGGTGCGCCCAGACCGCCGCGATGCGCTCGCGCAGCCACGCGGGCAGGGGGTCCGGCGCCTCCGACGAAGCGCTCCCACTCGATCATCCGCGAAAGGGACCGGGAACCCTTCACGTGCCGCCCGCCCGCGCCCGGACCGCGGCCGCCATGTCTTCAGCGAGGCGGAGCGTCCGGTAGTCTGCGCCGCGGGGATTCCGCAGAAGCGGTGGTTAGGCCACCTGGCGCCGGCGCTCACCGGCGGCGACGTAGGCGTGCGTGTAGCACGCGAACTTGCCGGCGAAGATCCCGGTGAATACGCCGGACAGCAGCGGACCGGCGAGGCGCAGCCCTGTCGATTGTACCAGCGCGCGCTCGACCACCGCGAGCGCACCGAACGCGTAGTCGCCGAAGCCTCATCTCGGGCGGTACTCCCCCGTGCAGGCGACGTGGCGCATGACCACATCGACCGTAAACACAGAGCCCTGTGTTGGGCTACCGCCACAGGACTGCCGCCGGGCGGGTCACAGCACCGCTCGGTGACGCGCCGTCGGCTCACTCGCGGAATCGACGGCGTCTCATGGCGCGCCCATGCGTGGAGCCCGCGCCGTCGACGCGACGGTCGCCGCCGCGGGTCCGCAACGGCGACGACGCGCGACTACCGGGTGCCGAGCGCCCGCGCGCGGCGGCGGACGTGGCGGATGATCGCGGCGTGGAATAGCAGCGCGACCCCGAGTCCGAGGACATGCCCGACCCAGCCGAGGCCACTCGCCGCGCCCACCACGCGCCACCCGAGCGCGGCGAGGGGGCCGAACAACCCGAGCGCGGTCCACAGCCCGGGGTTCGAGCGGCGCTCGACCACCGCCGCTCCGACGTGCGCGAGCGCGTTGACGAGCGTCGTATACACGGCCACGAGCCCGAAGCCGCCGTCGACCAGCCCCGCCAGGATCAGGGTGAGCGCGTAGACGCCCCAGACGCCGCCGACGTTAATCGTCGTCGTCGCGCGCGGCGTGAGGGCGTCCGCCCCACCGGCGAGGGTCGCGTTGATGTCCCGGCGGAACCGGTCGCCGTAGTGTTCCTCCATCTGATGGACGAGGTACGCCAGCAGCAGCGCGTAGACGAGCCCGAGCGCGGGCGGCCACGTTCGGAGCACGAGGGTCAGCACCACGAGCAGGAACGCGGCGGCCACGGTCCCGGCGAACGGCCAGTTCTGATCGAGCCAGGCGAGCGGCCGCGGGAGCTCGCGCGGGATCGCATCCGGATGCGTCACGGGGGGGAATTGGGAGTGCCTCACCACCGCCGGGCGGCGCCCGGCGCGACGCCGCTGGGGGCGGCCTGCCGCGGCCTAGCAGCCGGTGCGCCCGCGGCTTACGGCGGGAAAGGCTCGACGTACGTCTCGGCGGTGCGCGCGAGGTACACGGCCCGGCGCCCGGGGAACGACACGACGTACCCGGCGCACCCGGCCGCGACGACCTTCGCGCAGAACCCCGCATAGGTGTAGCCCGGGACCAGAGCTTGGGCCTCCCGGATCGCCGCCTGCACCGCGACGGGGTCCCACCCGGCGGCGACCGGCGCGCCAGTGTGGGTTGGCAGGACGACGCTGTCCCCGTCAGGCCGGTAATACGTCGCGCTCGCCCGGCGGAAGTCGACGGCGTAGCTCTCGAACCCCGCGTCGATCAGCGTGCCGGCGATCTGGGGGAAGGTCATGGTATTGCGTTCGGCGCCGTCGAGGCACGCCTGGGCGATCTGGGTGAGGCGGGGGTCCATGGGGGCGCTCCGTGTTGGTGGCGCGGTTTGGGGGGGGGGCGGTCGTGCCGTTGGGACCGAGACGGTCAGTCGACGGGTAGGGCGGTAATGCCGAGCCGGGTGACCCTGTCCTCAAGCAGACGCCGCGGGACGCGGCGCTCGTGCTCGGACGGGTACGCGAAGCACGCAGCGTCGTCCTGGTCGGCCACCACGGCCGGGGTGGGGACGAGGGCTGCCCCGGCCACCGTTAGGCGGACGTTCTGGGCTCGGCCGTCGTCGGTGCTATAATGACAGCGCCGCGGTGACGACGCGCTTCACCCGCACGATCGGTTCAGGCGAACCGATGCCCCGCCGACGCCGGTACTGCCGTGTGCGTCCGACCGCGGTGGGCGAGTGTGAGCAACGTCAGCCCGAGCACGGGCGCGATGACGTCCATGTAGAACGGTACGCCGGCGTTGCCGGGCGCGAAGTTGCCCGCGACGATCATCTGCCGAACGTGACCGACGGCGTCGCCGAGCAGGAAGATCGACGCGGCGGAGAGCGCCGCTGCCTGGAACGCCAGGGCGCGCCGGAACGCGAGACACGCGGTCACCCCGATGGCGAGGTCGGCCACGCCGACCTCGAACTGGAATGGGCTGACCCGCCAGCCGATGTGTGCGGCCGCGATGTCGGGGAAGCACACGTGTGATATCCCGGCCCACAGGCCCGTTACGCCGATCGGGAGGAGGAGTACCCAGGACAGGAGGCGGCCGACGGCCGGCTCGCGGCCCCGTCGAATTGCCGCGGCGACCAGCGCAGCGACCAACAGAATTGCGGGCAGGTTGCGAATCGTGAACCCGATGACTTCGGGGGCCATGTGTGTCACTCCGGTTGATGACTGCTTGGTTGGTGGCGCGCTCGGGGAAGTCTGCGGCGGACGGCGCACGCCTCTTCCCGTCAGGCCGCAGGGTGGGCCGCACGCGACGTCTCTTCCGGGCGTCAGGGCAGGGCGGAAGACGCCGCGGTGCGCGCGCGCTCCGGGTACCAACCCGTGAAGCGCGCCGCGCCGACGAGGGCCACGAGTGTCACGACCACGACGACGCGGGGCGGCAGGTCCGGCCGAACGAGCCACGCGAAGTCGACCGCGACCATCGCTGCGAAGGCCAGGGCCCACGCGGCCGTGATGGTCGTGTTGGTGCGTACGAAGCCGGGCTCGTCCCACACCGCGCGCGGCACGCTCTCGCGCGCGTACTGCAGCGTGAACGGCCGTCGGATGACGAGCGAGACGAGCACGATCGCCAACAGCCCCGCGTCGACCGCGAGGCGCACGCCGGCGGTCGACCAGTCCGCGCCCGCCAGCGCGCCGTAGCACGCGAGGCCGCCGAACAGCACCACGGTGCCCACCTCCAGCACCTTGGGCGTCTGCTTTCGGAGCAGGAGGTCGCGGAGCAGGAACCCGAGCGCCGTCGCCGCCGCCCCGAGCAGGCCGGGCTCGACGCCCGCCACCCGCTCGAGCACGACGAAAACCAGGAAGGGTGCGAAGGCGAGCAGGACGTTCATGTCGGACTCCGTGTGCGATACGTGTTCACGCAGCTCTCACATCCCCGTCCGCGAAACGACCCGGGAACCCTTCACCCGCGGGCCCGACGCGCGGGCGGCGTTGCGGCCCGCTCGGGCCGCGGATCGGCACGTGACGGATTCGCCGGCCGGTTTGCGGATGGTGCGTTCGACGGGCTCTGTCAAGTTGCCGAGGCGCGAGTCGACGCCGGGCGGCCGGGTGGCGTCCGGACATGCGATGCTATCGTTAGGCGGCGCGCAGGCCGGCGACCGCGCGCCACGTGATAACGCGCTCGCGCATCGTCGCGCGGTACACAGCCGCCGCGAGCCGATGGCGCCCGGGGCGGAACAGGCTCCCCACGCGGCTGAGGGCGTCGAGGAACCGCTGGGCGGACGCGGGCGACTTGAACCGGCGCATGACCCGCTCGCGCAGCCGTGTTGGTTGGTGCGCCTGCTCGACGCGGTTGTTGCAGCGCCGGGCGGATCGCACCTGCTGGTGCCCGACGCCGACGAGCTCCGGGAGCCGCGCCAGGGCCGCCGCGTAGCTGCCCAACTTGTCGGTCGTGACACGCTCGGGCGGCACGGCGCCGGCCAGCAGCCGGCGGAAGAACCGCGCGGCGGCGGCGGTGTCGCGGCGCTCTTGCAGGAGCACGTCGAGCGTCTGCCCGTGCTCGTCGACCGCCCGCCACGGCCAGTGCACCCGACCGCCCACCCGCGTGGCCGCCTCGTCGAGGTGCCACGTCCGCCCGGGGCGCCCCTCGCGCCGCCGCAGCGCCTCGGCGTACTGCGCCCCGAACTTGGCCACCCACCCGCGGACCGTCTCGTACGAGACGACGATGCCGCGCTCGGCCAGGAGTTCCTCGACGTCGCGGTAGCTCAGGGCGCAGCGGAGGTAAAGGCGGACCGCGTCGGCGATCACCTCGGCCGGGAACCGATGCCCGCGGTAGGGACTGACACGATCGGGCACGGGCGCTCGGCTCGGGTCTCGACGGGACCGAAGCTACACCCGCGACCCCAACCTGACAGAGCCGTGGACCGTCATACGTAATGCGTGTCCGGCGAGAATTCGTGCGCACGACGGGACCACTTTCGGCGGACCGGATGGGGCCAATGACGTAACGCCGTGGTCGAGCATTGCCCCATGCCGGGCGGCGATGTACATACGGACTGCCCCCCCGCGCGAAGCGCCTAACACGATCGCACCGCATGCACACCGCCGGTTCGTCACTCCCGCTCGTGTTGCCGCCGGCCCGCCCGACGAGCGCGCCCGCCCGGCCGTCGGGCGTCTACGCGCGCACCGGGAACGCCGCCGCGCCGACCGGCGAGTCCGGCGCCGCGCCCGACGCGCCGGAGCGCACCCTGGACCCCGTCGATTGGAACGCGTTAGGCAGTCTCGGCGCGCGCATGCTCGAGGACATGTTGATCCACCTCCGGACGGTGCGGGAGCGCCCGGTCTGGCAGCCCACACCGGCGGACGTGCGCGCGGCCTTCACGTCCGGGCTGCCCGAGACCCCGTCGAGCGCTGAGTCGGTGTACGAGGCGTTCCGGCGAAACGTGCTGCCGTACCATACCGGCAACATCCACCCGCGTTTCTGGGGGTGGGTCATGGGGACCGGGTCCCCGACCGGCATGCTCGCCGAACTCCTCACGGCGGCGATGAACGGCAACGCGATCGGCGGCGACCAGGCGAGTACGTACGGCGAGGCGCAGGTCCTCGGCTGGATCAAGGCGATGCTCGGGTATCCGGCGGACGCGAGCGCGATCCTCGTGACCGGCGGCTCGGTTGCGAACCTGATCGGCATCACCGCCGCCCGGAACGCCCGGACCGGGATCGACGCCGACGGCCACGGCCTGGCCGGGTCGACGGAGCGGCCCGTGCTCTACTGCTCGACCGAGACGCACAACTGCGTCGCGAAGGCGGCGTCGCTGCTCGGACTCGGACGCCGCGGCGTCCGCCAGCTTCCCGTCGACTCCGGCTACGCGCTCGACCTCCGCGCGCTCGAGCAGGCCATCCGCGAGGACCGGGCGCGCGGGCTGCGCCCGTTCTGCGTGGTCGGGAACGCGGGAACCGTCAACACCGCGGCGTTCGACGATCTCACCCGTCTGGCGGACATCGCGCGCGAGCACGACCTGTGGTTCCACGTCGACGGCGCGTTCGGCGCGCTCGCCGCGCTCGTCCCCGAGCTCCGGCACCTCGTCGCGGGTATGGAGCGGGCCGACTCGCTCGCCGTGGACCTGCACAAGTGGCTGCACATGCCCTACGACGTCGGCTGCGCGCTCGTCCGCGACCAGGGTGCGCACCGCGCGGGCTGGGCACAGTCCGCCTCGTATCTCGCGCCGCAGGCGCGGGGCATTGCGGCCGGATCGCAGTGGTTCTCCGAATACGGGCCCGATCTTTCGCGCGGCGATCGGGCGCTCAAGGTGTGGATGGAACTCCAGATCCACGGCCGTGCGGCGTACGCCGACCTGGTCTCGCAGAACGTCGCGCAGGCACGGTACCTCGCGGCGCGGATCGAGCAGACCGACGGACTCGAGCTCGCGGCGCCGGTCGGCCTCAACATCGTCTGTCTGCGCATGACCGTCCGGGGCGCGGACGCGGCGGCGCATGACGCCCTCAACAAAGAGTTGTTGCTCCGTCTGCAGGAGTCGGGGGTCGCGCTGCCCACGAGTACGGTCCTTGGCGACCGGTTCGTGATCCGCGTCGCGATCACGAACCACCGCACGCGGTGCGCCGACCTCGACCTCTTCGTGGACGCGGTGCGCGCGATCGCCGGCGAGCTCCAGCGCACCGCCTAACGTATCTCTTTCCCGCTCCGGCGATGCGCATCGTTCCGTACACCGCGGCGCACCGCGCCGCCTTCCGGGATCTCAACCTCGCGTGGCTGCGCGAGCACTTCGCCGTCGAGCCGCGCGACGAACGCGACCTCGGCGACCCCGAGACCTACATCCTCGGCGACGGCGGTTTCATCTTCGTCGCCGAGCGGGACGGGACGGCCGTCGGGACCTGCGCGCTGATGCGCGCGCACGGCGCCGGCGGCGAAACGTACGAGCTCGCGAAGATGGCCGTGGCCGAAGACGCACGCGGGTACGGGATCGGGCGCGCGCTCGCCGAGGCGGCGATCGCCCACGCGCGGGCCCTCGGCGCCTCGCGCGTCGAGTTGTTCACGAATCCGCGCCTCGCGCCCGCCGTGCACCTGTACCGCCAGCTCGGCTTCCGCGAGGTGCCGATGACCGCAACACCGTACGGCCGTGCGGCGCTCAAGATGGCGTGCGACCTGCGGCCGAACGGGGGCGAACACGACGTTCCCGGAGCACCCGCGGCAACCGGATACGCGGTCAGCGTTCGCGAGTCGGCGAACGGCACCGCGGTGGTCCTAGAGCCGGCGACGCACTACGCGTGGGGCGCGGGGTGCGACGGCTGGCACCTGCTCCAGCACCCGGCCCTCTCGGTGATCGCCGAACGCATGCCCCACGGGACCGCCGAAGTTCGGCACCGGCACGTCGTGGCCCGCCAGTACTTCCTCGTCCTCGCCGGCGAGTTGCACGTCGAGTGCGACGGTGCACGCCACGTCCTGCGCGCGCGCCAGGGCCTGCACATTCCGCCCGGCGTCGCCCACCAGGTGCTGAACGAGTCGGGCGCGTCGGCCGACTTCGTCGTGATCTCGGGGCCGCCGAGCCACGGCGACCGCGTCGCCGCGCCGCACCCGACCGATGCGTGACGCTTCGGCCTTCTCTCATTCCGATCTCGTGTCGCCATCGCCCCCGCCGCCCACTGCCCCACTCCGACGCGTCGCCGTGTTCACCACCAATCCCGCCGGCGGCAATCCCGCCGGGGTCTGGGTCGGCGACGTGTTGCCGGACGCGGCCGAGATGCAGCGCATCGCCGCCGAGGTCGGGTACTCCGAGACGGCGTTCGTCGCCCCGGCGGCAGGTACGCAGCGCCAGGTGCGCTACTTCAGCCCCGAGGCCGAAGTTCCGTTCTGCGGCCACGCCACCGTGGGCGCCGGAGCCGTGCTCGGCGAGACCACCGGGGACGGGACGTACCACCTGTCGACCCCGGTCGGCGTCGTCCCGGTCGTCGTGCGCACGCGCGACGGCGTGCGGGAGGCCTCGCTCACGTCTGTCGGCCCGCGGCACACGGCGGCCGACCCGCGACTCGTCGGCGAGATCCTTGACGCGCTCGGCTGGCAAGCGAGCGAGCTCGATCCCGCCATCCCGCCCGCCCGCGCGTACGCCGGGGCCTGGCACCTCGTCCTCGCGGCCGAGACACCCGAGCGACTCGCGCGGCTGACTTACGACTTCGACCGCGTGAAGCGGCTCATGCTCGGCGCCGGCCTCACCACCCTGCAGCTCGTCTGGCGCGAATCGCCGACCGTATTCCACGCACGGAACCCGTTCCCCGTGGGCGGCGTGGTCGAGGACCCCGCTACTGGCGCGGCCGCCGCGGCGCTGGCGGGCTACCTCCGCGACAGCGGGCGGCTCGCCGTGCCGGCGCGGGTGCACGTGCGCCAGGGGGAGGCGATGGGGCGGCCGGGTCACCTCGTCGTCGACGTCCCGGCGCGGGGTGGGATCGTCGTCACCGGCGCCGTGGTCCCGATGCCGCACACGCCGTGAGCGTTACACGCCGTGAGCGTCGGTGTCCGGTCGCGGTGCACCGCCCGGGTGGCCCCGTCGACTCCGCCGGCTCTGGTGCTACCGTCGTCGCCACCGGCCACGGATGTTCAGGCGGTACGGCGCTGCCCGACCCAATCACTGACCGTGACCATGGACCGACTCCCGCCTAACGTCGCCCTCGTGCCCATCGACGTGCAGCAAGCGTTCAACGACCCGCGCTGGGGCGAGCGGAACAACCCCGACGCGGAGGCGAGGGCCGCCGAGCTCCTGCGGGCCTGGCGGGCGAGCGGCCGCCCGATCGTTCACGTGCAGCACGTGAATCCGCGACCGGGCAGCCTCTTCAATCCAGGTGGGCCCGGCGTCCCGCCGAAACCCGAGGCGAGGCCGGAAGCCGGCGAGCCGGTGATCACGAAAGACGTGAACAGCGCGTTCATCGGGACCGATCTCGAGGCCCACCTCCGGTCCGCCGGGATTACGACCCTCGTGCTGTTCGGGTTGACCACGGATCACTGTGTCTCGACGACGGCGCGCATGGCCGGGAATCTCGGGTTCGACACGTACGTCGTGGCCGACGCGACGGCCACGTTCGAGCGCACCGCGCCGAGTGGGCGTCACTACACCGCGCAGGAGATGCACGACACCGCGCTCACCAGCCTCAGCGGCGAGTTCGCCACCGTGGTCGACGCCGCAGACGTTCTCGCGGCGTTGCGCTGAGCGTCCGGCTCGCCCGTCCGGTCGTCGGTCGCCCCCGCCGTCCCGTTCGCGGCAGTCACATGACGGGGTCGGCGGCAGCGGCCGCGCGGACTCCGTCGACGAGGTCGAGTGGCGCCCCGCTCGGTTCGACCGCCACGGAGATGTGACCGCCGCGGATCGGAACGACGAGTTGAAAGAAGTGTCCGTACCGAACGAGCACGTACTCGAGTCCCCCGCAGTCGATGCGCCCGCGCTGACCGGCGAGCGTGAGGAGCGTGGGGTTCACGAGCAGCTCCTCGTAGCGATCGGACTCCGCCGCGCTCGCGTTAGGCGCGGCACGCGCGGCCAGGTCGAGGCGCCCATCGACGTACGTCGCGACGTAGCGCACGTCGGGCGACAGCGCGAACACGCGGGCGGCGAGCGGGGTCATCCCGTCACGCGGCGGCGAGCGCCTGCTGGAGATCCTCGACCAGGTCGGCGGCGTCCTCCAGTCCCGCGCTCACGCGGATGAAGCCGGGCGGGACGGCGTCGCCGCCCCACCGCGCGCGCCGTTCCGCCGTCGTGTGCGTTCCACCGAAGCTCGTCGCCTCCCGAACGACCCGGCACGCCGCGAGGAACCGCTCGGCCGCCGCGCGATCGGCCAGCGTGAAGCTGACCACCGGGCCGAAGCACTGCATCTGCCGCGCGGCGATCGCGTGGGCCGGGTCGTCGGCCAGCCCCGGGTAGCGCACCGCCTGCACCGCCGGGTGCGAGCGCAAGAACTCCGCGATCGTCTGCGCGTTGGCGCAGCTCCGCTGGAGTCGCACGTCGAGCGTGGCCAGCGAGCGGTGTGCGAGCCACACCTCCATCGGGCCGGGTACCGCCCCCGTCCGCGTTCGCCACTGGCGCAGGGTGTCCGCCCACGCGGCGTCCCGCACCGC
Organism: Gemmatimonadetes bacterium T265; assembly: GCA_019973575.1. NCBI lineage: Bacteria > Pseudomonadati > Gemmatimonadota > Gemmatimonadetes bacterium T265. The sequence goes on from BPUI01000004.1 coordinate 245,373, forward strand.
GACGTGCCCGAGGAGGAGGTCGCCGTGGCCGGTCAACGCTTTCGTGTCCGACGCGACCGAGAAGTCCGCGCCGAGCGCGAGCGGGACCTGCCCGAGCGGGGTCGCCGTGGTGTTGTCGACAGCCACGAGTGCGCCCGCGGCGCGGGCCGCCGCGGCAATGGTCGAGACGTCGCACACGTCGAGCGTCGGATTCACGGGGCTCTCGATCCAGACGAGCCGTGCGCCCCGGACACTCCCGGCCACCGCGCTGACCGTCGGGATCTCGCGGACCGTCACCCCAGCGGGCGCGAGGTGCTCCCGCACGAGGGCGCGAATGGTGTAGTACCCATCGCTCGGAAGGACGAGCACATCTCCCGGGCGCAGGACGACGCCGAGCACGGCCGCCGCGGCGGCCATGCCCGACGCGAAGGTAACGGCGGGACCGCCTTCGAGGTCACCGAGCGCGGCCTCGAACTGCGTCCACGTCGGATTGTGATACCGGCCGTAGGTGTACGCGGTGTCGGCGGGGTCACCGGCCGCGTGGTACACGGCGGCGAACGTGGGTCCGGGGAGAAACGGCATCCCCTGCGCGGGCGCGGGCACACCCGCGCGGACGACACGCGTGGCAGGCCGGGGCCGAGGGGGGACGGGCGGTTCCGACATGAGACGTCCAATTTCCGGGAGCGATCGTTTCCGAGTGGTACCACAATCCGCGTGCGCGCTGTCGTTGCCCGGCGCCTGCGCACGAATCGCGGTGGCGCGCGCCACCACGTCCTGACGTCGTTGGCCCCGTCCGTTGGACGGACGGTAGCCGAGTAGGGTCGCGCGCGTAGGCGGGACATCCGGAAGGTTATGTCGCCGCCGCGCCGATCGGCGACGTATGCCGGCGCGGGGTTCTCTCGAACCACCCCGCGGCGGAGTCCCCGCGGGCGCTCGCCGTCAGGCGCCTAACACCTCGCGAAGGACGTCGACGCCCTGCCGCAGCGCGACGTCGTCCAGCGACGCGTACCCTAACAGCAGCGCGCCGTCGGCCGCGCGCGGCCCGACGTGGTACATCGAGAGCGGCGGTGCTTCCACGCCACGCGCCGCGAGGGCCGACGACACTGCCGCGTCGCTCCGGCCCGGCGGAAGCCAGCCGAGGAGGTGCAGGCCGGCTGCCGCGGGACGGAGCGTGATCCGGCCCCGTAACTCGCGTTCGGCGAGTGCCACGAGCGCCGCTTGGCGGGCCGCGTACAGCGTCCGCATCCGCCGGACGTGCCGCGCGAAGTGCCCCTCGATGATGAAGTCGGCGAGGACCGCCTGCTCGAGCGGCGACGCCGAACCGGCCGCGAACGCGCGCGCGCGCGCGAACGCGTCGGTGAGATCGTGCGGGACGATCAAGTACCCGATTCGGAGGGACGGGAATACCGTCTTGCTGAACGTGCCGACGTAGAGCACGCGGCCGTCCGGGTCCAGCCCGTGGAGCGCCGGCAGCGGGTGACCGGCGAACCGGTACTCGCTTTCGTAATCGTCCTCGACGATCCACGCATTGGCCCCGCGCGCCCACTGCAGCAGCGCGCGGCGGCGCACGTGACTCATGGTCGCCCCGAGCGGAAACTGGTGCGACGGGGTCGTATACACGAGCCGGGCGTCGGGTGCGATCCGCATCCCGGCGGCGACGTCGAGCCCCTCCGCGTCGACGGGTACGGGCGCGATCCGTGCGCCGGCGATCGTCAACACCCCGCGCATCCCGAGGTAGCCCGGGTCCTCCATCCATGCCGTGTCGCCGGGATCGAGCAGGACCTGTACGGCGAGGGCGAGCGCCTGCTGCGCGCCACTCGTGATGAGCACCTGGCCCGGTTCGCAGCGAACGCCGCGCGCGGCGCCGACGTAGACGGCGACCGCTTCGCGTAGCGGGCGGTGCCCGAACGCCTCGCCGTGGTCGAGGAATTCGAGCGGTACGCGCTGGTACCGTCGTGCGGCAAGGCGCGCCCAGAGATCGACCGGAAACCGGTCCAGCGCCGGCGTGCCGTGGCGGAATGGACGCGGCGCGAGGCCGAGGCGCGGCATGCCGTCGCTCAGGAGCGCCGTCCGCGCGCCGCGTCGGGCGATCACCGGCCGCGAGCCCGCCGTGGGCCGTGTGCCTAACGGTTCACGTCGCGCGTCGACGCGCAGGAGGGCGTCGGGGAGCTGCGGCGCGACGCGCGTGCCCGCGCCGGGGCGCCCGCGGAGGTACCCTTCTGAGGTGAGCTGCGTCATCGCCAGGAGGACCGTGTTGCGCGACACGCCGAGGTCCGCCGCGAGCGCGCGGGTCGACGGAACGCGATCGTTCGGGCGGAGTCGGCCGACGACGATCAGGTCGCGCACCGCGCTGTAGATCTGCCGGTGAAGCGGCTCCCGAGCCGCGGGGTCGACGGCGATCAACAACGACGCGACGTCACTGGGGCGCGCCGGGCGCTTCGACCGGACGCCGGCGCGCGGTGGTCGTGAGGCGTCGGGCCCCGTCCGATCGGACGTCGACATCGTCGCACTCCGCCGAGGCATTCGCGTGTGAAGGTAACGCGGGGGGTGTTCCGCGAGCGCCTGTCGGGCGTGGCGGACCGGATCACGACTGAACCGCGTAGGAAGCTCCGGGGTGGCGCTGGCGCTCCTCCCGAGCGGGCGCGCGACGACGAGAGGCGCGCTCGTTAGGAATCTCCTCCCCTCGGCCGAAGAGATGATGCCCGCGAGCGCGCGAGAACACGAGCGGCTGGGCTGGGCGCCGACCCCTCGGTGGCGTGATAGGCAGGTTTGGCCTGGCGCCGCGCGCGCACGCGGCGCCGCGGCCGCCAACTCTCGGTGTTGCAACGCGATCGGCGCGCGCTGGCCGGATCGGGACCCGCGCGTGATGCCGACCACACCGCTCAAGGAGGTACCGTGGAGAGATCGCGGACCGTCGCGCTCCTGCTGGCTCCTGGCGGGCGCCGCATTCCTCGTGGCGGACCTACTCGCGGGCCGGCGTCGGCCGGCGTTCTTCGGTCGCGACGCTTTGCCCCACCGAGTATGCGGTCACGTCGCGCCCCGTCCGTGCGGGTCGGCGCTCATCGCACGCGCGGTCGTGAGGGCCGCGAATGCTGGCGGGGTACGCGCCCGTCTGCCGCGGCGGCATAACGGGACGCTCAGTGTTCCAGCGGATCGGCGGTGCCCACGAGGAGTGTCCGGCCGAGGCCGGCCGCTCGGTCCGTCCCATAATGCCCTTTATCGGCCGCTCGACGTGCCGGTCCCGGGTGATGGACCGGCGGGGCGCTCCCCATGCAACGACGCCGGATGGGGCATGTGCGCGGCACTCCGGCATCGGGCAGCACCTGACTGCGGCGAGCACGGGGCGCGGGGCGGACCGACCGAACCCTCGACGGCGCGCCGCGCCCAACGGCTACGCCCACGCCGCGGCAACCGGCGCGCCACCCCGACGACGATCACGAGCCCGCCACCGACGAGCACGAACACGCCCGAGTCGGGAACCGTCCCCGGGATCAACGTCGCCGAGCGGATCGGGACGAACGGGCAGTGGCGGCGCCCGGGGTGTTGGAGCACCCGCTGACGGCGCCGTCGGCCGTCTTCGGCGGATCGAGCGTGGGCGCCGGATCGCACCACGCGTCCCGACGCGCCCCCCGAAGTGCCAGCCCGCCGTCACGGCGGCCACGCTGCACGGCTCTCATCCCGGCCGGTCTTTGGGTCGTCGAGCCGTTCGTTAAACGGAAGTGTTGTCCTTACGCGTTGACGTAATTGATCAGATCGCGGAGCGTGACCGACGTCGTCCCGGTGATGGCCGACGTCCACGCGTCGGGCACCGGGACGGCGATCGTTAGGCCGTGGTCCGCCGCCGTGGGTGCGGGGACGTCGACCGTGCCGCCGGCGCCGGCCGTCGTCGCATACTCCGGATTGAAGTAGACGGAGCCCATGTTGTAGAAGATCCCGCCGGCGACGACCTCGGCCACCAGCCGACTCCCGAGCGCGCCGAGCATCCGGTCGCCGCCCTGCAGTTCCGCTTCCTTGATGATGTGGTACCACAGCGGCGTCTTGGACGCCGGCTGCCCGAGGGCGTCGAGGTCGCGGGTGAACAAGTGGTGGACGTGCGGATCCGGGGCCACGTCGGACGGCAGCAGCTTGGGGCCGGTCGGCGCGACCGCCGGGCCGTCGTCGGCGGAGATATAGAAGTCGTACCATTCGACCAGGCTGCCGGCGGCGCTGGCGAGGAGGACGCGGCGGGGGTCGCTCATCGGGCGGTGCGGCGAGTGCGGTCGCGCGACCGCCGGGTTCGGGTCGCCTGCTCGTCGGCACGCGGGGCATCCTCGACCCGGCCGGCTTGGACTTCCGGTCCGGTGGAGGTCTCCGGGTCGCCGCGGATGCCGTGCGGACTCGGTCGGGTCGTACCGGTCGATCGGAGTGCCCGGCGTGACCAGACGAGTTGCGGGCGTACCTGCCCTGCGCGCCCGCTGCGGCTCGGCGTTTCGGCCCGACTACTCTGGTGCACCCCGTCCGTCCGGCCGCGCGATCTCAACGGCATACCGCAACGTCTTGCCTTCCACGACGACGCCCCCGGGCGCCGTGAAGTCGAACGCGACGATCGTCGCGCCCGGCGCGAGTGCCTCGAATACGTAGGTCGTGCTCTCGGAACCGCCCACCTGCCCCGACAGCGTCCCCGGCGTTGGCACCGAATTGTTGCTCGTGAGCTTTAGCCGCTGTAGATCAAAAGGTCGAAGTCGGTAGATGTAACCGGTGCCCCTCTGCTCGCGCAGCTTGATCGTCAGCGATCCGCCGACAGGAATCACCTGAGTAGCCCCGGCGCCCGTTTCATCTACCACCAGGCTATCCGCGGGCACGCGGACCGGGGCCCCCGGGGTGCTCGGCGCGACCCCTGACGAATCCGCGACCTCGTGGCAGTCCGCGTACAGCGTGCTGTCGCGTCGCGTCACGAACGCGCCGGGGCCCTTGCTCCAGAACACGAGCGTGTCGTTCGCGTAGCGGATTCCCGAGGCGGCGGGCGTCTGCGGGAGGGTGACCTCGCCGCCGGGGAGCGTGACGCGCACCCGATTCGGGTAGTACCGGGCGCGCACGGCGGTGCTGTCGGCGCACTGATAGCGCACGTCGGCGACTGGGTGGTCGGCCGGTGGGTGCGGTGGGTGGGATGACTGGGACAAGGCCGGCGTGGCGGCGCCGAGCGCGGCAGCGCCGAGCGCGGCGGCGGAGAGCAAGATGCGCGAGAGCATTGGGGTGGTCCTCATCGGCGTGAACGGGTGGAAGCGTGTGTGCCGGGGTATCCCCGGGGGCTGTGCGGAGTGCATCAGATGACTTCGTAGGCGACGAGTACGCCGATCACCGCCATCATGGCGAGGGCCGACAGGAACGCGACGTCCGCGGCGCACTCGAGCCGATCCGCGCGCGCGTCCGTGCGCGTGCGCAGGGCGAGGTACGCCAGGGCGCAGGCGGCGAGGAAGAGCAGGGCGTTCACGGCGAGCAGGTTGTCGGCGATGCTGTCGACGTGCTGCGACCGGACGATGATCCGGAACAGGCCGATCACGGTGAGGTAGACGCCGACCAGCCCGGAGGACACCGAAAAGATGTGCACGCTCAGCTGCGCGTCGCCCCTTTGGCGGCGCGTTCCCGCGGCGGTCGTCGTCGACGCGGCGGGCGGATCGGCGTAGCGTCGGCGCATGGTCACGGACGGTGACGGCGGACGGCTCCACGCGAAGCCGCTCGTACGGGCTCCTCGTGCGGGTGAGCAGCAACGCCGTGCTCGCGGCGCCGTACGGGAGTGGCGTGGAGGACGCGGAGCGGGATCGGAGGCTGCTCCTCTCCACTTCCGCAGAACGTTCCGGGAACCCGTCACGAGCCGGCCGCTGACTCGCGCGTGACGGGATTCCGGCCCGTATTCCGGATGGTGGCGTGACGGCGCTTCGTCCGGGGCGCCCGGCGGCTCCCGTGCCCGCGCGTGTGCGGCGGGGCGGTGCGACCGCGGTATTTACGCTGGCACGAACACGAGAGGAGACTGCTGTGTCAAGCAACTCGTTGAGGGACTCATAGACGGGCGACCCCCGGCGGCCCGCGGCCAACTGAGCGATGATGTACGCGGCGGCCGAGCGCGCAGCCCGCACGCGCGAGGCGGTGCTGGCGACCATCTCGCACGACCTCAGGGACCCGCTGAGCACGATCACGCTCGCCGCCAGCTTCCTACTCGAAGATCTCGTGCCCGCGGACGATGCCCACCGCGCCGTGCGGCGGCATTTGCAGGCGATCCTGCGGGCCGCCGACCGCATGCACCGGCTCGTCGGCGACCTGCTGGACGCGAGCGCGCTCGACGCCGGCCGGCTACGCCTGGACCTCGCGCCGCACACCGTCCGTGCGCTCCTCGACGAGGCCCACGAGAGCCTCGCGCCGCTGGCGGCGGCCAAGGGTGTCGCGCTCGCGGTCGAGCGTCCGCCCCACGACCCCGCCGCCGCCGACGGTCGCGGCGTCCACCCGATCGTCTCGGCCGACCGCGACCGGCTGCTCCAAGTGTTCGGCAACCTCGGCGGCAACGCGATCAAATTCACGCCCTCGGGCGGTCGCGTGACCGTGTCGGCCGCGCGCGCCGGCGACGCGATCGAGTTCCGGATCGCGGACTTCGGCCCCGGCATCGCCGTCGACGACCTGCCCCGCGTGTTCGACCGGTTCTGGCAGGCGCGCAGCACGGCGCGCCTCGGGACGGGGCTGGGGCTCGCGATCGCCAAAGGGATCGTCGACGCGCACGGCGGGCGCATCGGCGCCCGGAGTGTTGTCGGCGAGGGGAGCACCTTCGCGTTCACCATCCCGCTCGCCCCGCCCGAACACGTATCCTGATAGGAGGACTGCGTACGCGACCACGTTCGCCCCGCGCGTCATCGCGGTTCCCGGGGCGCCGCAGACCGGCGCGCCAGACGTCCGCCAATCGACACAGTTAGGCACGATGCCCCGACGGCTCGACGCGCTCGACCAGCTGCGCGGCCTCTTGATGGTGCTCATGGCCGTCGACCACGCCAGCTACTTCGTGGGCAACCGCCACCCGCTCGAGTTCTGGGGGGTGCCGCTCCCCGCGTACGACGCCACGCCAGCCGGGACGGGGTGGCTCCTCACGCGCATCGTCACTCACGTCTGCGCCCCGGGCTTTTTCCTCCTTATGGGCGCGAGCATGGTTCTGTTCGCCGATGGCCGGCGCGCGGCGGGCTGGAGCGAGGCGCGGATTCGGCGCTATTGGATCACGCGCGGCCTCCTGCTCCTCGTGCTCCAGCAGCTCGTCGAGAATCCGGCGTGGCTCCTCGGCACGCTCGACGACCCCGTGGGCACCGTGGTGCCCGGCGCGTGGCTGCTCCGCGCGCCGACCGCCGTGCTCGCCGTCCTCGCGCCGGCTGCGGTGCTCACCGCCGCGGCGCTCGTGCCGCCGGCGGGCTCCGCGGCGGCGCCGCTCGCGCCGCTTCGCCTCCTCCTAGTGACCCCGGGCCGCACGGGGATGTGGCAGGTGTTCTACCCGGCTCTGCCGTGGACCGGGGTCGCCGCGGCGGGGCTGGTGCTCGGGCGCGCGGTGCGGCGGGTACCCGCGCGCCCGCCGCGCGCCGCAGCGCTGGTCGGCGTCGGACTGCTGGCGGCCTTCGTCGGGGCGCGCTTCCTCCCGGGCGCGCTCGGCGTATGGCTCAACGTGACGGTGCCGCCGGGCCCCGGCTGGCGCGCGGCACTGGCCGTGGTCAAGTACCCGCCGGCCCCGACGTACCTGCTACTCACGCTCGGCGTCGTGCTCGTCCTCCTCGGCGGCCTGGCGCGGGTGCCGCGCGCGGGGGGCGTGCGCGGCGCGGCGGGGGACGGCGGGGACGGCCGGGGACGGAACGGGCCACTGCTCGTGTTCGGGCAGACGGCGCTCTTCTTCTACCTGCTGCACTTGCACGTGTACGCGCTGCTCGGGCTCGCGCTGCCGGGCCCGCACGCGTTAGGCGTCACGTACGCCGCGTGGGCCGCCGGGCTCGTGCCGCTGTACGCGGCCTGCCGCGGGTACCGCACATTCAAGACGCGGCGCCCACCCGGGTCGCGTTGGCGGCTCGTCTGAACCCGGGGGTTCGCGGCGGCACCGGAGACGATCCGCGCCGAAGGTCCGAGCGCCGGGCGCGGGCCGGCGTCAGCCCCGGTCCCGCGCCCGCCATAACGGTCGGTAGTCGCCCGTGCTGCCCGGTTACAGCCCCACGCGGACCCCGAACAGCACGCGCCCGTCGGTGTTGCTCCGCGCGGTGCGCAGCCGCGCCTCGCTGTCGTAGCGGTCCTGCAACGTCGCGGTAAATTCCGTCCGTTTCGCGAGCGGCACGCCGAGTCCGGTCGACGTCTCGATGACGTAGCACTTCGCGGGGCCCGAGCAGCCGCCCACGGCCGCCTCGTACGAGGTCTCGTGCGACAGCCGCACCCCCGCCGGGAGGAGGTAATGCATCTGCGTGCCTAACGACACGCGCGTGCGCCCGCCGGCGCCGCGCGCGCCGGCGGGGTCGAGTGCGCGCGTATGCTCGGTGACCAGGGCAAGGTTCAGGTTCGCGTACTGGGCGAAGCGGGAGGCCGGGGTCGGCGAGGGCGGGCGCCAGAGGCCGTAGACCGCGCCGACACGGCCGCTCACGCGATCCGCGATAGCCTCTTGAAAGTTCGACTCGTCCGAGCCTGCCACGAATGCGCTCAGCCGCGCGTACGGGCGCAGGGTCGCGCGGGCGCGGAGTCGCGCGTCGCGCACCGTGACGCGCCAGACGTCCACGCCCTTCCGCTCGCCTTCCGAATCGCCGTAGCTCCCGTCGAGTTCCGCGTGAGTCGCGAGCGCGCTGTCCGAGTGCCCGCCGGAAAGGGTGGCGGAGGCGAGCCGGTGACTCGCCGCGCCGAAGTAGACGTTCCCGCTCAGATCCACTCGGCCGTGCCACCCCGGCGGATCGTCGGCGCTCTGCGCACGTGCCGCCAGTGGAAGCACGCCTACCGCGAGCGCGCCTGTCGAGCAGGCCAGCCACGCGATGGCGCGGCGTGCGACCGCGGTGGCGGGCGGCGTGGGGGCCGGCGCGTGGTGGGTCGAGGGCTGGTGGCGCACCGCAGTGCGGCGCGACGAGGCGAGGGAGGACATGTGTGGGCTCGTGACGAGGGGTGGGTGTCGGCGCGGCCCGCGCGGCGGCGTGTTGGGGGTGGCGCGGCGCAGGTTCGCGGAGCTGATGGATCCGGTGCGCACCCACCTCCGCAGAATCGTCCGAGAACCCTTCGCGAGCCGCCGGACGGGGGGCGTTTGGTAACGAGCTGTCGACGGCGTGGGCATTGACGCGGCCCACGCGGCGCCCTATTAGAGGGAGCGGGGTTGCGGAGCCGAATTGCTGCGGGTTCCGCGATCCCCGCACGATCCTCCGGGAACCCTTCACGAGCCGTCGCATGCGCGTGTCAGCCGCTTCCCGTCCCAGTCGCGTCGCCGGTGCTGCTCGTGCCGCGCCCGGCTGAGGAGGCGCACCCCCCCGGCCCGGCGGCCGGCGACGCCGGCGGGGACGTGACCAGCCTGTTGCGGGAGGCGCAGGCCGGCGACCCCGTCGCGCAGGATGCCCTCTACGCCCGCGTCTACGACGAGCTGCGCCGGCTCGCGCGCCACGTGCGGGCCGGGCGCGCGGGCGCGACGCTCTCGACGACCGCTCTCGTTCACGAGGCGTACGACAAGCTGCGCCCCGCGCGCGTCGGCGCGTGGGAAGGGCGCGCGCACTTCTTCGGCGTGGCTGCGCGCGCGATGCGCGACGTCCTGGTCGACGCGGCCCGCCGGCGCGCGGCCGCCAAGCGCGGCGGTGGCGCCGTACTCGTCACCCTCGGGGACGCCGCCGCGGCGTCGGCGCTGCGGACCGACGACTTGCTCGCCCTCGACGAGGCCCTGGAGCGCCTGGGCGCGCTCGACGCCCGGCAGCTCCGCGTGGTGGAGTACCGGTACTTCGCCGGCCTCACGGCCACCGAGACCGCCGACGCGTTAGGCATCTCGCTATCCACCGTCGAGCGCGAGTGGCGCGGCGCGCGCGCCTGGCTCGCGCGGGAGCTGCGTGCGGCGTGACCGCGCGGTGAGCGTCCGGTGAACGCGCGACGCGTGTATCGGTGAGCACGGACGCGGCGCGGTACCGGCGGGCGCAGGCGGTGTTCGCCGACGCCGTGGAGCGACCCGCCACCGAGCGGGCAGCCTTCCTCGACGACGCGTGCGCGGGCGACGCCGCGCTGCGGGCCGACGTCGCGTCGCTACTCGCCGCCGACGCGGCGGTGTCTGACACGGCAACGTCCGACGCGGCCGAGTCTGTCATCCTCGACGCGTCATTGGGGGACCTCGCCGCGCTGCTGGTCGACGAGGACGACGCGCCCGAGCCCGGCGTGCCCGCCGGGCACACGCTCGGCCCCTACCAGGTGCTGCGCGAGCTCGGGCGCGGGGGCATGGCCACCGTCTATCTCGCGCGCGACGCCAAGCACGACCGGTCGGTCGCGCTCAAGACGCTCCACCCCGACCTCGCCGCCTCGCTCGGGCCGGAGCGGTTCAAGCGGGAGATCCGCACCGCCGCGCGGCTGCAGCACCCGCACGTGCTCGCGCTGCTGGACTCGGGCGAGACCGACGGCCGCCTCTGGTTCACCATGCCGTACGTCGAGGGTGAGACGCTGCGCGCGCGGCTTCGGCGCGAGGGGCCACTCCCATTCGACGATGTGGTGCGGACGGTGCGTGAGGTCGCGCTCGCGCTCGAGTACGCCCACGCGCACGGCGTGGTGCACCGCGACGTGAAGCCCGAGAACGTGCTGCTGTCCGGCGGCGTGGCCGTCGTGGCCGACTTCGGCGTGGCCAAGGCCATCGCTGCCGCAGCCGGCCCCGCGGCGGGCGGCGCCCCGCCGCCCCGCGCCCGCCGCACCGCCCTCACCGCAGCCGGTGCCGCGCTCGGCACGCCGGCCTACATGGCGCCCGAGCAGGCGGTCGGCGACCCGGGCGCGGACGCGCGCGCCGACCTCTACTCGCTCGGGTGCCTCGCCTACGAGCTGCTCGCCGGGCAGCCGCCGTTCGTCGCCGACACGCCGTGGCGCCTCGTCCGCGCCCACCTCGACCGGGCGCCGGAGCCCGTCGAGCGCTACCGCCCCGACACGCCGCCCGCACTCGCGGCGCTCGTGATGCAGTGCCTGGAGAAAGACCCGGCCGCGCGCCCCGCCTCGGCCGGCGCGGTGCGCGCCGCGCTCGACGCGGTGGCGGCCGCGGCGCCGCCCGCCCGGCGCACCCGCCGGCGGCGGCGGTGGGCCCTCACGGCCGCCGGCGTCGCGCTCGCGGCCGGTACAGCGGCGGCCGTCGCCGTTCCGCGCGAGATCCGCGCGACGCTCGCCACGCTTCTCGCGCGCGGCGCGCCCGCGCTCAACCCGCGCCGCGTCGTCGTCGCTCCCCTCGACAACCGCACGGGCGACCCGTCGCTCGACGCGCTCGGCGAGATGGCGGCCGACTGGGTGGCGCGGGAGCTGATGCGCACCGGCGAGTTCGAGGTCGTCGATCCGCACACCGCGGTGACCACCGGCGCCCTGCTCGCGCGCGTGCCGCGGCCGCTGCGCGACGGCGACCCGGCGGTGGCGCTCGCCAAGGAGACGGGCGCGGGCCGCGCAGTCACGGGCAGCATCTACCGCACGGGCGACAGCCTCCGCCTGCAGGTGCAACTCGTGGATGTGGCGTCCGGACGCCTGGTGCGCGCCGTGCCGGCGGTGGATGCGAGCGCGCGCGCGCCCTCGGCGGCCGTCATGGCGCTCGCACGGCGCGCGGTCGCCGAGCTCGCGGCCACGGTCGACACCTCGGCGGGCGCCGCCGTGAGCGCGGCCGGTCGGCCGCCGTCGTACGAGGCCTACCGCGAGGTGAGCCGCGCCTGGGAGAGCTTCTTCCGCGCCGACCTCCGGGACTTCAGCGCCCGGGTCGACCACGCCGCCGCGCTCGACAGCACATATGTGACGCCGCTCCTTCTCGCGGCGTGGCACGCGGAAAACGTGGGGTGGTGGCCGCGGGCGGACAGCCTGCTGCGCCGCGTGGCGCGCCTCGACACGCTCCTCACTCCGGCCGAGCGCCCCTTGCGCGATGTGCTGGCCGCCCACGAGGCGGGCGACCTTCCCGGGGAGCTGCGGGCGGCCGAGGCGCTGCTCGCGCGTTCACCCGGGTCCACGGAGGTGCCGTTACTCGTCGCGGAGTGCGCGATACACGTCAACCGTCCCGCCGCCGCGCTCGCGGCGCTCGACCGCACCGATCCCGAGCGCGGGCTCAACCTGCTCGCGCCGTGGTACTGGTCCTACCGTACCACGGCCCTCCACGTGCAGGGCCGCTACCGGGAGGAGCTCGACGCCGCGGGGCGGGCCCGCCGGCAGTTTCCGGGGTCGCCCGCCGCGGCGTTCATGATGGTGCGGGCGCTCGCGGCCCTGGGCCGCGCCGGGGACGTGGAACGCGAGATGGCCGATGGACCCGACGGTCCCGTCCGCCCCGAGTTCGGCTTCGAGGCGCGCGCCCTCACGGCCGTGCGGGAGCTGCGCGTGCACGGCCGGTCGGGGGACGCCGAGCGCGTGCTCGTGGCCGCGCTCGCCCACGTCGGATTGTTGGGGCCGGGCGCCGTCCGCGCGGTGAGCGCCGACTCGGTGGCGGCGGCCGGGGCCGCACGCGCCGTCGGCCCCGACACGACGGACCCGGCTCCGTGGTACCGCGCCATGCTGCTCTACGAGGCCGGACGCTGGGCCGACGCGCGGCGCGTGGCGGCGGGCGCTGCCGCGGACTCCGCCGATGCGAGTGCCCTCGGCCTCCTCGGCACTACCACCGCCCGGCTGGGCGACACCGCGGGCGCGGCGCGCTTCGCCGCACGGCTCGCGGCGGCGCACCGGCCCTACCAGTTCGGGGCCGCCGCCGTGTGGGGCGCCCGCATCGCCGCCCTGCTCGGCGACCGGGCGGGGGCGGTCGCCCTGCTCGAGCGCTCCCGGCGCGAGGGGGCGGAAGCCGCGGAGGTGATCGGGTCGAGCCACGAGGCCAGCGCCGTGACCGACCCCGACTTCGCCGCCCTGCGCGGGTACCCGCCGTTCGTGGCGCTGACGACCCCGCGGCCGTGACCGCCCGGGCCGCGGGGGAGGGCGCCGTGTTAGGCAGCACCTAACACGCCTTATCGGCCGTCCGGGCGTGCCGGGGGCGGGTTCCTGCATGGCTGAGGCGCCGGCCCGGTCGGTGCGCTCCGCGCTGACACGCGCGGGAATAGCCCGCCACCGGCGTCCCACCGCACCGGGGGGATTCTCTCGCTCCCCTAGCCGCAATGCCGATCACGTAATGGCTTGTCGGCCGGTCCGCCCAAGGTGAAGATGTCGGTCCCCTCAGCGGACCGGCCGCATGACGTTGACCGAAGCCCTGCGGGCGGGGGCGGAGGCCGCGCCCGCGCCGACCCTGGAGCACGTCCGGCGCGATCTCGGCCCGGCGTGGATCGACGCCGCGCTCGCGGCCGCGGGCACCGCCCCGCTCCGGCGGCGCCGCCTGCCGGCCGAGCAGGTCATCTGGCTCGTGCTCGGCATGGCCCTCTACCGCGACCGCTCGATCGTGGAGGTGGCCGCCGCGCTCGACCTCGCGCTGCCGGGCGCGCGGGGCCCCACCGCCGCCCCGAGCGCGGTCAGTCAGGCGCGGACCCGAGTCGGGCCTGCGCCCCTCGCCTGGCTCTTCGCCCGCGGCGCCGAGACCTGGGCGCCCGCGAGTGCCGGGCGGTGCCGGGCGGTGCCGGGCGGCACCGCTGGCGTGGTCTGGCGCTCTACGGCGTCGATGGGACGACGCTCCGGGTGGCGGACACGCCGGCCAACCGCGCGCACTGCGGCGAGCAGGTTGCCGGCGGCGGGCGCGGCGTCAGCGCCTACCCGCTCGTGCGCGTGGTCGCGCTCATGGCGCGGCGCGCGCACCTGCTCGCCGCCGTCGAGGTCGGGCCGTCCGTGACGAGCGAGGCGCGCGCCGCCGCGGCGCTGTGGCCGCGTGTGCCCGACGCGTCGCTGACCGTCGTGGACCGCAACTTCCGCGCGGCGGGCACGCTGCTGCCGCTGGCCGCCGGCGGGGCCGAGCGGCACTGGCGCGTGCGCGCGAAGTCGAACACGCGCACCGTGCTGGTCGAGCAGCTCGGCGCGGGCGACGCGCGCGTCGAGCTGGAGGGCAGCGACCACGCGCGCCGCGCCGATCCGGCGCGCCCGCGGACCTGGCGCGCCCGCGGACCTGGCGCGCCCGCGGACCTGGCGCGCCCGCGGACCTGGCGCGCCCGCGCGATCACGTACGAACGGCCCGGGGGCGGCGGCCCGCAGCGGCTGCTCACGTCGCTGCGCGCCCCGGCGCGCGACCCGGCGCGCGACCCGGCGCGCGACCCGGCGCGCGACCCGGCGCGCGACCCGGCGCGCGACCCGGCGCGCGACCCGGCGCGCGACCCGGCGGCCGAGATCGTGGCGCTCTACCACGAGCGCTGGGAGCTGGAGCTCGGCTACGACGAGCTCCAGCCCGAGCTGCTCGAGCGCGAGGCGGCGCTCCGCAGCCAGAGCCCCGCGGCTGTGACGCAGGAGCGCTGGGGCGTGCTCCTCGCCTACAACTTGGTGCGTCTGGAGATGAGCCGGGTGGCCGACGCGGCGGCCGTCGCGCCGACCCGGATCCGCTTCGTCGGGGCGCTCCGCTTGATCCGCGACGAGTGGCTCTGGAGCACCTACGCCGCCCCGGGCGCGATCCCGCGCCACCTGGCGCGGCGCCGCGACGCGCTCGCCCGCCTCGTGCTGCCCGAGCGACGATCCGAGCGCGTCTACCCGCGCGCCGTAAAGCGCAAGATGAGCAACTACCCCCGCAAGCGGCTCCCACCGCCACCAGAGCCTAAATGATCGGCATTGGGCCTAGCGGGCGATCACCATCGTGTGCGCCCCTCGGGGGACCGGGATCGCGGTCGTCGTCTTGACCAGCGCGACGTGCGTCGGGTCGGTCGGGTTGACCGCGAGGCGCCACACGCCGAGCGACCCGCCCGGCGCGCCGCCGTCGAAGCGGTCGAACGTGATCGCGGCAACGTAGCGGCTGCTGTTGTCGAAGAGCACCGTCTCGGGCAGGACGCCGTCGAACGGGAAGTCGCCCACCCGGGTCAGCGCCCCCGTCGCGGGGTCGAGTCGCGCCAGGGAGAGCGAGGCGAAGAACGTCTGGCGCGGATCGGCGAACGGCAGGTACGAGCGCTCGAGATTGCTCGTCGCCACCCAGCGCCCGTCGGGGCTGACCGCCAACCCCTCGGGCCCGGCGCCTACGACGGCGCGCCCGACCACACGCGGCGGGTCCGCGGTGCGCCCGGTCCCGACCCGGATGCCGACCACCACGCCGCGGGGCCGGCCGTAGCCGTCGTCGGGGCCGGCGGCCGGGTCGGTGTCGTTCCCGTTCACGACGACGTGTCGGCCGTCTGGCGTCCAGCGCACCAGGAACGGCCCGCCGAGCCGCGCGAGCGGCACCGCGGCGCCCCGGGGTACGAGACGCGGTGCGCGCCCGGCGCCGCCGGTCGCGGTGCCGTCGCCGGTCACGCCGGTCACGCGCGCGAAGGTGACCGCCGGCGTGGTGGCGTCGAGCAGGGCGAGGACGTCCGCGCGCGCGCCCGGCGGTCCAAACTCCGCGTCGCGCACGGGATGCCCAGCCGGCCAGCCCGGCACCGCCGGCGCTACGCCGCCCGTGAGCCGGCCGTCGCGGAACCGGTACAGCAGGAGCGGGGTCGTCGGACCCGCCCCCTTGGGGCCGAACGTGACGGCGACGTGCGCGCCCGCGGCGTCGATGGCCACGGTCTCGGGCTGCGCGGGGCACGCGACGCGTTGCACGACCGCCGGGTGGTCGGGGTCGCCGAGGTCGACCACGACGATCGTCCGGCCGAGCGGCAAGTCGCGCAGCAGCGAGTCCGCCGCGCCCGGCCGCCGCGCCCCGAGTGTCTCGACTACGACCGCGTAGCGCCCGTCGGGCGTGAGCGCGGCGGCCGCGGGCGGCCCGGTTACCGAGTTCCCCACCGCGGCCCGGCCGACGGCCAGGGTGTCGAGAGGGCGTGCCCGGCCGCGGACGCGGTCGAGGCGCACGACCGTCAGCGCGTCGGCGCCTCGGGGCGGGCCGAGCCGGCCGTCGATGTAGGCCGAGGCGACCATGTCGGCGTCGGACAGGGCGACGAGCAGCCGGCCCCGGAAGTCGAGCGGCGCCGCGCGCCCCCGTCGGTCACGCGCGGCACGGCTTGCGCCGCCGCGGGGCGCGCGCCCGCCGCGCCGGCGCCGAGGAGGGCGCACCACACCAGGGCGAGGCGGCGGAACGCGGACGTCAGCGGCATGGGAATCAGGCGAGTGGCGGGCGGTCGTGCGACCACGGATTGCTGCGCCAATCCGGGCGGGCCGCACGGCGGTGGAATCGGCGAGTCTCATGAACGGCCGGGCCGTGCACCCCGTTGCAGCGCGCGCCTGCTGGGTCACCGGGTGTCGTCCCGGCGCAGGCCGTCCGCCAGTAGCGCGACCATCCGCTGGGCCTGCACGGGCTCGACGACCTCAGACATCGATAGGCGGGCGATCGCGCCCAGCAACTCGCCCGCGGCGACATCCGACCGGACGCGCCCAGCGGCCACCGCCGAGGCGAGGAGATGGTCGAGCGCGGGACGAAGGCGCGCTTCGAAGTGGCCCGGCAAGGCGGCGTAGGCGGGCTCGCCCGAGTGGAGGGCGCCGGCGAGCCCCCGCTTGGTCGCGAAGAACGCCGAGAAGCGCTGCATCCAGAGCCGCAGCGCCTCGAACGGTTCGTGGTGCCCGGCCAGCTCGGCGGCGGCGTCGGCGCAGTCGTCCATCTCGCGCCGGAAGACGGCGGCGATCAGGTCCGACCGCTGCGGGAAGTGCCGGTACACGGTGCCCACGCCCAGGCCCGCCTTGCCCGCGATGTCGCGGATGGGCGCGTCCACCCCGGCGACGGCGAAGACCTCCTTCGCCGCCTGGAGTAGCGCGTTGAGACTGCGCTGCGCGTCCGCCCGCAGCTGCTTAGATGCGACGCCGTCCGCCTCACTACCCGATCCTGATCGCACGCGAGCTCCTTGACATACGGAACGTCGTTCCGTATCTATGGTGAACACCGTTCCGCTTCAAACTCGCGGATCGGACCGCCGTTGCCAAGCGCGGCGTCACCACGGAGATCGGCCCATGAACACTGATATCTTCAATCTTTCCGGCAAGACGGCCCTGGTGACGGGGGGCAGTCGCGGCATCGGCGCCGCCTGCGCCACCCTGCTGGCCGCGCGCGGCGCCGCGGTCGCGATCACCTACGCGCGCGGCGCCGCGCGGGCCGACGCCCTCGTCGGCGAAATCGGAGCCGCGGGCGGGTCGGCGTTCGCCGTCGCGGCCGATGTGGGCGACTCGGACGCGGCCAAGGCGGGGGTGGCCCAGGCCCTCACCCGGCTCGGCGGCCACCTCGACATCCTGGTCAACAACGCGGGCGTCGCCGAGCACGCACCGTTCGGGGGGTTGAGCGACGCCAGCTTCGAGCGGCAGCTGGCCATCAACGTGCGCGGCGTCTGGTACACCACCACCGCCGCCGTGGCGGCCATGCGCGACGGCGGCCGCGTCATCAACATCGGCAGCTTCTTCAGCGAGCGCGTGCCGGCCCCCGGCACGAGCGCCTACGGGATGACCAAGCACGCCGTGGCGGGGCTGACCCGGGGGTGGGCGCGCGACCTCGCCGCCCGGCAGATCACGGTCAACACCGTCGAGCCGGGGGCGATCGAGACCGAGGCCAATCCCGACGCGGGCGACCGGGCGGCGATGATCAAGGCCATGGTCCCGCTCGGCCGCTACGGGCAGCCCCGCGAGGTCGCCGAGCTGGTCGCCTTCCTGGCCTCGCCGGCGGCGAGCTACGTCACCGGCGCGCAGATCCTCGTGGACGGGGGCCTGCTCGCCTAACGACGGGGGTGGTGGCCGGCGCCGGCGTTCCGGCTCGTGCGCGGACCGGCGGGCCCGCCGCCTCGCCCGGGCTTTGTCACGTTGACATCGGGAAAGGGTTCACCGACCGCGCGGAGGCGGCGCGCCCCGGACGTTCCGGCACGTCGCCCTGTTAGGCGGCCCGCAGGCCAGCCACCTCGCACCGGATGGCGGCGCGCTCGCGCATGGTCGCGCGGTACGCGGCTGCCGTGAGCCGGTGGCGCCCCGGGCGGAACAGGGTGCCCGCGCGACTGAACGCGTCGAGGAACCGCTGGGCCGATCCGGACGACTTGAACCGGCGCATGACGCGCTCGCGGAGGCGGGTGGGCTGGTGCGCCTGCTCAACCCGGTTGTTGCACCGCTGCGCCGAGCGGACCTGGAGGTGCTCGACCCCGACCAGCTGCGGGAGCCGCGCCAGGGCGGCCGCGTAGCTGCCTAACTTGTCGGTCGTAATCCGGGCAGGCGGGACGCCGCTCGCGACGTCGAGCAGACGCCGGAAGAACCGCGCGGCGGCCGCGTTGTCGCGGTGCGCCTGCAGGAGCACGTCGAGCGTCTGCCCGTGCTCGTCGACGGCACGCCAGAGCCAGTGGAGCTGGCCTCCGATGCGGACGGCCATCTCGTCGAGGTGCCAGGTTCGGCTCGTGTGCGGGCACCGCCGCCGGAGCGCCTCGGCGTACAGCGCGCCGAATTTCGCGACCCAGCGTCGGACCGTCTCGTACGACACCACCACGCCGCGCTCAACCAGCATTCCTCGACGTCGCGGAAGCTGAGGGCGAAGCGCAGGTAGAGCCGGACCGCGTGGGCGATCACCTCCCGCGGGAAGCGGTGGCCGCGGTACGGGTTTGGGCCTCCTGGCTCAGTCGCGCTCGGCGTTGACGTCATAGATGCGAACCTACCGACCGGTCCGCGAATGTGACAAAGCCCGCGCAACTGCTTCGGGTCCGGCCTGCCACGGTGATCGCCCATCAGCGTCTCCTCGTGCGCGCGTCGAGTCGGGGGGTCATGCGGGGCGCCGTGTTAGGCACGTCGCGGCGGCCGCCGCCCGGCGGTCGCAACGACGGCGAGCCCGCCGCCGGTCGAACGCCGCTGGAACAGATTCCGCCCGCCGCCGCTGCTGATTCCTGCCCGGTGTGCCAAAACTATGTCCTCGTGGCTGGTGAGAGCGTCGGGTCGCCGTCGGCCGCGTGCGCGCGCCGGCCCCACGTGGGGAATTGCCGTATCGCGCCGGATCCCCTCACCGGCGCCCCCCCTGCGCCGCGGCCCCGCTCGTCGCTCGGCTCGGTCAGGACAGGGAGGTCGGTCAACGCCGAGGAACGCCCCGGCGCGGGTGCGGCGGCGCGCGGCCTAACGAAAGAGCCTGACGGATCCCCGGGGGGACGGCGGCGGCCGGGGCGGGAGAGCCGCCGCGCCCCTCGCGCCCGCACCACGACCGGCCGGCAGGCCGGCCGGCGACGGCTGCACGGCGCGCCGGAGCGCTTGGTTGGTGAAGGTGACATAGACGAGCGCGCTGTCGGCCGTCGCGTCGCCCCCCTGGTCAATGACCTTGCCCCGGACCGTGTGCCACTGGCTATTCGTTGGAACGCACGGGAACGTAGGG
This sequence comes from Gemmatimonadetes bacterium T265, assembly GCA_019973575.1. Lineage (NCBI taxonomy): Bacteria > Pseudomonadati > Gemmatimonadota > Gemmatimonadetes bacterium T265. Next base: position 264,889 of record BPUI01000004.1, read on the forward strand.
GCCGTGTCGGGCGCGCTGTAGCCCGCGCCCTCGCCGCAGTCGAACTGGTAGGTGAAGTGGGTGGCCTCGGGGTGACCGGGCACGTGGGCGTTGACGAGCGCGAGCGGCAGCGTGCCTTGATAGCCAACGTACGCCGTGTCGGGCGCGACGAACTGCGCCACCGGGAACACGCGCGACTGCGGGATGGGCGGCGGCGCGGCCTGGCCGTGCTGGTTGCTCCCCCAGCAGACCACCGCGCGGTCCGCCGGGCGCACGGCGCAGGTGTGGTCCCACCCCGCGCTCACCTGGACGTACACGCCGGCTGTCGGCGTCGCCTGGCCGGCGTCGTTGGCCCCCCAACACACCGCGGCGCTGTCGCTCTTCCGCACGGCGCAGCTGTGGGCGTGGCCGGCACTCACCTGGACGTAGGCGCCCACGGGCGGCGTCGCCTGCCCGGCGTCGTTGGCGCCCCAGCACGCCACGGCGCCGTTGTCGGCCCGCACGGCGCAGGCGTGTTGGGAGCCGGCGCTCACTTGGGCGTAGGGACCCGGGGGCGCCGTGACGAGGGTCCCCCAGCAGAGCACCGCGCGGTCGGCGGTGCGGACGGCGCAACTGAAGTACATGCCCGCGCTCACGTCCGCGTACGCGTGCGCGCCGGGCGGCGGGAAGGCCTCCCCCTGGTGGTCGGAGCCCCAACACGCGAGCGCGCCGGTCCCGGCGGCCACCGCGCAGCTGTGGTAGCCGTTGGCGGCGACTTGGGTGTAGGCGTCCGGCGGCCGGTTGAGCTGGCCGGAGCCGTTGTACCCCCAACAGGTCACGGCGCCTGCGGCACCCACCGCACACCCGTGCTGCAGGCCGACGCTGACCTCGGTGAAGGGTCCAGTGGGCGGCCTGCCTCCGCCCAGGCTCGCCCCCCAGCAGACCAGGGCGCCGTTGTCGGTGCGAATGGCACAAGTGTAGAAACCGCCGGCGCTGACCTGCGTGTACCCGTACGCGGGGAACACGAGTCCGAGCGGCCGGCTCGGGCGGGGCGCGGTGGGCGTGCGGTCGGCGCAGGCGCCCAACGACGCGAGCGCGAGCGTGCTGAGCACCGCGCCGATGACGGCCACGCGCCGCCAGCGAGACAGGGCGGCGGTCATACGCGGGTCACGCGCGCCGCTGGCGAACGGCGGCGCGCGGCCAGCCCCACGCCGCCCATTCCGACTAGCAGCAGGGCAACCGTCGCGGGCTCGGGGGCGAGCGTTTGCGTGGGGGCGCGGGTGTACGTGCGGAAGGCCATGGTCAACGGGTTGAAGCCGTACGCGCCCCCCGTCGGCTCTGCCGTCGCTGGCCCGAACCACAGCGACCCTGCTCCGGGGACGTTGACGTTGAGGGCGGCGCCGATGATCGTGGGGTACACGCCGGTCGACCGGGCCGCGAGGTAGTACGTCGCCCCCGGCGTCACCGCGATGGGCGGGAAGAAGAAGTCGACCCACCCTTCGTTGACGACCGTCAACGTGTCCGTCGCCGCGGCGATCTGGACGGCGTCGGGGAGGTCGGGGCGGTCGGTGAACACCGCCATCGTCATCGCCGACGGCAGCCCGTTCGTCGTGAGGAGGAAGCCGACGCCGGACAGGTTGGACGTGCCGGGCGAGAACTCCTGTGCGTACCACCGCAGAAAGTGGAGGCCCGTCAGCCACGAGGGCTGGTTCACGTCAATGACGTTGCTCTGTGCCCCGGCTGCCGCGGCGGCGGGCATAGCCGCGGGCGCTGCGGCCGCGGCGGTGAGAGCGGCGGCGCCCCCGATCAGGGTGCGGCGCAGCAGGGTGTGCAGGGTCGCGGGCATCGAGTCGCTCATGTGTGTGGGCGGAATGACGGGGGCCGGCGCGGGGGCAGGCTCTGTGCGTCGGCGCTGTGCCAGGCCCGCGATGCCGGGCGTTGTCGGGCGGGGAGCCGGGCCATATTGTAGGAATCGTCAAACAGCCGCGGCGGCCTTCACGCGGTGTTCCGTTCCTGCGCTCCCCCGCCCGTGACGTCTCCTCTGTCCGAGCCCGTGACCGCGCTGCTCGCGGCGTGGGGACGTGGGGACGGCGCGGCGCTGGACGCCCTCGTGCCGAGGGTGTGCGGGGAGTTGCGCGTGTAGGCCGCGCGCGCCGCGCGCCCGGCTGCTGAGGCACACGCTCCAGCCCACCGCGCTCGTGGCCGGACCGAGTGGTCGGGGAGCCGGGTCAGCAGCGCCGTGAGGTACACCTCGACATCGACGCCGGCCTGCGGCCGCCCGCGGTGCCGGCCGGGGACGAGGAGAACGCGCGGCGGGACGCACCGTCCGAGCGGGCTCGGGTGACCCGGCGTGTGGCCGGAGCCGACTGGGCGGCCTCCTCGCCGTCGCTTGCGGTCGGGCGGGGCGCGGGCAGATTGGCGCCGTCGCGTGGTGCCCCGCTGTCTGGCCCGCGGTGGCCCGCGGTGGCCCGCGGTGGCCCGCGGTGGCCCGCGGTGGCCCGCGGTGGCCCGCGGCCGATGTGAGAGGCGCGCGGGCCGCCACCCTCGCCCGGAGTGCTGCAGGCTGGCTCGGCTCCTCCCGCCCGGCTCGTGCCGGGCCGCCACCACCGCCCTCGTCGGCCTCGCCGGGGTGCTCGCCGCCCCCACCGCCCGCGCGCAGTACACGGTCACGGCGATCGGCGTGCCGGGCGCAGTCAACACGAGCACGTCCGGCATCAACGCCGCGGCGCAGATCGTCGGGGAATACAACGACGCCGCGGGCGTCCACGGCTTCCTGGCCACGCCGGCCGCCGCAACCGTGCCGGAGCCCGGGGCGCTCGCGCTAGTGGCGGCCGGCCTCGGCGTCCTAGGTGTCGTCGACACGGAGGTTGTTCACTGAGCCGTAGCGAGCCAGGCTGGGGAGGTCGCCCACCCCAACATCGGCTCGCGCCGGAGGGCTCGGTGAACACGCACCAGAACGCCCGACTCGGGCCCGCCGGGCGGGCCCGGCTCGTCCGGCGGCTCCTGGGCGGCGAGCCGGCGCCGCAGGTCGCCGCAGGTCGCCGCCACGACGGGCGTCAGCGTGCGCACCGCGTACAAGTAGCTCGCCCGCTACCGGGCCGAGGGCGAGGCGGGACTCGCGGACCGCTCGAGCCGCCCGCACCGCTCGCCGCGGCGGCTCGACGCCGCGCTGGTCGCGCGGGTCGAGGGGCTGCGCCGGGCGCGCCACACGAGCCCGCAGATCGCCCGGGCGCTTGGCCTGCCGGTCTCGACAGTCGTCGTCACCGTGCGGCGCCTCGGGCTCAACTGGCTGGCGCGCCTCACGGCGTCCGAGCCTGCGGTCCGCTACGGCTCGCGGCACGCGAGCGCCCCGGGGAGCTGCTGCACGTCGACACGAAGCGGCTGGGGCGCATCGTCGTCGGGCACCGCATCACGGTCGACCGCCGGCGGCGCGGGCCGCGCCAGCGCACGGGCTGGGACGTGCTGCGCGTGGCCGTCAACGACGCGTCGCGCCTCGCGTACGGCCAACTCCTGGTCGCGCCGGCCTCAAGCGCGGCCAGGAACCGGCGCGCGAGTTCGAGGTGCTCGGCCGCGCACGCCGGATCGCCCGACGCGGGCGCGACGCCGAAGCCGGGCGGGGCGTCGGTCGCGCTCGGGAAGCGCGGCGGCATCGCAGGGAGCGCGGGGGCGGTCATGGCCGGACGTGCTACCGCGCAGCGCGCGCGGCCCGGCCAGCCGGCGCTGAGCGGTCCAGTGGAGTCACTATGGAGCTGACCCCGAGGAACGGACGCGGAGTTTAGGCTGCTCGCGCGGGGCGCGCGGTCAGGTGCTGCTCATAGGCGACGGGACTCACGTAGTCGAGGCTCGAGTGGCGCCGCTCGCCGTTGTACCAGAAGAGGAAGTCGAAGATCGCGGGCCGCGCCGCCGCGCGCGACACGAAGGTGACATCAGCCAGTAGCTCGTGTTCGAGCGTCGCGAAGAAGGCCTCGGCAACAGCATTATCGTAGCAATCGCCTTTTGCGCTCATGCTCGGCACCGCGCCAGACGCAGCGAGCAGCACCTGGTAGGCCGCGCTCGCGTATTGCGACCCACGATCCGAGTGACACACGAGCCCGGGCGCGGGGCGCCGGTCGGCGAGCGCCGCATGCAGGGCCGCGAGCACGAGCTCGGTCTCCATCGTCTCGCGCACCGCCCACCCCACCACGCGGCGGCTCGCCAGGTCGAGCACGACCGCCAGGAACAGCCAGCCCTCGCGCGTGGGGATGTACGTGAAATCGGCGACCCAAACGCGGTCGAGCCCGGGCTGGTCCGCGACCGCGAAGTCGCGCGCCACCACGTTCGGCGCGACCGGGTGCGCATGCGCCGAGTCGGTCGTGCGTACGCGGCGCTGCGCGCGGCGCGCCACGAGGCCGTCCTCGCGCATGAGCCGCGCGACGCGCTTCTTGGCGACGCGTACGCCGGCCGCGCGCAGCTCGCGATGCACTCGCGGCGCCCCGTAGCGCCGGTGACTCTTCGCGTGTGCGGCGCGCACCTCCACCCGCACCCGCTCGTCCGCGGCGGCGCGCGTGCCCGGCGGCCGGCGCTGTGCGCCGTAGAAGCCGGCCACGCTCACGCCCAACAGCGCGCACATCCATCGCACGGGGTACGTCCCGCGCTCGGCCGCGATCACGGCGTACTTGTCGCTCACCGCGACTCCCTCGCGAAGTACACCGCCGCGGTTTTTAGAAACGCGACCTCCTGCTTCAGCCGCGCGTTCTCCCGTTCCAGGCGCTTCAACTCGGCCTCGTCCGCCGGCAACCGCCCCTGCCCGGGGAACACGTCGGCGGGCGGCGCCCCGGCGCGCTCCTTGGCTTGGCGCTGCCACTTCCGCAGCAGGTCGTCTCGTACATCCAGCTCGCGGCCGATCTGCTTCAGCGACACCCCGGCTGCGCGCCGCTCCGCCATCCGGCGCAACGCTTCGATCTTGAATTCGGCACTGAACGCGCGCCGCGTCTTCGGCTCTCCCGCCATCGTCCACCTCCGCCCTGCAGCATAGCAGAGCTTATCGAGGCGTCCGTTTCAGCGGGGCAACTCCAGTGCGCGCCTTCGGGCTGCGCCGGGCGCGCTACCGCGGGCTCGCCAAGACGCACTGTGAGATTGCCGGTGCCCCTCACCGTCGGCTGGCGGCGGGGGCATACTGGAAAGTGGTCGCGGGCGGGATGACCCGAAGACTCACTCGCCGTCTGCTCATCCGTGGACGTGCGTTGTGCGTGGATATGTCTCCCGTCCGTGACCCCACCAGCGCTGGGCCCCGGCTGCTGGCCTGATAGCAGCCCGTCCGCGCTTGCCTCACAGGCGGCGCGTGACTCCTCACCGTTTCGCCGCGAAGGGAGCCGCCCGCTGGTGTCGCTCGGGTCACCCCACTCGCGGAGGGACGCGCATGCGCCGCACCCGCGCCGACGTCGCCGTCGTGATCGGCGTCGACACGCACAAGGCCACGTACACCGCGTCGGCCGTCACCAGGGCCGGCGCCGAACTCGCGACCCTCACCGTCGCCTCCGACGCGTCCGGCCACCGCCGCCTGCTCGCCTTCGCCCGACACGCGTCCGGGCCGGCCGATGCCGCCGTCCCGCGGCTCTGGGCGCTCGAGGGCGCCGGGAGCTTCGGCTGCGGCCTCACGGCCTTCCTGCTGGAGCAAGGCGAGGCCGTGGCCGAGATCGACCGCCCGGCCCGTCCGGCGCGGCGCACCGGCGCGAAGACCGATCAGCTCGACGCGACGCGGGCCGCACGCGAGGCGCTCGCCCGGCCGCCCCTGGCCGAGCCGCGCTGTCGCGGGACACGCGAAGCGGTGCGCGTCCTGCGCCGCACGTGCACCGGCGCGGGGCGCGCGAAGAGCCGCGCGATCTGCCACCTCAAGGCGCTGATCGTCACCGCGCCCCGGCCGCTGCGCGACCAGCTGCGCGACCAGCTCCGCGGCGTGCGCGACGACGCGCTCCTGCCCAAGTGCGCCCGCCTGCGCACCACGCCGCAGCACAGCGTCGAGCACCGGGCGACGGTCACCGCGCTGCGCCTCACGGCCCGGCGGGCGCTCGCGCTCGAGGCGGAGGCCGACGACCTCGAGTCGCAGCTCGAGCCCCTCGTGCAGGGGCTCGCGCCGCACCTGCTCGCCGAGCCGGGCATCGGCGTGCTCACCGCGGCCGAGCTGCTCGTCGCGTGGTCGCACGCGGGGCGGGTGCGGTCGGCGGCGGCCTTTGCGCAGCTCGCCGGTGTCGCGCCGATCCCGGCGTCGTCGGGCCAGGTGACGCGCCACCGGTTGAACCGCGGCGGCGACCGCCACGTGAACTGTGCGCTGCACCAGATCGTGCGCTCGCGGCTCGGGCACCACGTCGAGACGCGCGCCTACGCCGCCAAGCGCACGGCCGAGGGCAAGAGCCCCCGCGACATCAAGCGCTGCCTCAAGCGCTTCGTCGCGCGGCGTGTCTTCCGCTTGCTCGAGCGCCCGCCCACCGAGGGCGCACCACCGCCTTGACAGACATAGAAGCATCGTCCAGGCCGTCGCGACGGCGGCCGCCCTCAACCTCGCCCGGCTCGACGCCCGGCTCGACGCCCGGCTCGACGCCTGGCTCGCCGCCCGGCCGCTCGGCCCCACCCGCATGTCGCGCTTCGCCCGCCTCGCCGCCTAACGATCCGATTTCGCCAACAGAGTCCGAGGGGTCCTGAGACGGAGGGGGCGGGCTGCGGGCGGCGGTGTCGCGGCGGGGCGGCTCGGACGGCGCCGGCGACGCGGGGACAATGCGCCGCCCTGCTTAGCGCACCGACTGAGCGCGCTTCGCGGCGCTTAGGTCGCTGGACGGGCCTCCGCGCGGTCTCTCGGCGCTAAGCGCTCCGCTATGAGCCCCGGCCTACGATCCCGGCGCACCCTATCCCCGCCCGAGGCACACTACGGGCGGCGTCCTGCACCGCTCCCCACTCCACCCCCCTGCTGGCCGCCGCGCTCCCCTTCCGCTTCTCTTTCCGCCCTGCCGCGCCCCCGGCGCCCGCCTGCCCCGTGCTCGTGCAGCCGCACGAGGGTCACCACTACCACGCGTTCGGGAACCACCTGCACGTGTTGCTCCCGAGCGCCGACACGGGCGGCGCGCTCGCCGTCGGCATCAACACGACGCCGGCGGGGAGCGGCCCGCCCGCGCACGTCCACCAGCACGAGGCGGAGGTGCTCGTGGTGCTCGAGAGCGAGGTCGAATTCCTCGCTGGCGGCGCCGACGTCAGGTCGATTGGCGTCGCGACCTTCCCGCCGACATGCCGCCGGGGCGTGGAGGCGTCCACCGGTGGGACGGCCCCGCGCGTGCCGACGAGACGATCGTGCTGTGGCGCGACGGACTGCGACCGCCGGTGGTCGAACGGCGGATCGGCGCGGGCGGACGTCGGGCGCACGCGGGTTGCGGTCACAACGGGCGGCGGTCGACCCGCCCGGCGGTTGCGCCGTCGCCCCCCTTCCGAGCACACGCGATGTCCGTTCCTATGTGTCGCCCACCGGCCGAGCCGCACCCCGCGTCGGCCGCCGCGGACCACGCCGCGTTCCCGCGCGGGCCGGCCGAACGCGCGCTCGTGCGGGCCCGGACGGCGGGGGCGGCGTGAACGGGGCGCGGCCGCCCGACGGGCCGGTCGTCGGCGCCCCGCTCGACCGCCTCGACGGCCCCCTCAAGGTCACCGGCGGGGCGCGCTACGCGGCCGAGATGCCGGTGGCCGGCCTCGCGCACGCGGTGCTGGTGACGAGTACCGTGGCGCGCGGGCGCGTCGCGCGCGTGGACGCGCGCGCGGCCGAGGCGGCGCCGGGGGTGCTGGCAGTGCTCACGCCGATGAACGCGCCCACGCTGCCCGGCGTCCCCGCGCCGCACACGCAGGAGGCGGGCGGGACGGGAACGGGAGAGGGGGGGGCCGGCGGCGAGGGTCAGGGCGGCCAGCCAGCGCAGTCGCCGAACCCGCCCCAGATCTCGCAGCGCATCCCGACGCTGCTGCAGGACGACCGCGTGTACTACAACGGCCAGCCGATCGGCGTCGTCGTGGCCGACACGCTGGAGCGCGCGGCGGCGGCCGTCGGGCTCGTGCGCGTGACGTACGCGGCCGAGCCGCCGGACCTCGACGTCGCCACGGCGCCGCGCGCGCCGGACGACCGGGTCAAGGTGACCGGCGGGCCGCGCGCCACCCGGCGCGGCGACGTGGCGGCGGGGCTCGCGGCGGCCGCGGCGCGCGTGGACCAGCGCTACACCACGCCGCACGAGACCCACAACCCTATGGAGCCGCACGCGACGACCGCCGTGTGGGAGGCCGACGGGGCGGACCCGCACGGGCGGCTCACGCTGTATACCTCGACGCAGGCGGTGTTCGGCGTGCGCGACGCGGTCGCGCGCATCTTCGGGCTGCCGCCGGACCGGGTGCGCGTGGTCGCGCCGTTTACCGGCGGGGGCTTCGGCGGCAAGGGCGGCGCGTGGTCGCACGAGGCGCTCGCCGCGATGGCCGCCCGGCGGGTGGGCCGGGCGGTCAAGCTAGTCCTGACGCGCTGGCAGATGTTCGGCCCGGTGGGCGGGCGGCCGCACACCGACCAGCGCGTGACGGTCGGCGCGGCGCGCGACGGCGCGCTCACGGCGGTGCGGCACGACGTGCTGTCGACCACGAGCCAGCTCGAGGACTGGACGGAGTCGAGCGCGCTCGCGACGCGCAGCCTCTACGCCTGCCCCAACGTCGAGACGAGCCACGCGCTCGCCCGGCTGAACGAGGGCACGCCGACCTACATGCGCGCGCCCGGCGAGTCGACCGGCCTGTTCGCCCTGGAGAGCGCGCTCGATGAGCTGGCCGTCGCGTTAGGCATGGACCCGCTGGCGCTGCGCGTGCGCAACTACGCCGAGCGCGACCCGGAGGCCGAGAAGCCGTGGTCGAGCAACGGGCTGCGCGAGTGCTACGCGCGGGGCGCCGAACGCTTCGGGTGGGCGCGGCGCCCGCCGGCGCCGCGGGCCATGGCCGACGGGCGCTGGCTCGTGGGCTGGGGCATGGCCACCGCCACGCGGCCGGCGAAGCGCGCGCCGGCGTCCACGACGGTGCGCGTCGCGGCCGACGGCCGCGCGCGCGTGGAGGTCGGCACGCAGGAGATCGGGACGGGCACGTACACGATCCTCGCCCAGCTGGCCGCCGACGCGTTAGGCGTGCCCGTTGACCGGGTGGAGGTCGCGCTCGGCGACACGCGGCTCCCCGAGGCGCCGGCGTCGGTCGGGTCGCGCACGGCCGCGTCGGCGGGGACGGCGGTGCACGAGGCCGCGACGGCGGCCCGGCAACGGCTCGTCGCCACGGCCGTCGGCGACCCGGCCTCGCCGCTCTACGGCGCGCCCCCGGCCGCGGTCGGGGTGCGCGACGGGCGCATGCTGCTCGCCACGGACCTGCGGCGGGGCGAGACGTACGCGGCGCTCCTCGCCCGCCACGGCGGGGCGCCGATCGCGGGGCACGCCGACGCGCGCCCCGCCCCCGACGAGCAGGGCTACACCGCGCACGCGTTCGGCGCGGTGTTCGTCGAGGTGCGCGTGGACCGCGACCTCGGCGAGGTCCGCGTGCCGCGCGTGGTGGGCGTGTACGACATCGGCCGCGTGCTCAACCGCAAGACCGCGGCGAGCCAGATGATCGGCAGCGTCGTGTGGGGGATCGGCATGGCGCTCGCGGAGCGGACCGTCATCGACCCCCGGCTCGGCCGCTACGTGAACGCGGACCTCGCCGAGTACCACGTCCCGGTGTGCGCCGACGTGGGGACGATCGACGTCGACTTCGTCGACCCGCGGGACGCCCACGTCAACCCGATCGGCGTCAAGGGCGGCGGCGAGGTCGCCCTCACGGGCACGCCCGCCGCGATCGCCAACGCGGTCTGGCACGCGACCGGCCGGCGCATCCGCGCCCTGCCGATCACGCCGGACACGCTGCTCTGACGTGGCGCCGGCAGTCGCAGGGGCGGCCGGCGACGCGCGACCGGGCCGACGCGCCGCCGGCCGCCCCACCGGCGGCCGGGGCAGTGCCGCGGGTCAGAATTTGGCGATCAGCCCCAACCCGCCGACGATCAGCAGGCCGCCGACGATCCGCCCCCACCCCGCAGGGTGCGGGTCGAATCCCATCCAGCCGAAGTGGTCGAGCACGAGCGAGGTCAGCACGCCGGCCGTGACGGAAACCGCGGTGAACACGGCCGCGCCGAGCTTCGGGGCGACGAGAAACATGGCGAAGACGTAGACGAGGCCGAGTGTCCCGCCGATCCACCCCCACCACGGCACGAGCGCGGCCCGGTCGGCCGCGGGCAGGCCGCCGCGGCCGAGCAGCAGCCCGCCGAGCGAGCCGAGGACAATTACGGCGAGCCCACCGAGGTACACGACGGCCGCGCTCGCGAGCGGGTGCTCAAGGCGCTTGTTCAGCGTCGCGTTGCTCCCGGACTGGAGTGTGTTGAGCACACCGGCGAGGATAGTGAATACCAGCAGCCGGGCTTGCACGAGACGGGACTCTGGTGACGGCAGGATGCCCCCGCGAATGGCGAGTCGGCGGACGCCAGCGCGCGGCGCGTGCGTCGAACGCGCCCCGCGGTGGTAGGACATGAGGGGATCGGGGCCGCGATACCGGGACGGAACGGTCCTGGCACTCCGGACGAGCTACGGGCGCCGCCCGCCATCGCCTCGCACCTGCGCCCCCCGCTCGCCCCTCGCTGTGTCGCCCGCGGCCGTCCGGCCCACGCGTCGCGCGCCACGCACGTCGTTGTCGGGGCCACAGCGCTGATGCCGTCGACATTCTTCGACGTGCTCACGCGCGCCCCGGGTGTGGTCGCCGGCTGGCCCGACTACGCCAAGCGGCCGGACTCGCGGCGCGGGGCGCCCCGCGACGCCCCGGACGGCGATGCCGGCCGGTTCCTCTTCGCGACCGGCATCGAGTGCTCCTACCCGACCGCGCTGGGCCGCGACGGCCGCCCGGTGCGGCGCGACCAGCTGGCCGAGTGCGGGCACTACGTGCGCTGGCGCGAGGACCTCGCGCTCGTGCGGGACCTCGGGCTCCGCGTCCTGCGCTACGGCCTCCCGTACTACCGCGTGCACCTGGCCCCCGACCGCTACGATTGGGGCTTCGCCGACGCGGCCCTGGCGGAGATCCGGCGCCTCGGGATCACGCCCATCCTCGACCTGCTGCACTTCGGCGTGCCCGACTGGGTCGGCGACTTCCAGAACCCCGAGCTGCCGCTCCACTTCGCGCGCTACGCCGACGCGGTCGCCGAACGCTACCCGTGGGTGCGATTCTACACGCCGGTCAACGAGGTGTACATCGCGGCCCGCGCCAGCGCCCGCGACGGCCTCTGGAACGAGCGGCTGCGGAGCGACCGCGCGTTCGTTACGGCGCTCACCCACCTCGCCGCGGCAGGCAAACTCGCGGCCGCCGCAATCGCGCGCCGGCGCCCCGACGCGGTCTTCGTCCAGAGCGAGTCGACCGAGATCACGCACGACCTCCACGGCGTGCCCGACCCGGCGACGGACTTCGGCAACGAGGTCCGGTTCCTCGCGCTCGACCTGCTCTACGGACACCAGCCGCGCGGGGACGTCGCCCTCTACCTGCTCGACCACGGGCTCACGCGCGAGGCGTACGCGTGGTTCATGCGGGGCGAGCCGCCCGGCTACCACGTGCTGGGGAACGATTACTACGGGCGCAACGAGTGGCTGGTGCTCCCGGACGGCTCGCGCCGGCAAGCCGAGGAGATCGCCGGGTGGTACGGCGTGAGCAAGCTCTACCAGTGGCGGTACGGCAAGCCGATGATGCACACCGAGACGAACGTGTTCGACGCCGACGCGGCGCCGATGTGGCTCTGGCGGCAGTGGCTGAACGTGCTGCGGACGCGGGCCGACGGGTACCCGGTCGTGGGCTTCACGTGGTACTCGCTGACCGACCAGATCGACTGGGACACGGCGCTCGCCGAACAAAACGGGCGCGTGAACGCGTGCGGCCTCTACGACCTGGACCGCCACCCGCGGCCCGTCGCGGCAGCGTACCGGACGCTGCTCGCGGAGTTCGGGCACCTCTCGACCCTGGGCAAGACGGACCTGTTCGCGCTCGCCGACGGGCCGGCCCGCGGTCGGTAGACCCGTACGGCACGGGACCAGTAGGGCGCAGCCGCCTGCGCGGGCCTCGGCCGAGCGCGGGGAACCCACAGCGGTCGCGCCGGGGCCGACCGTGCGACCGGGAGCGGTCCCGCGGGCGCCCGGCCCGGCGTAGTTTCCGCCTACTCCCCGGCGCCCAGTCGGGGGTCGGACGAACCCCGGGGGCGCCGGATGGCCGACGGTACGACGAGCGCACGACACCCCGACGACGCGCGACCCGCGTCGTCCACGGCCCGCGGCGGGCACGACGCGTCCGATGGGTCCGCGACGGTCCCCTCGCACGGCGACACAATGGCGGGCGGCGGGGCGATGCGGGGGGACTTGCCGGCGCGCCTGGCCGACCGGTTCCGCCTGCTCGACGGCGCGGTCGGCGCGGCGCAGGACGCGATGATCCTCACCGACTGCGGCCGGCCCGACAACCCGATCATCGCCGTCAACCCCGCGTTCACCCGGCTGACCGGCTACACGGTCGCCGAGGCCGTGGGCCGCAACTGCCGCTTCCTCCAGGGCGCCGACCGCGGCCAGCCCGAGGTGGCCGTCCTCCGCGACGCCGTGCGGGCCGAGCGCGCGGCGTTCGTCACGCTCCGCAACTACCGGAAGGACGGCACGCGCTTCTGGAACGAGCTCCGGATGGCGCCGATCCGGGACGCCTCGGGCCGGGTCACGCACTTCGTCGGCGTGCAGAACGACATCACGGGCCGCGTCGAGGCCGAGCAGGCGCTCGTGCGCCGCACGGCGGACCTCGAGCGCGCCCGGGACGCGCTGCAGGACCAGGCGCTCGCGCTCGCGGACGCCACGCAGGCCCGCGACCGCTTCATGGCCACGGTCAGCCACGAGATGCGCACGCCGATCAACGCGGTCTTGGGCTACGCCGACCTCCTGGACCTCGGGTTGGAGGGCGCGCTCGGCGAGGGCCAGCGCCGGTACGTCGAGCGCATCCGGCACACGGGCCGGAGCCTGCTCGACCTCGTGAACGACGTGCTCGACCTGACGCGGGCCGAGTTCGGGCACTTGGAGGTGGAGCTCGGCGCCGTGGACCCGCTCCCGGTGACCGAGGAGGTGGCCGCGCTGCTCGAGGGGCAGGCGCAGCAGAAGGGGCTGGTGCTCGAGCTCGAGGCGCCGGGCGGGCCCGTGCCCGCGGTGCGGGCCGACCGGCGGCGGCTGCGGCAGGTGCTGCTCAACCTCGTGGCGAACGCGGTCAAGTTCACCGACGCCGGCGCGATCACGCTGCGGGTGGCGGCGGCGCGCGACGCCGACGGCGCCGACGGCGCGGCCGGCGCGGGCGTCCGGTTCGCGGTCGAGGACACCGGGATCGGCATCGCGGCCGACCAGCTCGCGCTCGTGTTCGACGAGTTCTACCAGGCGGACCCCAAGCTCACGCGCCGGCACGGCGGGGCGGGGCTCGGGCTGGCGATCAGCCGCCGGCTCGCGCGGCTCATGGGCGGGGACCTCGCGGTGGCGAGCGAGGCCGGGCGCGGCTCCACGTTCACGCTCTGGCTCCCGGTGACCGACCCCGCGGTCGCGCCCGACGCGGGGCCGGCTCCGCTTGCCGGGCCGACCGCCGGCCGCGCGGCGCCCGACGAGGCGGCGCCCGACGAGGCGCCCGACGAGGCGCCCGACGAGGCGGGGACCGACCCCGACGCGCACGACGCGACCGCGGGGGCGACCACGGTCGTCGTGTTCGGCCCCGACGAGGGCACGGTGGCGTACCTGGCGCGCACGCTCTACCCCGACGTGCGGCTGGTGCGGGCGCCCGACGCGGCCGGCGTGGTCGCGCTCGCGCGCGCCGAGCACGCGGCGCTCATCGCCCTCGACGTGAGCGCGGACGGCGGGGCCGGGTGGCCGGTGGCGCACGCGCTCCGGGAGGAGCACGGGCTCGACGACGTGCCGCTGCTCATCCTGCCGGCGGCCGGTCCCGCCACGTCGCCCGCGGCCGCCCGGGGGGCCGCGGCGGCCCTCGACCTCGGGGTCGTCGCGTTCGCCTCCAAGCTCCGCGCGACCCCGGCGGCCGGGGCGCCGGGCGTCGCGGGGCCGGGCGGCCGCGCCGACGGCGCGGACGCCGCGGCCGGCGCTGGGGCCGGCGCCGACCCCAACGCCGCCCGGCTCGCCCGCGCGGTGGAACGCGCGGTCGCCGGGACCGCGGCCGGGGTCCGCCGGGCCGGGGGCGGGCCGGCACCGGCCGCCGACGTGCTCGTGGTCGACGACGACGCCGACGCGCGCCGCATCACGGCCCAGGTGCTCCGGGGCGCGGGGGCGACGGTGCGGGAGGCCGAGCACGGCGAGGCGGGGCTCGCGGCCATGCGCAAGCGCCGGCCCGACGTGGCCGTGGTCGACCTGATGATGCCCGTACTCGACGGCTTCGGCGTGCTCGCGGCCATGCGGGCCGACGTGCGCCTCCGGGGCGTGCCGGTCATCGTGCTCACCACCAAGGCGCTCACGCCGGCGGAGCGCGACTACCTGGGGCGGACCGCGGAGCGCGTGCTGGAGAAGGGCGAGTACCGGCTGAGCGACGTCGCCACGCTCATCCTGCGCGCCGCCACGGGCCGGTGACCGGCGGCGTTCCCGCCCCGGGCGACGTCACGCGCGCCCCCGGTGTCGCGGCGGCCGCCGCCGCGGCCCGCCGGTCCGGACGGGGGCGCCGCGCCGCCGTCGTGCGCCCCGCCCCGCGCCGGTGGCGCCGCGCCGTCCCGGGCGTCGACGCCGCATGACGGCCCCCGCCGACCCGAGCCCGCGGGCGCCCCAGGGAGTGCTGCTCCAGGGAGTGCTGCTCGTCGCCGACGCGGACCTCGCGTGCGACACCGCGACCGCCGCCGGGGACGACGGCGGGCCGGCGGTGACGCGCATGCCGACGCTGCCCGCGGGCGGCACGCCGGCCGCCTAACGTGGGGGCCGACGGCGCGGGCGCCGCGTCACATCACGCCGCCGCCGCCCGGGTCGGGCGTCACGTCCGTCCCGGTCATCCCGCCCGGCAGGTCGCCGCCGGGTAGGTGCGCGCCGGCGGCCCCGCCGCCGTCCGCGGTGCCACCCTCGACACCTGGGCGCGGCAGGTCGGGGCCGCCGCCGGCGTCGCCGGGTGTGCACCCACTGTCGGCGGTCGCACGGGCGGAGTTGCCGCCCCCGCATATTGGCGGGATCTAACATCCGCAGCGTCTGCCCGTGCTCCCGCCCGACCCTTCCGGCCTCGAACCCGCCCCAAGCGCCCCTTTCGCGACCGAGGGCCGTGTGCGCACCGTGCCCCACAACGTCCCGCTCGCGCTCTCGTCGTTCGTGGGGCGCGCGCGCGAGCGGGACGCTGTGGCCGAGGCGCTCGTTCACGCGCGCCTCGTCACGATCACCGGCCCCGGCGGGGCGGGGAAGACTCGCCTCGCCCGCGAGGTGGCCGCGGCCGTCGTCGAGGCGGCCGCGGCGGGCGCCGACGCGTTCGCGGACGGCGTGTGGTGGCTGGAACTCGCCTCCGTGGCCGACGGGGTGCAGGTGCCGCAGGCCGCGGCCGCGCTGCTCGGCGTGCGCGCCGCGCCCGGGCGCGACGTGGCCGACGCCGTCGCCGACGCGCTGCACGCGCGCCGCACGTTGCTCGTGCTCGACAACTGCGAGCACGTGGTCGACGCGGCCGCGGCCTTTACGGAGCGGTTGCTGCGCGCGGCGCCCGGCGTCCGGGTGCTGGCGACGAGTCGCGAGGCGCTCGCGGTCGAGGGCGAGTCCGCGTGGGCGCTGCCGCCGCTCGGCACGCCGCCCCCGGCGCTCGCAGGCGGGCGGGCGGCGGGCGCGCCCACCCGGCGGGCGCTGGCCGACTACGAGGCGGTGCAGCTGTTCGTCGAGCGCGCGCGCGCCGCCCAGCCCACGTTCGCGCTCACCGACGCGAACGCCGCCGCCGTCGCCGCGATCACGACGCGCCTCGACGGGCTGCCGCTCGCCCTCGAACTGGCGGCCGTGTCGGTGGCGGCGCTCGGCGTCGAGCAGCTCGCGGCGCGGCTCGACGACGTGTTCGCACTGCTCACCCGGGGGCGCCGCACCGCGCTCCCGCGCCACCGCACGCTGCGCGCCCTGCTCGACTGGAGCCACGCCCTGCTCGACGGCGAGGAGCGCCTGCTGCTCGCGCGGCTGGCCGTGTTCCGCGGTGCCTTTCCGCTCGACGCGGCGGAGGCGGTGTGCGCGGACGGGCCCGGTGACCCGCCAGGCGTCCTGCCTTACGACGCGTTCCCCGCCGAGCCGCCCCTGGCGTGCGCGGCAGTCCCCGGGACGCTCGGCCGCCTCGTCGAGCGCTCGCTTGTCGAAGTGCGCGAGCAGGGCGGGGAGACGCGCTTCCGCCTGCTCGAGACGGTGCGCCAGTACGCGCTCGCCCGGCTGCGCGAGCGCGCCGACGCGGAGCGCCGCGCCCGGGCGCGACACGCCGCGTGGGTGGAAGCGTTCACGGCCGCGTCGGTGCCCGGCGCGTGGAGCCCGGCGCGCGGGCGCACGATCCGCGCGCTGGAGCGCGAGGTCGACGAGGTCCGCGCCGCGCTCGCGTGGGCCGCCGGCCCCGACGGAGACGTCCAGACCGCGGTGCGCATCGGCGGCGCGCTCGACTGGTTCTGGTTCTCGGGGGTGCCGTGGGGTGAGGCGCGCACCCTCACGGACGCCGCACTCCACGCCGCCGACGCCGAGGCCGTGCCCGACGCCTCGCGCCCGCCGGCCGAGCAGGCCGCGCTGGCGACGCTGCTCTACCCGATCGCGGGGCTCGCCTACTTCGCCGGCGACCCGGAGGCGATGCTCAATCCGGTCCGGCGCGGACTCGCGCTCTGGGCAGCCGTCGACGCCGCCCGCGCCGGGGACCCCGCGCTCGACGCGCCGCTCCGCGCCGCCGCAGTGCGCGGGCGCACGGTCCTCGAGCAGCTGGCCGGCTTCGCCCACAGCATGCGCGGCGAGGCCGACGCCGCGCTCCGGGCGATGGACGCCGCCGTCGCGGCGGCGCAGCAGGGTGGCGACGCGTACCTGCACGCGGTCATGCGCATGCGCCGCGCGCTCGTGAGCGCCTTGCTGGGCCGCCCGCGCGACGCGGCCGCCGACTACGCGGCCGCCGTCCCGTCCCTCCGCGCGCTCGGCGAGACGTGGTTCCTGTCGCTCGCGCTCGAAGGGATGGCGACGCTGGCACTCGCGGCCGGCGACGCGGCCGCGGCCGCCGCGCACGCGCGCGCGAGCGTGGCCGTGCTGCGCGACGAGCCCGACGCTTGGTTCGTCTCGCGCGCGCTGGACACGCTCGCGGCCGTGGCCGTCCTCCCGTCGGGCGACGCCGGGCCGGCACCCGCGCGGGGGGCGACGGCGGCCCGGCTCCTCGGCGCCGCGGCCGCGCTCCGGTCGGCCTGCGGCGCCGAGGTGATCGGCCCGGACCGGGCGCGGCACGCGGCGACGACCGCGGCCGCGCGCGGCGCCGCCGGCCCAGCGGCGTTCGACGCGGCGTGGGCGGCCGGCGCAGCCCTCGACCTCGGTGGCGCGATCGCGTTGGCGGCGGGGGACGGCGCCGCGTCGACGGTCGGCGACCCCGTCGCGGGGCCCACGCCGCCCTCCGCGGCGGGCACTCTCCCGGGCAGCGTCGCCGGTTCCCCCACCATGGACGCGCACGACCGGGCGGCGCCGCACGGCCCGGCGGCGCTCGTGATCGACGCGCTCGGGCCGCTCGCGGTCGCGCGCCACGGGGTGCCGTTAGGCGTGCGCGAGCTGCCCACCGGGAACGTCACCGAACTGCTGCTGCTGCTCGTGGCGCGCCCGGACGGCGTGACCCGCGAGCAGGCCGGCGTCGCGCTCTGGCCCGAGGCGTCGGCGGCGCGCGTCCGCAACGCGTTCCACGTCACGCTCCACCACTTGCGCCGGGCGCTCGGTGGGGTGGACGGCGCGGATCAGGGGTGGATCACCTTCGCCGACGGGCGATACCGGCTGGCGCGCGAGGTCGCGCCGGGCGCGCGGCTCGACTGCGACGTGGACGCGGTGCTTGCCGCCGCCGGCCGCCTCTGCCGTGCCGAGCCCCGCCGCGAACCGCTCGATGTTGACGCTCTCGCCGCCGCGGCGGCCGCGTTCGGGCGCGCCCGCGGGCCGTTCGGCGAGGCGACCGCCGGTGGCGACTGGCTCGTCGAGGTGCAGGACGCCGTGCTGGCGGCGTGGGCGGACGGCATGCACGCGCTCGCGCGTCAGTACGCCCGCGCGGGGCGCATCGCCGAGGGGGCGGCGACGCTCGCGGCGCTCGTCGCGCGCGTGCCGCTGCGGGAGGGCGCGCACCGCGAGCTGATGGTGCTCTGGGCCGCCGGCGGCGAGCGCGCGCGCGCGTTAGGCCACTACGACGCGCTCGTCGAACGGCTGCGGCGGGACGTGGGCGCGGCGCCCGCGCGCGAAACGCGGGCGCTCGCGGACCGGATCCGGGGCGCGTAGCTCAGTCGGCCGGTGCGTACCGCGCGCCGGTGATCTGGAGGGTCCGCGCGCCCGCCGCGTCGGTCCGCAGGGCGTACTCGTGCGAGCGCGACCGGTCGGCGCGCTCGCGGTCGGTCATCGGCCGGTCGAAGTTGCGCGACGCGGCGCAGGTGTCGCGGCTCCTGAAGCGGCCGGTCTGCACCGCCTTCGCGAAGCTCGCGCCGGCGAACCGCACCGTGCCGCGCGCCTCCACCCAGACCTGCGTGCGGCACTGATACGCCTGCGTGTAGAGGTACGTGCGCTGCGTGTAGGTGCCGTCCGACGCGAACACGTACTGGTCGGAGATGCCGTACGCGTTGCCCGCGTAGCGGCCCGTGTGGTCGTCCCAGAAGTCCGTGGGCGCGACGATTCCGTACCACCAGCTGCCGACCACCGTGGCCGGCACCGGCTCGGCAGCCGGGGTTGCCGCCGCGTGCGCGCCGCCCGCCGCCGCGAGGGCTGCCAGGGCCACGAGGGCCGCCGCGAGCGAAACGCTGGGGGCGGGGGGCGGGGGGCTGCGCTTCCAACGTTCCGTTAGGCGGGACATGGGCCAGGTGCTCGGGTCGCGGGGAAAGGGGCGGCACGCGAGGCACGGTACGGGGCCGCGCCTAATGCTCGCCCCGGCGACACCGGCGGCCGCTTACTACGCGCCAGGGAAAGACCCCCTGGCCATCGTTGCGGCGCGCTCCGGCAGTGGTGCAGGGCGCGGCTTATCCGCCGCGTCTCCGACCCCTCGCTGGCCTTCCCGTCACTTCGTAACCCCCGGCCTCCCATGTCGACCCGTTCGCGTTCTGTGCTCACCGCCGCCGTCACTGCCGCCGTGCTCCTCCCCGCCGTCCCGGCGCACGCGCAGGGCTGGCTCAAGAAGGTCAAGGACGCCGCCACGCAGGCCGCCACCGACGCCGCAGCGCGCAAGAGCGGCGACGCCGCCCGCGCCGGCGTCGACGCGGCCGCCGGCGGGGTCACCGCCGCTGCCACGGGCAAGCGCGTCCCGGCCACCGCCGCCCCGGCAGCGGCCGCCCCCGCGGGGACGGCGGCGTCGCCCGCCGGCGCGTCGGCGGCCCCACCGGTGGCCGCTTCCG